>JAAZLW010000304.1 GCA_012799135.1 Bacillota bacterium | reverse complement strand
TGCCTGCGGGTAGGGTTACTACCTAAACCTTAGGGCTAATGATCTTGCTGTGCCTTACCGACGCTTGCGGGAGATACTACCTGAAGCTAGGGAGGTGCGGATACTTGAAGCTACGCCGTTCGCGTATTCAAGGACCATTAGCCCGTCTATAAGACGGGTTTTTTGTTACCCTACCCCAAAAACCTGGAGGTGCAAAACATGGCTGGTACGAAGCAAGAGAACACAAGCCCACAGAACAGAGTCGGTGTTGCTGCCATCATCATCGAGGATCGTCAGAAGGCTGCTCCCCGCGTCAATGAGATCCTCGGTGAATACGGCGAGATCATAGTAGGCCGTATGGGAATCCCTTATCGGGATAGAGGGGTCTCGGTGATCTCACTCATCATCGATGGCGATACCGATACCATCGGAGCCATGACGGGAAAACTAGGTGCCATTACCGGTGTCAAATCTCGGGTCACCTTGATCAAATGATAGCTTATACTGCTCTACTAGACAAAGCTATAGTTAATCCCGAAGGCCTTAGCACAAACGACGTGATGGCTCTATTAACGCCACCTAGCCTAGCTGCAACTAGAAGGCTTTGGCAGACTGCCCACCTGCTAAGGCTAGATGCCACCGGTAAGTGCATCCACCTAAGAGCCATCATCGAGTTCTCCAACTACTGCCGTCAAGATTGCCTCTACTGTGGGCTAAGACAAGGCAATCGTCGGGTGGCCCGCTATAGGATGACTCCGGATGCAATAGTGGAAGCTGCCATCAAGGCTCATAAAGCGCATCAGTTCGGCACCTATGTTTTGCAATCCGGCGAGGATCCTGGCTATGACCTGGAAGACCTGGAGTGGGTAGTGCAAGAGATCAAGCTAGCTACCAATGCAGCAGTCACACTTAGTATCGGGGAGAGATCCTATGGGGTCTACCAAGCGTTACAGGAAGCAGGAGCAGACAGATTCCTTCTCAAGTTCGAGACAAGTGATGGGAACCTCTTTAGGAAGCTAAAACCAACTACTACTTTGGAGCAGCGCCTAGGATGCCTTGATACCCTTAGGGGCCTTGGCTACCAAACGGGATCGGGAATTATCCTGGGCCTGCCTGGGCAGGACCTAGAGTCTGTAGCTAGCGACCTCTTGCTTTGTCGCGATGCGGACTATGAAATGGTCAGCATTGGGCCATTCATCCCCCACCCAGACACCCCGTTGGGATCTGTTAGTCTTGCGAGTAATGTGTGCTCTACCCTAACGACTATAGCAGTGGCCCGGCTGCTTGTTCCCAATGCCCATATGCCTGCCACTACGGCCTTAGGTGTGATTGGACAAAATGACAAGTGGTGGAAAAGCGAAGCTCCCAAGCTGCAGGATGCTAGGAGCCTAGCACTCATGGCCGGTGCCAATGTCCTGATGCTAGATGTAACTCCAGCAAAGTACCGGGCTTCTTATAGTATTTACCCGGGGAAAGCAAGCGCCGATGGAGATGTAATCTGTGATTCCATTTGGCAAACCAAGCAAGATGTCTCTAATTTAAGCATGACTATCTGCCCCGGACGGGGAGATAGTCCCAAACAACCTTGGGGAAGGGGTAGTACAGATGTCAAAAGAGAAGGCCACTTTCATTAACGATGGGGAGATTCGTGCAGCCTTAGAAAAAGGAGCCGCATACAGCCCTCAAGCAGTAAGAGATGTCCTGGCAAAAGCCCAAAAGCTAGAGGGCCTTGAGCTAGAAGAACTGGCGGCTCTGCTTTGGGTTGATGAGCATGAGCTTGTCGAGGAGATCTACACTGTGGCAAGAAAAATCAAGGAGGCTATCTATGGTAAGCGGCTAGTCTTCTTTGCACCACTTTATATTAGCGACCATTGTGTAAATAACTGTAGGTACTGTGCCTATAAAAGAGACAATAAGTACCCGCGGCGAAGACTCACCATGGATGAGCTAAAAGAGGAAGTCATGGCCATCGAGGCCATGGGCCACAAGCGCATCGCTTTGGAGGCTGGTGAAGATCCGGTAAACTGCCCCATCGATTATGTAATCGAGGCAATGGATACCATCTACCAGACCCGGTCAGGTAATGGCAGTATCCGCAGAATCAATGTCAACATAGCGGCTACTTGCGTAGAGGATTACCAGAAGCTAAAAGCTGCAGATATCGGGACCTATGTGCTATTCCAGGAGACATACCACCGAGATACTTACCGCGCGGTCCATGATGGACCCAAAGCCGACTATGACTGGCATACTACCGCGATGGATAGAGCCATACAAGGCGGTATCGATGATGTTGGAATCGGAGTATTATACGGGCTTTATGATTGGCGGTTTGAGACTGTGGCACTACTAGCCCATGCTAAGCACTTAGATAGAACCTACGGGATAGGTCCCCACACTATTTCTTTCCCTCGCTTAAGGCCAGCTGCCGGTGTATCACTGGAGACTTTCCCCTATCTTGTTTCCGATGAGGACTTTAAGCGGATCGTCGCTTGCCTGCGACTCGCTGTACCCTATACTGGGATGATTCTCTCTACTAGAGAGTCCCCCCGCTTTCGTGAGGAGGTCATTGCTCTCGGTATATCCCAGATCAGTGCTGGATCATGCACTGGCGTAGGCGAATACAGTAAGCCTGAACATGATACTCCCCAGTTCGAAGTTAGTGACCACCGCAATCTCGATGAAATGATTAGGGAGCTTTTGCC
>JAAZLW010000038.1 GCA_012799135.1 Bacillota bacterium | reverse complement strand
ATCCCGGTAAAGATCTAACCTCTGAGCGTTCGGCTTTGATATTAGGAAATGAACTCAGCAGTCCCTGAGCGTAGGGATGCAGTGGATTGGTATATACGTCCATTACACTGCCATATTCCACTACTTTACCTGCATACATGATTACAACGGAATCACAGGTTTGTGCGATCACTGAAAGGTCATGGGTAATGAGCATCATCGATAAACCTAAACGCTCCCGTAAATCGCCCATAGCTTTCAGAATCTGCGCTTGTACCATTACGTCCAAGGCGGTAGTAGGCTCATCGGCAATAATCAGATCTGGGTGACATGCCAAGGACATGGCGATGACTGAACGTTGCTTCATACCTCCACTAAACTCATGGGGGTATTCGGAAAAGCGGTCTGGGTTGATACCCACCAAATCCAGAAGTTCCTTCGCTCTTGCTACTGCTTCCGGTCGCTCTATGTCTTCATGGCTCAGTATAGCCTCAACGATCTGTTCGCCTACCCGATGCACTGGGTTGAGGGCATTCATTGCGCCTTGGAAGATCATAGAGATTCGCTTCCACCGGATCTCTTTACGGAATTGCTCATCTGGCATCTTTAGCAGGTCTTGGCCATCCATGAAAACGCTACCGCCATGGTAGGCACCATTAGATGGAAGCAGCCGCAAGACTGCCGATGCCATACTCGATTTCCCACAACCGGACTCTCCGGCAATGCCGAGGGCCTTGCCACGCTCGATTTCGAAACTGACAGAATCGACCGCCCGGACATGGCCCCGGAGGGTCCGGTAGTACATTTTGAGGTCTTTCACTTCTAGTAGGGCCATGACTACGATCTCTCCCTATGTCGTGGATTAAGAATTTCATTAACTGAGTTGCCAATAAACACAAAGGCCAAGCTGAGAAATGTAAGTGCTAATCCTGGCGGCAATAACCACCACCAGGCCATCTTGGTAAAGCCCCCGAACTGTCTGGAGTTCTGCAGGATCCTGCCCCAAGTGGGTACCCGGGGGTCACCTAGTCCCAGGAAGCTCAAAGAAGCTTCTGTAAGGATGGCACTGGGAATCCTCAGAACCAGGTTAGCGAAGATCAGGGGAACGGTGTTCGGCAGAATATGCGAAGCCATAATATAATCGCTACTGGCACCAGAGGCCTTCGCTGCTTCAACAAAGGTACGTTCCTTCAAAGACAATGTCTGGGCCCTGACGATTCTTGCGATACCCATCCAAGAGAAAAGTGCCAGAAGAATAACGACATTGAAAATGCTCTTGCCAAACAGGGCACCTAAAATAATGAGAATCGGCATTGTAGGTACGGCCAGCAATACGTCCACTACTCGCATTAGCACCTCATCGACCATACCGCCCAGATAGCCAGCGATGAGACCTACAGATGTTCCTATGACCACAGCAATGAATGCGGCTGATAGGCCGATAGCCAACGCGATTCGGGTACCATAAACCAGTTGTGACCAAAGATCGGAACCCAGGTGATCGGTACCCAAAAGTCCATGTACCATCCCCAACACTTTGAACTCAACAGGTTGTAGCCGAATGGTCACAGGCTCTGTTGATGATTCTGTGTTAGCCCTCAAGCATAGTGTATAATCTCCCTGCTCAGCAAACACTACATCGGTAGGTTCATCGAAAAAGGCAAGGCCTAGGCGCATCTTGAGGTCAAGATCTCGTGCATCCACAAGTGCTTTGCCCCCTGTAACTTTGCCATGGGTCTTGGCCTGCCACAGGCTGAAGTTCTTGCCACTAGGTGTGATTAACTCTAGCTCCATCAGTGTTGTAGCATCGGAAGGTGCATCAATGTCATAGAGAAAGCTAGCACTGAAAGTTTGAGGTTGCTTATAGTTGTAGCTGAAACTGTACTTGAGCTCCGCCTTATCTTGTATAGGCTCAAGTACTTCACCTGCTGCAGCTACTTCCGTTGATTCTTCGGAATCCTCATCGGAACCAAAGGGGTCCCATTTGAAACTGCTTATCCACGGAATATCTGCAGCTTCTGTACCCTCGGCCTTATCCACCGGTTCCTCGATGGTCGCAGGCATAATAATCTCAATTCCGTCTCCTGCATCTCTTTTCCATGGGGAGATATCAACACCGTGGGTTTTTGCAATATTCCACTGATCATGTCCGAGGGAAAACCGGAGGGTAGGTGGCAGCCCTTGATACTTTCCACCCAGTTTCGACATCCACGCCGGAGCGGCAATACTATCTGCAAGATAAAGATCGTTCATAGGGTCATGTGGAGCGATTATGGGGGCAAATAAGGCAACAAGCACATAGACAAGCACAATACCCAGCCCTACCATGCCTTGAGGCTTTCGTTTGTATTGCT
>JAAZLW010000303.1 GCA_012799135.1 Bacillota bacterium | reverse complement strand
GATTTTGAGAGTGTTCGGGGAAGTGAATGACTCGAGTAAATAATCAAAAAGAACGGCCATAATATCCACGAGCTTAAGCAAGACTTAGCCAACCAACAGTTGAATCTGTGCCGGTAAAAAGGAGGATAGTATCGGTTTGACAGAACACCCAAAATCAAAGGGGGAGGAACCTTATGAAATTGAAATCAAGGAGTCTCGTGACCCTAATTGTGCTCGCAGTCATGTTAGCAGGTGCAAGCATAGCTAGTGCCAAGACTCAGATTGACTTTCGGTTTTCATTAGGCGGTCAGTTAGGTGAAACTGTACAACAGCTGGTCAAAGATTTCAATGAAAGCCAAGATGAATTTGAAGTAGTCGCCTTTTTTAGAGGAGACTACGCCGAATCTATGACAGCTTCGATTGCAGCCTATCGTGCAGGAAATCCACCTCATATCGTACAGATTTACGAAGTGGGTACCCAAACAATGCTCTTATCTGGAGCAGTATATCCTGTCTTTCAATTGATGGGAGATTACGGCATCGATATTGACTGGAGTGATTTTGTCCCAGCGGTCTATGCGTATTATACCCGTGAGGGTAACCTATACTCCTTGCCGTTTAATTCATCCAGCCCAATCTTGTTCTATAATAAAGACATATTTGCCGCTGCCGGTCTAGATCCAGAGCGGCCCCCCAAAACATGGCAGGAAGTAGAAGAGTTTAGTCGCCAGATAATTGATTCTGGTGCTGCCCGCTATGGATTTACAACAGGATGGCCTTCCTGGGTATTGCTTGAAAACATGCACGCCTGGCACGGACTACCCTTCGCCAGCCACGGAAATGGATTCGAAAGCCTAGATACAGAGTTACTAATCAACCGCGAATTTGGTATGCGTCACGTTTCTGCCTTAGCTAAATGGCAGCAAGAAGGAATTTTCCATTACGGAGGAAGAGGCGATAGTGCTAACTGGATCTTCATGAACGAAGAATGTGCTATGATGCCTCATTCATCGGCGCTAATCGGCAGCATGAAGAAAAGTGGATTGAATTGGGGGGCAGCTATGCTCCCTCATTGGGGCGACCCCTACCCAATTGCCAACTCGATTATTGGTGGTGCAACACTTTGGGTAATGAAAGGGCATGACAGTGATGAATACCGCGGCGTAGCCGAGTTCCTTGACTTTGTTGCCCAACCTAAGCAACAAGCCTGGTGGCACAAGCAAACTGGATATGTTCCAATCAGCATCCCTGCCGCCGAACTCTTAGCTGCAGAAGGCCACTTTGAGAAAGAGCCATATCAGCGAATAGCCATCAACCAATTAAACTATTCTGAACCCACAGCTGATACCAAGGGACTTCGCCTCGGCAACTTCGTAGAAATTCGTAATGTTGTTGAAGAGGAACTTGAGAACATTTTCGGAGGCAAAAAAACTGTCCAAGATGGGCTTGACGACGCTGTTAAGAGAGCTAATCAACTTCTACGAGAATTTGCTGAGATTTATCAATAAAATGATGCAGTACACGGTTTGGATCTAATCCAAACCGTGTACTACCCAAAAAAGAAAGGGTAACACTATGTCTCAAGTTGTCTTTAAGAACAAAGGGCTACCATATATTCTGATAACTCCGCAGATAATAATTACCATCGTATTCTTTTTTTGGCCTGCCTTCACTTCCTTACGCCTTGCTGTATATAGGACATCCCCCTTTGGGGACCGCATCTTTTTTGTTGGTATGCAGAATTTTCGGGCCTTACTTCAGTCACCCCAGTATCAGCAAAGCCTAATTACCACTCTGATCTTTTCCGGAAGTGTCACTCTCTTGGGTGTGATCATTTCTTTAGGAATCGCTTTACTATTGAATCAAGCTATACGCGGGCTTACTTTTTATCGAACGGCTATCTTATGGCCTTATGGAATTGCCCTTCCCGTCGCAGGAATAATCTGGATGTTCATGCTTCATCCAACCTTTGGCATAGTCCCTTATTGGTTCCGTGATATTATCGACTTTGATTTCGACTGGATATTGCAGGGTGATGCGGCTATGATCTTGGTCATCCTTACGGCAATATGGACCAACCTGGGATACAACGTAGCGTTTTTCTTGGCTGGTTTGCAGGCGATTCCCAAATCACTAATAGAAGCATCTTTAGTGGACGGCGCAACTTCCTTTAAAGCTATCCGCCATATTACACTACCACTTCTATCGCCAACAACATTTTTTCTCCTTACTATGAATCTAATTTACTCATTATTTGACACATTTGGGTTGATTGATGCCGTTACAAAGGGTGGCCCAGGCGGGGCGACAGAGATCCTGATCTACAAAGCGTACAGAGATGGAATTATCAACCTTAACCTTGGTTCCTCTGCAGCGCAATCTGTAATTCTGATGTTAATGGCCACTATATTAACTGTATTTCAGTTTCAGTTCATTGAGAGGAAGGTTTCATATTGAGCCAGAAAGACGCCAAACAAAAGAGCTTTGTGGATGGTCTGCAAATCAGTAAGAGACATTGGAAAAAGCTGTGGGTCCATTGCTTACTTCTAATCATGGTCTTTATTATCGGGTTCCCCTTGATTTATACCTTTGCGATTTCTACGCAGAGTCTACAGGAAGTAATCGCACGTCCAACTTTGAAGATATCCGAACATGCACTGGAGAATTATCGGGGAGCGTGGGTACGCAGTGATATGGGCCGACTACTGTTTAACAGCATCTTTGTCGCACTAGCTTCTACTGCTGGGAAAATAATAATGGCTATCCTTTCCGCCTTTGCAATTGTGTTCTTTGATTTCCGATTTAAGTCTGTAGCTTTCTGGACAATCTTTATTACCTTAATGTTACCGGTTCCTGTTCGGATTGTCTCAACCTATCAGGTGATCAGCGACCTAGGCTGGTTAAATAGTTATGTCGGATTGATAATACCGTTAATGGCTTCCGCTACCGGTACATTTTTCTTTAGGCAGTTTTATCGAACTATACCCAACGAGTTAGTTGAAGCTGCTCAGATCGACGGAGCTGGTCCAATGAGATTCCTCTGGTCTATTCTATTGCCTAATTCCTGGGCCAATATTGCTGCTTTGTTTGTGGTCTTGTTTATTTTCGGTTGGAACCAGTATTTGTGGCCACTAATGATTACCCATACTAAAGAAATGCGCGTTGTAGTAGTGGGCATTCGTAGTCTAATCCCGGGAGGCGGGGAACTGTTGCCGGAGTGGAATATTGTGATGGCAGCGGCAATGATTGCGTTATTGCTACCTGTACTTGTGATTATAACCATGCAAAAATGGTTCGTTGAATTAATGATTGAACCAGAGAAATGATGTCAGCACCAGTCTGGGAGCATCATCACATTACCCCCGGGCTATGCAACCTCACGGTGAGCCAGCCACACGCCCCGACTTTCCATGGCTAGTGGGGGGGTCTTTCTATATGCTTACGACTTATGCAAACTCTCTGCAACCTTCCGACGAAAGCCCCTTTCGTCGGCACCGCCATACTTCCTATATGCCAGAACCAGAGCACCGAGGATGGGGGAATGCTGGCTAAGGATAGTGATTGCTTTGGGCGCTCTAGACTGAAGCGCCTCACTGAATCCTTTATGGAGTATGGGGCCGGCATGAGCGAAAACTCCGCCCACCAAACCTACTGGAATGGTATTATCGAGGGCGTCCATCTGCCTGAGGATAGATACAGCAACCATAGCGAGGCTCTCTCCGGCATCCTGTAGGATCTTACGGCTTACTTCATCATCGGCATCAGCAGCTTTGACAACATATGGCGTGAAATCACCCATTACATCCGGCGACCAGTCTCCACCGTAGATAATGTCTAGGATATCTCGCAGATCGCCTACCTTGAAGGACTCACAGGCATATTCCACCAGCCTCGTTTGAGGACCTCGCCCATCGAAAGCTTGGGTGGCAGCTTGTAGTCCCTTCCTCCCTATATGATAGCCGCTACCCTCATCGCCCAATAAATACCCCCAACCACTGGCCCGATACTCCTTACCTTCGGCATCTTCGCCATATCCCATAGCACCTGTCCCACTGATGACAATGACACCAGGGAGCTTCTCCGTGACCGCGTGTAGAGCGATGGCTACATCGGGCACGGCAAGAGCGTTCGCCTGGGGAAACAGCCTGTGAAAAAGATCCAGGACCGGCTTTCCCGATCCCGGCCAATCTACTCCTGCCATGCCACCACAGATGGAGATGACATTTTCGTTGCGGCAACCCCCAAGGCTCCGCTCGATGGCTTCAATCAGCGATCTAGCAGCCCTTTCCCAGGGAATAGTCTGATGATTCGAAGGACCACCTGTACCTTTGCCTACGATTTCCCCCTGGAGATTGCAGGCAATACAATCAGTCGTAGTACCTCCGCCGTCGATGCCCAGTATCAAATCTGCCATGGCAGCACCTCCCTACAATTCTCTGGTTGCGATTTTCTGCAATACTCTAAAGCAAAGCGCTCCTTAATAGCAGCTAACGCAGCCTCAGCTAGATGCTCCCCTGCCCCCGGCTGTAGAGGCAATCTATCATATACCCGGCAGGAGTCATGACCGGCGTAGTTCCTTGCTTCTATATCCTCCTTCACCGGTATGTAGCGCATGACGTGGTTGGCATTACCAAGGGTCATAACATGCCAGTCGGGCAGAGCTTCCTTGATGATCAGGCCCAGCTTCGTAAAGGTCTCTCCCGGAAAGCCAACCAAGATAGCTTTTCCTATCCGCAGCACTTGGACAGTC
>JAAZLW010000302.1 GCA_012799135.1 Bacillota bacterium | reverse complement strand
GAGTCCCGAGTCTCTCATTCGTTTCCGCAGCCTCTGAAGCCTCGCTTCATACACCTCCTTAGGTAACTGAGGAAATTCAGCGGGAATCTCACTGACCGGTGGCCTCAACTCCAGCAGCTTTACCTTACTTAACACGCTGTATCACATCCTAGTTTGATATGGTAAGTTCCTAGACTGCTAATTTGGCAACATAGCTAAAGCTCCCTATACCCATTGGTCACAAGGATTCCATCCTGCAAGCTCACCGGTTCTATGAACTCATCATCATTTCCCACCGGCAACGAAGTGGTTGGGTTTTTTATCTGGACTTGACATCCATCAAGACCGCTACCATCAAGATCAGACCTTTGATGATCTGCTGCCAAAAGGCTTGAACATTGAGCATACTCAAGCCGTTATCTATACTGGCCATCACGAGGGCTCCCAGCAAAGCACCGGGAATGCTGCCAGATCCTCCTTGAAGGCTTGTTCCGCCAATAACGCAGGAGGCTATGGCATTTAGCTCAAATTGGTTACCGGCATTAGCGGTAGCTGCATTGAGCCTGGCAGTTAGAACAATCCCTGCTACACCGCCTAAGGCCCCCATCAGGGCGAAGATCTGTACCATTACACGCCGCACATTTAGGCCTGACAAACGTGCAGCCTCCAGATTACCTCCGATAGCACAAGTATAGCGACCTAATTGGGTCCTGTTAAAGATAAACGAGCAAATTGCCGCTATGATGATCAAGAGCACTACCGGAACCGGTACACCGCGATAGCGATGCATAATGATCACAAATCCAACCGCCAGTGCGCAATAAATTGCTGTAAGCAGAGCCTCTGCCCATAATGGCCTTACTGGAAAATCGTATTTGAGCTTATTTCTTCTAGATACAACGGCAAACACGATGATCAGGGCCACTGCTAGAATAGCTAGAAGAATACCGGCGGTATGTGAAAGATATGCCTGACCAAAACTCTGAAAGCTCGGGTTCATGGGCCCAATGTTTACCCCTTTTGTGATTCCTAGAATCGAGCCCCGGAAAATCAGAAGTCCCCCTAAGGTGACGATAAATGCCGGAACCTGGCCATGGGCAACCCATACCCCCTGCCATATACCAATGATTGTACCCACTATCAAGGCGGCGGCAACGGCGATCAGCGTTGAAGGCCAACCTGGCTGCAACCAGGCAATACTGAGCCCTGCACCCAATGCCGGCAGCCACCTGACCTGCAGCATGGCAGCAATGGCACCGGTGAGTCCCGCCACCGCTCCCACCGACAGATCTATATGCCCCGCAGTAATAACAAAGACCATCCCAATGGCTAGATACCCATTGATGGCGGTCTGACGGAAAAGATTCGATAGGTTACGTGGCTCCAAAAAGGTACCCTGTGTGGCAATAGCCAAAGCTACCCAAATGGCCAGTAGTGCGAAGACCATAGTATATGCCCGTAGATTATCTTTGAGTTTTCCTCCACCGACCTGCTCTGAGAAAGCCGCTTCTACAGTGGCTTGATCCTTCTTTAACTGTGCCCTTCCCACTCTACCACAGCTCCCTGTTACGAATTGCTAATTCAGTCCTGTCCTGGCTCCCATGGCGGCCAGTGACATAATCTTCTCCGGATTAGCTTCTGCAGACTCGATTATCCCCGCCATACGACCCTCATGCATTACCAGAATTCGATCACTCATTCCCAGGATCTCGGGCAGCTCAGATGAAACCATGATCATTGCCATCCCAGCAGCCGCGAGTTGATCCATCAGTTCATAGATCTGGTACTTGGTCCCTACATCAATTCCTCTGGTAGGCTCATCGAGCATGAGTATCCGTGGATTAGTCATCAGCCATTTAGCGATAGAGACTTTTTGTTGATTGCCACCACTAAGCGTTTCCACCTTTGCTTCAACTGATGGTGCCCTAATATTCAACTCCTTGACCAACTCCAGGGTGGAGGCGAGCTCCAAACTGGTATTAACAACAGGACCATTACTGAGATTCGGCAATGACGGTAGTGTCATGTTATGACTGACTGAATGGATTGGGATCAGGCCTGTATTCTTTCTGTCTTCAGTCACAAGCCCTATTCCCAGAGCGATAGCATCACGGGAAGAGCTTATCTTGCATTTCTCGCCCATAACAGCGATCTCACCGGATGGCTGGTATCCATATTCACCGAACAAGCTCTGCAGCAGCTCCGTTCTTCCCGAACCCATTAGGCCGGATATACCTAGGATTTCTCCGGCCCTGACATCGAAGGAGATATCCCGAACCGCATAGAGGTCTCTGTTTTCAGGACTCCGCACTGTCCAGTTTCTGACGGAAAGCATTACCTTACCGGCTTTCCTGGTTTTCGGAGGAAACCTACCGGTGGGAGCACGACCTACCATCATCGCTATGACTTCATCCTCGGCCAAGTCACCCGTTGGCTTAGTTCCAATACACCTGCCATCCCTGAGAACGGTAATCCGATCAGCAATCTCGAAAAGTTCTTTGAGCTTGTGGGAGATATATATGCACGTCACACCGGCGCTTCTTAGCCCCCGTAACGTCTGCATGAGGTTCTCGACCTCCGTATCATTAAGAGCGGAGGTCGGCTCATCCAAAATCAAGAGGCGGACATGTCCCCGTAAGGCTTTGGCAATCTCCACCATCTGCTGCTGACCTACACCGAGTGTTCCTACTGGAGCGGTTCCGAAAATATTGACCCCTATTCTGCTAAGCAATTCCCTGGTATCACTATATAGCTTCATTTCATTGATAATACCGTGCTTGGCTGTTTCGGCACCCAAAAAGATGTTCTCGGCAACGGTCATCTGCTTAACTAAGGCCAGCTCTTGATGGATAATGCGGATACCCTCTGCCTCCGAGTCCCGTATCCCACCAAACCTGACCGGCCTGCCTCCAAACATGATCTGGCCTTCATAGGTTCCGTATGGATGACTGCCACTAAGTATCTTCATGAGTGTGGATTTGCCTGCCCCGTTCTCACCACAGAGCCCGTGGATTTCTCCCTCCCATACTTCCATGGAGACATTGTCTAGGGCTCTGGTTCCGGGAAAGTCTTTGGTTACATTGCGGATATCGAGAAGAGTGCTAGCTCGCTGTTGCACCGTTCTCCCCCATTCACAAAGGCTTTTGCGAAGCATTTATTGCTAATCCCCAGCTATCCAGTGCCGCGCCTTTCCGTCCAGTAGCCCATGTACCGCAATCGGGGAGAGGCGCGGCAACTTGCGAGAAAGACTTATTCTTTGGGCCACTCCTCCTTAGGAATGTTGCGGTAGACATCCTCCAGCTTATGGAAACCACCTTTGACGATGACCTCATACAGGTTATCCTTAGTGACAGGTATCACTTCTACAAAGACAGCTTCCTGTTCGATACCCTTTTGCTCATTGATATACTTCCCGTTGATACCGGCAGGACGCTTGCCCTGAGCCAGCTCCATGGCAGCCTCCATCGCAGCATCGGCCAGTATTCTTACATCCTTGAATATGCTCACAGCCTGAGTGCCTTCTGCGATTCTCTGGCAAGCCACCAGGTCAGCATCCTGACCACAGGTGGGCACCTTGCCGGCAAGGCCCTGTTCTTTAAGAGCCTGTACAGCACCTCCGGCTGTGCCATCATTGGAGCATACTACCGCATCGATCTGATTGGCATGGGCGGTAAGAGCGTTTTCCACATGCTTGAGAGCTTCCTCAGGACTCCAAGCATCACACCACTGCTCTCCGAGAAGCTCGATATCGCCGCTGTCAATCAAAGGCTGCAGCACTTGGAAATGACCTTTGCGAACGAGATAGGCGTTGTCATCAGTGGGAGAACCGCCGATCCAAAAATACCGGCCTTTCGGTACCTGCTCCACAACAGCCTTAGCCATCTCGTAGCCGACCCTCACACTGTCAAAGGAAACGTATATGGCATCGGGGTGATAAATCGCCACATCATAGGCAATACAGGAAATACCCTCCTTGGTAGCCATATCCACCCCATTGGCTGCCACATCACTGTTTCTGGCGATGATAATCAGGACATCGACACCCCGGGCGATCAAGTTTTCGATTTGGGAGTTCTGCACGAATTCATCATTGTTGGCATCGGTAAAGATAATGTCTACGCCGAGTTCCTTAGCTTTCTCATCCATGAGGATTCTTTCTCTAGCCCAGCGCTCTTCAGAAAGGCTACGGATAGAGACCCCGATAGTCGGTTTCTGGGCAGCAAACGTTGGCATGGCGCTAATCAATACCATTGTGAACAAGAAGACGAGTACCAAACCACCAGTAGCTAACTTCAAACCTCGCCTAACCGTCATCCTTGTTGCCTCCCCATTTAATAGTTAAGTTCAACCATCCTCTCTCCTCACCCGACACCTCATGACACTACGAAGGCAGCTTCACCTCCTTATCAACCCCGGGGAAATCAAGTTGCAGTGACCGCGCAGAGGTGACCCTCATTCTGCATGATATTTCCACACGCCTTTACTATTTCTCTATTTCGCTGCTTTTTGCACTATTCCTCCTAATTCGACCACTTGCGCCATTATGGGATATTTCTGCGAGTCAGCTTCCAGCCAATGTACGATCATGGTATAGGAGGAATTGTCTTGGTGACAAAGCCGTCTGCTTGTGGACCATCTCTCCATCAGAAACATGCTCATGCTACAGTGCCTGAACACATCCTTAATGCTATCTGGACAGACGATAGATTAAGAACTTCTCCCGCTTGTCGCATGCTGCCGACACCCTTACCTTATTGATTAGTCGAAAGGGAGTCTTATGTCTCAAGATTCGCTTATACTCCGGCATAGGATAATACAAGATCATATCTGCAGAGCGCCTGTCCCGGTCAAGCGATCGCATAATGTTGCTAACGACCTGCTTAAATACCTTGCTTGAAAACGGGTTAAAGAAGTAGAAACAGTTGTCAATAGCCTTCACTTCATAGTGTTCGGCCAAGCCATACTTCAGGTGAATCGGCGCCCTAATATGCATAGCCTTATGTCGGTAACTAGACTTATTATTTAGGGCTTCCTCATAGGTCTGATCATGTTCTTCGATTCCTACCACTGGAACATGAAAATGATGGTGAATATAGAAAGCCACCCGTCCTCTACCACATCCGAAATCAACGACTCGCCTGGTCTTGCGGAATCTGTATGCTTGAAAGAGGCTATCTAGAGCTTCATACGGAGTAGCTTCATAGCGATGATAGTGACTGCGACCATCTCTTTCCCGCAGACCCACTGTCTTAATGCCGAGGCGTCGATCATATCTCCTTGCACTCATTCCCCTTCTTCCTCTCGCTTGCCGGTAATGAACGGAAAGTAGATGAGATGCTCCATACTGCACGCCGTCGACTCTCCTTTAGCTGCCGAGCGGGTGACCGTGTTTACATCAAATCCCGCCGGTATACAAAGGGAGCTTTCCGACCACATAGTACAATAATTGATAACCAACGTCAACTTAACACCAGTGATGGCAAAACCTTCGCCGGTGCAAGCAGGAAGATCCCGCCCAGCCAAGTAGATGAACACTGAGAAAACATATCAGCGGGATCAAATGACTATATTAGACTAGGGGGAAGCTTACCTTGGTATTCAGTTATGTCCAACCCTTCGCTTCACGACGTAGTCCGGTGATGGGACGAGACGGGGCAGTAGCCACCAGCCATCCATTGGCTGCTCAAATTGGTATTCAGATTCTTGCCGACGGCGGTAATGCCATCGATGCGGCCGTAGCAGTAGCTGCAGCTCTCACCGTGCTGGAGCCTACATCCAATGGGCTGGGAAGTGATGCCTTTGCGATTGTCTGGGACGGAGATAGGCTGCATGGGCTCAATGCTTCCGGACGATCTCCGAAGGAGTTGAGTCTGGATGAACTGAGGGCACACTCAAAACTAGAGGATGGCAAACAACGCGTACCTACTCAAGGCTGGCTACCGGTGACGACACCGGGGGCCGTCTCTGCTTGGGTGGCTCTGACTGAAAGGTTTGGCTCCATGCCTTTATCCAGGCTAGTTGAGCCGGCAGCTAGGTACGCCGAAAAGGGACATCCCGTGCCACCTATGATCGCCCATTATTGGAGCTTCGCCGAGGAACGATTTGCCGATAGAGGAGATTTTCGTACCACTTTTCTGCCAAGAGGGCGGGCGGTTCGGGCCGGTGAAGTTTTTTCTTGTCCTGAACAAGCAAAGACCCTGCGACTGATCGGTGAGTCCAATGGTGAGGCTTTTTATCGAGGTGACCTTGCTGATGCTATCGTGGAGTATGCAATGGAAACCGGAGGCTATCTGACCAAGGCTGATCTGGCAGACCACCAACCAGACTGGGTACAGCCGATTTCAACCAATTATCGAGGATATGATATTTGGGAGATCCCGCCCAACGGGCAGGGCATCGTCGCCTTGATCGCCCTTAACATTCTAGAGGGGTTTGAGCTGGATAGGTACTCCCAACCGAGCAGCACCAGATTGCACCTGCTGATTGAGGCCTTGAAATTGGCCTTTGCCGATGCCCACCGCTATGTTGCGGATCCGCAGCTTATAGAGGTACCGACAAAGGGCTTGCTAAGTAAGGCATATGCCCAGAAGCGCCGCAGTCTAATCGACCCAACTCGAGCAATGTCTAGTGTGGAACCGGGCGATCCATTGGGCGATACGGTCTACCTTTGTACAGCCGATCAGGATGGTCGAATGGTCTCCTATATCCAATCCAATTACATGGGATTTGGGTCCGGGGTCGTGGTTCCAGGCACCGGGATCGCCCTCCAGAATCGAGGCTGCGGCTTTAGTCTTGAGGAAAACCATCCAAATCTGTATGCACCTGGCAAACGCCCTTACCATACGATCATCCCCAGCTTCATTACCAAGGATGGGGTACCGCTGGCGGCTTATGGAGTAATGGGTGGGGATATGCAGCCCCAAGGGCATGTACAGGTGGTCAGCAATATCGTGGACTATCGAATGAACCCCCAGGCCGCCATTGATGCTCCCCGGATACGCGTCCTAACTGAAGCGGGTGTAGCCATCGAGCCCACCATCAACGCTGAGAACGTGAGAGAACTAGCCAACCTAGGCCACAGTGTCCGGCTGGATGCTGAAATGGCGGGATTTGGCGGTGGCCAGATGATCTGGCGAGATCCCGAGACTGGAGTCTACATTGCCGGTTCAGAGCCCCGTAAGGATGGGCAAGCATTGGCCTTGTAGAGAAAGCTAGGATGTGGGAGAAGTCCAAGCCGAATGGTTGAGGTAATTGCTCCTGGAGCGCAAATGCCTTTCGCAATTTTCCGTTGACATAAACATGAAGATCGTGTAATATGATTACGAAACAACCTCCTAACGCAAAGAGATGACAAGAATTACCAGAAAGACGTCTGTTGAAGAACCCAGGCAATGCATGCGAAACATCGATATATGCTAGCACAACACGTTTTTGTCTTCCAATTATCGGCCAAACGAAGAGGATAGCAATCCTAGCAAAGTGTCTGAAATCGGGGGGGTTCAGACCGATTGCTGATAATATCACGCAAGACCTTTACATAGAGGAGGATCGGTTCATGGATCGACGTGAATTGCTTCATGCAGTACTGCGGGGCGAGAAGACAGATCGAATTCCCTGCGGATTCTGGAACCACTTTTCTGCGGACTGCCGGACCGGCAAAGCGGCTGTGCAGGCCCATCTTGACTATTATGCCAAAGTTGAGCCAGACATGCTCAAAGTGATGAATGAACATACATATCGTATTGAAAAACCCATTTCTTCCGTTTCAGACTGGGTCGGTCTTTCGCCCCTTCCCTTTGAGCGAACCGGCTACGAGGAATACATTGAAGAATTCCGCACGCTTCGTAACGAGCTACCCAAAGACCTCCCCCTGTTTGCCACTATCCATGGCGTACTGGTTTCCGCCTACCACGCAACAGAAGAGCCCGGCAATTTTATCGATCCGAATAACCAAATCAGCCGCCACTTGCGTGAGGATCCGGAGACGGTATTCACAGCACTACAGAGCGTTGTAGAGACACTTTCCGAACTGTGCCGTCGCCTGATTGAAGTAGGCGCGGACGGGATTTATTACGCTGCACTTGGCGGCGAAGCCCATCGCTTTGAACGCGCCCTATTCGAAAGATATGTCAAGCCGCTGGATGCCGCCGTAATTGATAACGTCCGCGATATGGGTGCCATCACTATCATGCATATTTGCAAAGAGAACGTGAGGCTTCCTATGTATGAGGGGATCAATGCTGATGTGTTTAACTGGGCAATCCACGATTGCGACTACAAGCTGGCTGATGGCCGGAAGATTTTTCCCGGCAAGACACTGTTGGGCGGATATGACGACCGTTCAGGCCTAATGGTCGATGGAACACCGGAAGAAATCGCCGAGAGGGCCGCTGAAATTGTCGGTGAAGCTGGCCGAGAGCGCCTGATTTTGGGTGCCGACTGTACCCTTCCCGATGACGTAGATATTCGCCGTATCAAAGCAGTTATGCGGGCCGCCGCCAACCTGTGATTTATCCCCGGAAGAGGAGAGGTTGTGGATGAATCGCTCCAAACCATTGACCGCCATGGTCTATGAAGCGGTCTACAGTGACATTATCAACGGCAAGATCGCTTCCGATGATGTGATCACCGAAAGCATGTTAATCGAGAAACTGGGTGTCAGCAAATCCCCAGTCCGCGAAGCGCTGGTCGCATTGTGCAATGAGAACATCTTGCGTTCCATTCCTCGCCAGGGATATATGGTGGTACAGATTTCGCCAGAGGAAATTGGCGAACTGGCGGAAGCCCGCCGTGCCCTGGAAGTATTCATGCTGACCAAAAGCTTCGCCATCCTCACAGATGACATGATTGACGAATTGGAAGCACTGTCTTTGGCCAATCTCGAAGATTCGCACATCCGCACCTCACCCATGGACAACTGGCAGCGCAACATGCAATTCCATCTACGGCTGGCCTCGTTCGCCGAGAATAA
Source organism: Bacillota bacterium (assembly GCA_012799135.1). Lineage (GTDB taxonomy): Bacteria > Bacillota > Limnochordia > DTU087 > DTU087 > JAAZLW01. The sequence goes on along the minus strand of JAAZLW010000302.1, from coordinate 3,901 downwards.
AATCATGTACCATCTGCTGGAACAGACATTGCGCATGTTAACCCGGGCGACGACGCAGTATTTCTTGCACCCTGATGACAGCAATCCGCTTGTTAGGGAGCGTTCTTCCGGTTCGCGCCACTTCCAATTGATTAAGGCCTGTCGTGACCGTGACTTATATACTGCGACGCGTGTTTTGGAAGAAGATATCGAGGATCTAAAACAATGATGCCAGATAGCAAGGAGAAGATGACCATGACTAAGAAGCAGCGCGTTATTGCAGCCATTCGCAAAGAACCGGTTGATCACGTTCCCTCCTGCTTTTCGCTACATTTCCCCGAAGAGATGTCTTTCGGGCAGGCAGCTGTGGACGCGCACATTTCGTTTTTTCGCGAGACCGGCTGTGATGTTCTGAAGATCATGAATGAGAACCTCGTTCCGCCGATTGGCGAAATGAACGGCCCCGAAGACTGGGAAAAGGTGCCGGCCTACACAAAAGATGCCCCGTTTATGCGCGCACAACTGGACATGGTAGAGCGCATTCTGGAACGCGCCGGAGATGATGCTTTTTCGGTCGCAACCATTCACGGCATCTGCGCTTCCATGATTCACCCCATCGAGGAACGCTATGGTTATGAGCCTGTGCGGAATCTGCTTTGCGAGCATCTGCGGACGAACCCCGGCCCCCTGGTTTCAGCCATGGATCGGGTCGCCGACAGCATGTGTGAACTAGTCGTTGAATGTGTATCCCGCGGCGTAGATGGTATCTACTATGCAGCGTTGGGTGGAGAACACCATTTCTTTACTGACGAAGAGTTTGCCGAATACATCGAGCCTTATGACAAGCGTATTCTCTCAGCTGTGCGCGAATCCGGCGCCTATAGCTTCCTACACATTTGCAAGGAAAACCTAAATATGCAGCGATACGCCAATTACGACGCTTTCGCAGATGTGGTAAATTGGGGTGTTTATGAGACCAACTATTCCCTGGAGGAAGGCCGCAAGCTTTTCCCGAACACGACCATCATGGGCGGTCTTGCCAATCGCAGCGGCGTGTTGGTAGACGGCACGCTGGAAGAACTGGAAGCAGCAGTACATAAGATCATCAGCGATTTCGGTACTCGCGGCTTCATTCTGGGAGCGGACTGTACGTTACCCACGGAAATTTCCTATGAGCGAATAATGGCGGCTGTCAAAGCTGCTGTTATATAAACAAAAGGAGGCATGTTAAGATGAAAAAGTTCCTGTCCCTCATGTTGACGGCAATCCTGTTGCTGTCGTTGTCCGCCTGTTTCTTTGGCGTGGTAGCCAAAGAAACCTACCCAGACGGTACCCTCGTGATCTATTCGACGGGTCAACCGCAGTTTCGCAAAATCTACTACGAAGCCTTCGTGAAGAACCAAGCTCCCAATGTTGATGTGGAGACTGTTCAGATCGAAACGATGGCCGCCGGCCGTCAGAAAGTATCCATGAACTACCTCGCGGGCGCATATGATGATATGCCCGAAGTCATCATGCTTGATGCCATCGGCATCGTCGATTTGGCCAGTGCCGAACTGCTGCTGGATGTAACCGATTATTACACTGCAATCGCAGACGAATTTGTCGAAGGCGCTGTATCGGATGCGACGATCAATGGCCGCATTTGGGGTCTTCCCGACGCCGTTCGTCCACAAGTCTTGTTCTACAATGCCGCGATCTTTGAAGAGTACGACGTAGATCCGGCCATGATGAGCACTTTCGACGGCTACGTCGAAGCGGGACGCCTGCTCAAGGAACGCAGCAATGGTGAGGTATATCTATCCTATGTCTGCCCCACCACGTATACCTGGCGTTATTGGGGCCGTCGCGGTCTGATGCCTCAGGCAAATGCCCACATTTGGGATGAAAACGGCAATGTCGTGATTGGTCAAGACGAAGGAACCAAGCGGGCCCTGGGTCTGCTGGACACACTCTATAGCGAAGGCTTGTTATACAAGACGACGATGATGCAGCCTCCGCTCTATGAAGCAACTGACAATGGCAAGATCGCCACTTTCTATATCGGTGCTTTCTGGGATGAATTCCTGCGCAAGAACCTAACCAAAACCGCCGGCGACTGGCGTGTGATGAATGCGCCTGTCTTCGAGGAAGTTGGCACCGGTGGCGCGCCTGTTTCCACGTTCTTCTGCCTGGTTGACACCGGTACGAATGAGTATGTCCAATTGGTCAAGGATCTATGGTACGATTTCCAGACCAATACTGAAGACCGCAATGCTTGGGTCGCCGAAATGGAAAGGATCAACGGACCGTACTCTAACCCTGTTGCAGTCGAGATGCTGGCCCATCCATTTTGGCAGGAACCCTCCAAATTCTATGGTGGCCAGTCATTCCGGAAGGGCGAAGCCGATGGTCTGAGCAATCCTTCCGCGAACATGGTCGTTACGCCGCAGGACGCTGAAGCCGATACTATTATCAGTGCCGAAATCGAAAAGTATGTTGCCGGCGAACAGACGATGGAGCAGGCTATTGTAAACATGGGTAGAGAACTGAAGATTCGCATTGGCAAGGCCGAAATGCCGTAATTTTTCTAGGATTTTGGCTTTGCGGAGGCAAGGCCGCCGACCCTTTTCGGGCCGGTGGCCCTGCCTCCACCCAGGAAGGAGGAATTGCTATGTGGAAAACACTTAAGAAATATCGATATCCTTACTTGTTTATCTCCCCGTATTTTATTCTTTTTCTTGTTTTCCAGCTGATTCCGATTGTCTGGACGGCTTATATCAGCTTCACCGAATGGAATGGCTTGAAGACACCAAAATGGGTTGGTCTGAAAAACTACAAGCTGATGATGAATGACTATATGTTTGTCGATGCAATCCGTAATACGTTCATTTACTGGATCGCAGGTGTCGTCGGCGTGATGAGCCTATCGTTGATGATCGCCATGTTGCTAAACAGCAAAGCACTGCGCATGCGTCGTTTCTTCAAGACCGCTACTTTCCTTCCGTATGTCTGCGCTTCAGTGGCTATGGGTCTGATTTTCCGGATGCTCTTTGAAGAGAATGCCGGACTTATCAACGAGATCATCATGCTGTTTGGTGGCACAAAAGTCCCCTGGCTGACGAGTAGTCGCACAGCCCGGATCCCTGTTATTATCCTATTTATTTGGCGTCTGACGCCGTGGTTTACGCTGATTATCTTGTCAGGTCTGCTGAATATTTCCGAAGAGTACTACGAAGCGGCCACCGTAGACGGCGCATCTGGCTTTCAGCGGTTTACGCGTATCACTCTGCCTTTACTGGGTAATATCCTGTTCTTCTGCTTCATTACCATTACCGTGGACGCCTGGAGGCTCTTCAATGAGTCTTACGTGCTTTGCGGCCCCGGTTCTTCTAACATGTCGTTATTCCAGCTAATGTATAGGTCGGCTTTTACCACCTTTAAGCTGGGTTATGGCTCGGCGCTGGGTGTTATGCTGATTCTGATCCTGCTTGTTACTTCCGTCGTTCAGTTTACTATGCGGCGCAAAATCGGTGAGGTTTAGGGAAGGAGGGCGCATCATGAATCACAAAACGAAAGAAACGCTGAAGAGCATTTTCATTCATACACTCCTCAGCTTGATTGTCATTATTTGCCTTTTCCCGGTAGTATGGATGTGCATCATCTCGATTAAGACCGTTGGCGAGAGCATCACCGGGTTTAATGCACTACGCATTGCCAACCCCACACTGGCCAATTACAAGCGCCTGTTTGAGCTGATCCCCATCTGGTCAAATCTATATAACAGCGTCTTCACTTCCGTAATTGGCACGCTTACAACCCTGTTCTTCTGTTCATTGGCAGGCTATGCCTTTGCAAAATATGAATTCCCCGGCCGGAATGCGCTGTTTTATTTCATCGTCGGTACCATGATGGTTTCGCCGGAAGTTGGCGCCATTCCGCT
>JAAZLW010000333.1 GCA_012799135.1 Bacillota bacterium | reverse complement strand
TTAACCTGGAAGTTCTGCATTTCCGCTAAAAGTATTTCTTTAAATTTCACGTTATCCGGTATGATAAGCTGCTGCCTTTCTAAACAGCCTGTTACTGCTGAAATCAATTCCCTTTTGGGGACATTCCAACCGCCTGGCATAACGTTTATTTTATTGCCCCCAGTTATGACTATCTTCTTTGGCTTCAACCCTTTGTTAAGGAATATCTCAAATACCCCTTCGCCAACCCCTGTACCGTCAATTAAAAGAAGCGGTTTAATTACAGGGTCAAAAGCAGGTCTAACAGTTAGCTTTGTCATTAACTTTTTTACATTTTCCGCTACCTCGGTATAGGTGGTTCCCAATCTGAAGCGGTTAATATAGCGTAAAATATAAGCCTTTTCAGTTTTAGCCAATTCCTTAATATTGTTATGCTCAACTATCACTAAAGCGGTATAATCGTTCATTTTTCCAAGGTCTAAACTGATCACTATGTTTTTTAGAATAGTTACCATACCACCTGCCCCCCCTATAAAATCCAGGCTTCGTGTTCTTTACTTACCGCCTGGTTAATTAAATCATTGCTCCAAAGTGCATCTTCATCTTCCATAAACCTACAGTAATATTCCTGAAGAAAAGCCCTTTCGCCCATATTTAACTTTTCGTTTTCTAAGAAATCCTCTGAAATCCTGGGGATCTGATCAGCCGTTACCTCTATCTTTAGCCAACCTTCCCCACCATGCCATATATTGTAGAATTCGTTTGATTTACCTTTTGGAGTGCTAAGAAGTATGATTTGCCCGTTACTTACCGCTAACATGGGTCTTACCGCCTGGTATAGTTCATCGTCAACCCTGGCGAATTCGTCAAATAAAAGCATATCAACTGCAGAATAACCCCTGATAGTTTCTTCTGAAGAAGGTAAAGAGACTATCCGGCTTTTATTGTTTAGCTGTAGGGAAAGTCTGTTATCTTCTAACAGGGAAGGCTTTTCACTTAGCCGCTGAAAGCCATCTTTTACCTTTCTAAAGAATTCCCCGGATTGCCTCAAAGAAGGGGATATAACCAGTATTAAGCTGTTAGGGTAATATAAAGCCCTGTGAAGTGCTTTAATCGCTGTAACTGTAGATTTACCGCCCTGCCTGGTAACATTTAAGATTATCTGCCTTTCTGTTGATTCTAAAACCTGCTGCTGCCATCTATCCGCTTGAAAGCCTAAAACTTCTTTTGCCCACTTGACAGGGAATAAAGTGAACAAAAGATCCCGCTTAATCACTATCTGCCTCTACAGCAGACAATCTTTCTAAGAATTCTTCTTTGGCAGCAGGGTATTTTTCTAAAATATCAAGGATAATCGCTTTGATCTCTAAGTATTCAGTATTAAACTGTAAGTTAATGGTATTTCCTTCTTTGATATTGCCTAATATTCTTTCCTGCAGTTCTATCTGTTTTTCTAATCTTTCTATCGCCCTAAGAGCAAGCCTGTTGTCTTTTCTTTTGCTTCCCCTTGCTTCCTGAAGGATTGCCTTCGTCTCTTTGCTGATTGACATTAATTCGTCTATGACGTTAAGACCTTCCGCTCTATCGCTTCCTTTCTCGACTAAGATAATATCTTTTGATAGATGGTTTTTCATATGGTTAAAAACTGCCTGCCTGCTAACCCCGATTATCTTTGCTGCCTCTGCCTGGGTTATTTCTTTTCTCAAGATCCTTACTTCCAAGTTTCTTCTGTCTTTATAATTGCAAAATGTACATTGCCTGCTGCTCATGACCATGCTATCCCCCCCTTTATATAGGTAAAGCCATTCAAGGCTAAGTTAAGCCAAAGTGAAGCCTTCGGTTAAGTCCATTTGCTTTGATATTCCTTCTGTGGTGCCCCAGGTTCGCTTTTAGCTGAATACAGGTATAAAACTATTAACCGCCTTTTTAATCAAGAACCTGGGGCGAGCCTGTTGTAATAAATTAATCTCCAGTAAATTACAGCCCCCAAACCCCTGGTACATAAGGCTTTTTAACAGCCTAAATTATGGTAAAATATGCTCTTTTCATTCTCTCCCACACTTT
>JAAZLW010000301.1 GCA_012799135.1 Bacillota bacterium | reverse complement strand
AGTCATTACGCCCCCGATAACGCTCATTTTCCATAACACTAACAAGCTTTTCATCTGGCATTGACTCCAGTACTAAAACTAATCTCTCCAAGTCACCTAATTCATCAATTTCTCTCCACCCAAACAATGTTTTCTGTGGTACAATAGCCATGGTGACATCCTTTCTTGTCTTGTGTTTTTGCTCAACAATACACTTCGACTTGAAGGGATCGTCACCTTCCACTTGTTGGGGTCGATTTTTGGCATATTGGCCGTCTTTGCGCCTATATGCTTATTTTTTTGCCTCCTTTGGGGTAAAGACTATTTCACACTCGCTGAGATTCAATGTTGGTCAGGCTTTGCACACAACGCAATTAGCTCTCATACTCAACTTGGACTCTCTGGTGTAACGGTAATTCCGATCCTAGGATTGGAATGCTCCAAACCCACGTACTGGATGTTTTCGGCAACACTCTTGGGATCCCCTTGAGGCCCTAAGTATCGACTGCACCTCCCTCAGCTTTCTCAGCACGCAGATGCTAACGCCCTTTCGTATCACGGCGGCCACCAGACTCGACGTCCCGTTCCCGGCTATTAACCCAATTGCCTAAGGTTTGCTCGGACATCCGCACATGTGCAACTAGACTTACGGTTTCGCCCGCGCTACTCTTACTCTCCTTAAGAGAGAGCCGCTCTCCCGGAAGGGTGAATGTAGCTTCAGCCAGCCGGTCTCTCAGATCGCTTGCTGCCTGCACTACTACACTTTCTACCAAGGGTCTATCCATACGGAACGACAGAAGGAAGTCTACAGCAGTCCCAATCTCTTCCTGATCTAGTGTATAGATAGGTAGTCCTGCCAGCTCGCTAAGACGAGGGGCCGATTGCAGGCTTAGATCGGAAGTGGGTAACACGTCATCAATCGGGTAGATCACACCCTCTTCCATTTTGAATGATATCGCGGGCACCACAGTTCGCTTCTCACCGAGAAATCTCCGCTTTGAAAAGTACATTCCATCAATGTGAGGAAAGGAGGCCACAACATAGTCTCGAAACGTTCCATCGATGCCCACAATAGGGATCTCGTGCGATTTACTGTACCAGAATGTCCGACCTATAGAACTTGGCACAAGAAAAGAAGGTATTGTCCGAGTCATAAGCGCCCTCCGGTACTCTTCAATTCGTTCACTTAGCCTTCGAACTAGCTGTCGCCGATTAAGTTCCTCACGTAGGCGTTCGCTTTCCTTACGCAGTTCGAGGACCGCACTATCCTCGAGCGGCAAATAGCGTGGTGCAAGGTCTTCTTCGCTACTTTCAAGCATCTCCAGCGCACCAAGATCCAAGCTCATTATTCCAAGGCGCTCGCTTAACGAGCGAGCAGCATCAGTAAAGCCACTTATGCAGACAAACAGTGACATGTAGATATCAGTGCCATAGTTTTTCTCAACATCGTATACCTTCCCGAAAAAGTTCCTAATCTGAGCAGGTGTGGCTGGACCGGACTGGTAATACTCCTTGCATTCTGCCACGATGACGCGGCCATCTCGGTCCTCTGCCCAGACATCGAATTCATGATCAAGCACCACGCGGTTGGTAACAGCATGAAAGCCGCGTCGCTCCATAAACACCCGAATTCGCCCTTCCAGTGTCGAACCTCGTTTTGGAGCTCGCGCAACAGTCCCCTCAGTTTCGTACCCGTTCTCATCTGGCATTGCCATGAGAATCACCTCCACTATGAATCCAGCGCCTTGCGAATAAGCGATCCGACCGTTCGATTCGGGACATTATGCTGCGCTTCTTAGTCCCCTTGAGAATACTAGAGTACCTTGCCTGGAAGATAGTTCTAGACGCGAAGGACAGTGCACGGAGCAGCTCAGGTAATACGGGTGAGATAGGTGTTGTTGCACTTGGGACAAGGAGGCAAGGTATCAGTATGATGATCTAGAGTGACGGTAGTTCCGCACTTCGTGCATTGATACGTACCCTTTCCAGGTTTCTGACCGGTCCGTGGAATTACACTCACCCCCTAAAACCATTTCGGCGCACAATATACTCTGCTCCTCATAGGTTAATAATTTCCATTATATTGCGGGTCTGCCTATTTTTTCAGAGTATAGCTTCTTTCTTCGCCACGTTTTGCATCTTTCCTGCTCATCTAGCCAATTCCAATACGCGCTCAACAGCGTAGAGGCTAGACTGTTTTTCGTAACCCCCTACTAACACTGCACAATTTGCTGAATGATTCTAGAGAGAAGTATAGACCAAACCTCATCGTCGAAGGTGGTACTGTCTTTCATGACAAGCAAACCGTGTCGTATGACTGGTTCGCTGGCCATCGGAAAGGGGCTAAAGGGCCATACCGCTTACAAGCAATAAGAGGCATAGCTCTTCAGCTCATAGGAGAACTGAGTCAACAATCTGCGATACAGCTCATCCACGGGTTCCCGCTAATACGAGTTTACCTCAGGCTTAATCGGAAGGCTGATAATCACTGCCTTCTCAAGCACCAGACCACCTCTCTAGCCGCCTAACGCTGGTCTGGCCTGCGGGCATCGAACAGTATCGAGCATCCGCAAGTACGTCGGGTAGTCCACTATCGGAATCCCGAGCCTACGCGCCTTCCGGGCCTTACCGCTGAGGCTATCCGGATCAGCGGCGACCACGAGTGTTGTCTTTCTACTCACACTACCGGTTGTACGAAGTCCGGCTGCTCGAGCCTGGTACTCCAAGTCCGCTCGGCTAATCTCAGGAGCTTCACCGGTAAAAACCACTGCGTCACCAACCTTGAGCTCGAACCGTTCCACTGTATAGATCTTATGGTGCTGCTGTGTCGCAGACTTGAGTGCGGAATCGACGCTGTCAGCGGGCAATCCAAGCAATGTTGCTACCGATTTCAGGTCGGAACGCTCATCAGGGGTTACAACACCATCCTCAAGTGCAAGCCGTGCACGCTCTATCAGATATAGTCGGTGGATGCTCACCGCATCTTCTCGGGACAGGCCCATCATCTCGGCAACTGCGACCAGCTCGTCCGCTTCGTGATGACTAATCCGTCGGTCAAGAAGCACACGATCGAGTACAGCGAGATAGCTGTCTGCTTCAGTATGAATTTTGCGAGAAGCTCTTGACGGCAGTCGCTGGAGAAAATGCTTCTCCGTTCGGGCAGCAATCGACTCCCGGGACACTCGCGACGCGGTCACTTGTGGCATCGCCGGCCAAGCAACTCCCTGGGCCGCAGCAATCTCGTCTGCCCAATGCCTGGTGAAGTCGTCTTCTTGCCTTATGTAGTAAGCCAATAACTGGGCTGCGGCCCGGGCATCTTCCAGAGCAGCGTGAGCTGAGTTGATGCGATAGCCAATGCAGTCACAGCAGGCTTCCAACGTTCTCGAAGTCACCGACAGGTAGTGCGATGCCAGCCTCATGGTGCAAAGCCCCGAGTTGCCATCGAGCTCAACAAAATATCCCGCACGGGCAAACTCAGCTGCCAAAAACGGTGCGTCAAAGGACAGGTTATGCGCTACCGGCACCCGCCCCCGGAGCAATGATCCCAGTTCGGGCGCGATCTGGTCAAATGTCGGAGCTGAGTAGACATCCGCGGCACTGAGGCCATGAATCTCAGTCGCCCCGACATCACGAACGGGATTGACCAGCGTGTCCCACTCATATACCCTGTTTCCGACATTGTCAACTAGGACCACTGCAACCTCCAGAATCCGGTGGTTGAGTGCTGCCGAAAGCCCAGTGGTCTCAATGTCGACGACTGCATAGCGACTCATCCTTATACATCTGCTCCTCTCCCACGGCGCCCTCTTCAGGCCCCTGGACAAACTCACTTCATGCCAACCACGATGTGTCATCCCTTCGTTCAAGCTGTTGAGGATTCCTGCCGCCGAGTGTTGCGCATCTTGTGTCCCGCTCACTTCCTCGGATATCGTTGGCCACGAGTTCAGGAAGCACTTGCCATCTGTTATGTTGAATTGTACAATGGCCTTGGAGGTGATCATATGGCAGAGCAGCCCACCCACCCACGACAAGGCGAATACACCTATGAGGATTACCTGCAACTGCCGGAAGAACCAGGTTACAGGTTTGAGATCCTCCAGGGATTTCTTGTAAGAGAACCCTCACCTTCGGTGTGTCATCAGCGCATATTGCGGGAGCTAGTACGGCAGTTACTGAGTTTCTTTGATGATTTTGACCCTGCTGGTGAGCTCTTCTTCGCCCCCTTAGACCTTACATTAACGCGTAGTAATGTATTACAGCCGGATATCCTCTTCGTCTCTGGCAATCGTCAAGAGATTATCCTGCAAGGGCGCATTGATGGTCCCTGCGATCTGGTAGTGGAGATTCTGTCGCCAACAACACAGAGCAGAGATCGTATCTACAAAACGGAGATCTATTGCCAAGCTGGGATTCCTCACTACTGGATTGTCGATCCGGAGGAGAATACACTAGAAGCTTTTGTGCTAAAGGCCGATACCTATGCCTTAATAGCGACCGGCAAACCGGGTGAGCGATTCTGCCACCCTGACTTTCCAGGGATGGAGCTAGATATGGACAGGGTATTTCACCAACCTTGATCGCTACTTTCCATTATATCCGGCGCTACCTATCCCCATCAGGTATCAATCAAGCCACGAACGTGCCCAGAGCGGGTCACAGTGACTTCGGAAGGGAGGTATAGCTAAAGCGCTGTTCCATCACTTACCTTCTGGTTGATTCTAGCCTTTCGCAGCACCAAGCAAAGAATGGGCCCCAATCCATACGTCAGTGTTGTACAATATAGGTAGTCCACTTCAACTAGGTCAAGGTGATCTCCTTTGAAGAATCTAGTGTTCATCAACGGGACCATGGGTGTCGGCAAGACAGCCACAAGTCGAGAGCTGCAGAACCTGCTACCTGACTGTGTTTTCCTGGATGGTGACTGGTGCTGGGACATGTCGCCCTTCACCGTCACTGAGGAGACTAAGGCCATGGTTGAAGATAACATCTGTCACATGCTTAACAACTTCCTCAAGTGCAGTGAGTTCGACAATATCATCTTCTGCTGGGTCATGCATCAACAGGTGATCATGGATAACTTACTATCCAGGCTGGATACCCATGATACCAAGGTGTTCAGATTTTCCTTGACTTGCTCCGATGCAGCCTT
>JAAZLW010000327.1 GCA_012799135.1 Bacillota bacterium | reverse complement strand
GCCAGGCGGCGCAACAGACAGTGAGGCTGTCGAATTGGAGCAAAAACGCCAGGGACATGAACGCATGATGGAACACCTTCTCTACTCTGCCAGCTAGCGCGGGTACTAGAGAAGCTTAGGGGGTTTCGGTGACGACCTTCCCAACACGGTGATAAGCGCATGACGGCGGGGGTAGTGGGCGATTCGAGAGGAGTTTCCGGACGCACTAAAAAGGGGAAACATTTCCTGAAGCCTCGAACAAAGTCCCTCGCGCGCGCGAGGCAATCTCAAATGTCTCGCCCCCTCTCCGATCCCCGGCGGCTTGCACCAAGCGATTTTCTGCGACCCGGGGGTATTCAGACAACATCGAGCGACGAAGTGGCGCAGAAGATGGCCTAGCCTACAGAATCGCACCAGACGCACAAGAAGGGCCCTAGAAGCGACGCAAACCTTGTCCGGGTGTATTTGTACCCTACGCCTTCGGTGCGGGCCTTAAAACGGCGGTGACGGCAGCCAAAAAAGGGTGCTAAAGGATCGCAGCGTGCTGACCTTCGGCGACAACGCCAGCGTACACATACTGACCTTCGTACAAGGGGCGTCGATCTAGAATCCGCTTCACTTGTACTGCTTGCCACTTGTTCTTGCCAGTGGCGGTTGTGTAACCCTCTGCTTGTAGGCGGCGTGCGATCTGCCGTAGACTGAGGCCCTGAACGTCTAGCTCAAAGACCCGGCGCACAGTTTGGGCTTCCACTTCGTCGATCTCAAGAGTCTTGCGGCCCTTCTCCGCTGTATAACCGAGCGGAGCGCCACCGCCCGCATACCCGCCTTCACGGGCCTTGGTGATTCTGCCAGCGGTGAGGCGGGCCTTGATGAGGTTCTTCTCCAATTCGGCAAAGACGCCCATCATCTGGCGGAAGGCAGTGGTCATGGGATCGTCGCCCGCCAAGTTCTCCTGATCGGAGTAAACCAACGATACACCTGCAACCGCGAGTTCCTTTTCTACAAATAACTGTCCATAGAGGGACCGGGCGAGGCGATCAATCTTGGTCGCCACGACAGCGGAGAAAGGGCAATCGTCGCCTTTGGCGGTGGCCAGGAGGCTCATCATGGCCTCTCGAAGCTCTAGATCACCGCCGCTAACGCCTGCATCTTCATACCATTGCACAATCTCATAGCCCTGCGCTTCACAGTATTGCGTAATGGCGTAACGCTGTTCTTCTAGGCCGTGACCTTCCCGGACTTGCTTCTCTGTGCTGACTCGTATGTAGGCGGCGACCTTCATGGCGAACATCCTTTCTAGTGTTACGGCAAGTGAACTTCCTGTAACACCCCCCGTAAGAATAGCACATTAAGCACGCCTTGTAAAGAGTTAGTGTTGCCTTATGTGGCTTAATGGGGTATACTTAGGGCAAGGAGAGGATTCCATTGCAGGGAAAAGAGATTCTCACAGTGGAGGAAGCGGCGGAGTTCCTGGGGTTCTCAGCGTATACGGTGCGCAAACTTGCCCGGCAGGGGATCATTCCTGGAACCAAGATGGGGCGCCAGTGGCGCTTTTCTCGCCCTGGCCTTGTGCGCTACGTGGAGGAGCGGAGTCTAGCCCATAGCAAAGAGGCCCGCAACGGGGCGACTGCCACCAGCCAAGGCGGGGCGGCAATGGCGCTTTCATCGCGAGGCCCCGGGAACGGGGAGGAGGCCAACCAATGAGCGTGAATCGGGAAGAGCTTCACCGACTGATTGAAGCCCTGCCAGTGACGGAACTGCCAATAGCCCGGCGCTTTTTGGAGTACCTACGGGATACCGGAGACGAAGAAGAACTGTCGCCCGAGGACGTGGAAGCGGTGAATCGTGGTTTGGAAGACCTAAAGGCGGGGCGCTATATGACATTGGAGGAGTACGAGAAGGGACGCAGACTATGAATTACAGTGTTCGCTTACTCCATGAGGCGGTAAAGACGCTAGAGCGCTTAGACCGGCGCACTGAAGCGCGCATCCGCAGACGGCTTCATGGCTTGAGCGAAAGTCCTTTCCCCGCGCCCGATCGGGATATTAGACCGGTAAAAGGTTCTCCAGGCATGTGGCGATTACGCGTGGGAGATTGGCGGATTCTCTATACGGTGGACGAAGAAGCTCAGGCTGTCTATGTGGTGGCGGTACGCCCCAGAGGGCAAGCCTACCGTTGAACGCTCAACCCAAGGAGGAGTAACGATGAGCGACCTGCTAACCATGGCGGAGATAGCCAGGCAACTAAACCTGCCAGAAAGCACGGTGCGCTATTATCGCGACCGCTTCCCTGAGTTTGTCCCTGCGGTGGGCGATGGGCGGGGCCGGCGCTATCGACCCGAGGCGCTGGACGTGTTGCAAACCATCGCAGACGCCATGCGAGAGGGAACGCCCGCCGAAGACGTAGCCGCGGCCCTAGCGAGGCAATACCCGATAACCTCAATCGACCGCAGCAATCCGCAGCAGCAGGACCGCAACCAACCGCAACCAACCGCAGCAGCGCGAAAAGCCATTGCGGAACTCATTGCGGACATGGTTGCGAACGCAGAGAACGCCCTGCTAGAGGTGGCTGCGGAAACCGCAGCACTCCGCAACCAACAGCAGGAACTCATTGCGGAAACCGCAGCACTCCGCAATGAAGTCCGCAGCCAACCGCAACAGACCGCAGCAGCCATTGACGACGTCGATCGACGGCATGAGGTGGCCCTTCGGCGCCTATGTGAGCAGCAGGAGCAGCAGATGCAGGAGCTGAGGGCATGGCTGGAATCTAGACTGCCACCAACGGAAGCGAAGCGCTTGGGACTAGTGGCGAGAATGAAGGCAATGCTCGGGAGGGACAGGCATGGATGACAAGGCCGGCAAGCTGGAGGCCACGGAATACATAGCGGTAACCCTGGAAGAGGACGGCAAAATGCTGGGGGACCTGATGATGCCCGCTGAGGCGCTAGAAGGGCTTTCGCAGGAGGAAATAACCCGCCAGGTATTCGCTGCCCATAAACGCCTACGAGTGGCGGACCAAATGCTCAACCGCCAGAGGATCAAAGAAGACGCCATGGTAACAGGCCCTGAGCTAATGAAATCTCTGGCGCAGATGGTTGCAGGTTTGATCGCGCTTGATGTGCGGGCGGCGTGGAAAGAGCGGGGCCAGCAAGACGCAGAAGAGGTAATGTACCTAGAAGGGCCCGTAAAAGAACCGGATTCGCTTGGCGAAATGGCAAAAGCCTTCGAAGAACCGCTGCTGAAGATGTGGCAGGAGGACAGGGAATCAGAAGACCTGACCTCTTGGCTATGGCAGCATTTGATAGCGGGCGCCATTAGTGAACTCGAAGATGAGCACGGGATCGAAACGGTTCGAACAATGACAGATGAGAGATTCGACGCACTCCTACACAAGCAGCTTTTTGAGGCGCAAGACTTCACAGCAGCGGTAGCAAACCTGTTAGGGCTTTACGCCCAAGTCTGGGCGCAATTCCTTACAGAAGGCCTAGACCTGGACAATACGTCCCTGCCTGAGCTTCGCCAGTGGCTGGGGATCGGAGCTGACAGCGATACCGACCTGCAAGGCGCTATGCAAGTGCGGGCGGAGAGGTTCGAAGACTTCTTTTCTATCCCCAGCGGGGCGCCCTATTATGCCTTGCAGGAGATCATGGCAACCAAGGACTTCCACCAGCTTGACGGGATACCATGGCCAACGGCGCTAATCGATAAGAAAAGCGCCAAAGGGACCGCCCAACTACGCCCGGCAACCATGGACGAGAACCCATTGATGGCGCCTGACGAAGTGGACGAATGGGCAAAGATCATGTGGTGGACCCGGGACCAACTAAGTGACCTTGACGTTGACGTCATGGATTCCCTGGCGGCTATCTATCTACAACAAACTAGACAGCCCGGCGAAGATGCGGTGACTGGCATCGACGATATTTTAGCAATGCGGGGCTTAAAACCCAAGCGCGGGGGAAGCGGCACAAGAGGGGGATATACTCCGAAACAACGTCAAGAGGCGCAAGCAGCCCTGACCCGTATCCAAAGCATTTGGCTGGACATGGCAGAGGTAGACGCCTACGAAGATACCGAGCGGGGCGGGCGGCGCCGTTCGCGTAAGACGATTCAAAGCAGACCGTTCGTAATCACCGACCGCATCAAGGGGCAAATGCGGCTAGATGGTTTCATGGACGTAGAGCGCTTCATATTCCGGCCTGGGCGAGTGTTTGCCCATTACCTGCATGGCCCTGGTAGGCAAACCGCCCTACTGAACGCTAAGATACTGAACTTTGATCCATACCGCGAAACCTGGGAGAAGCGCTTAGGGCGATACCTAACGAACCTGTGGCGCATACGGGCCCGCAGCGGCGCCTACATGGAACCGCTACGCATACAGACACTGCTAAAGGTAGTAGATCAAGAACTCAATTCACGGCGGGGGGGTTGGATAAGGGAACGCCTGGAGAAAGCCCTTGACGCCCTGTTAGAAAGGGGAATCATTAACGCATGGCAATATGACCGCTGGGATGAGGACACAACGCAACAGCGGAACTGGTTCGAGTCATGGATGCAAGCAACTGTGCTAATTGAACCGCCCGACAAAATTGAGGAACATTACCAAGAACTAGAGCGGCCAGCTAAAGCGGAAGCGCTTCCTGCAACTAGCAAAGAACCCCTGGGGACCCGTCTCAAAGCACGGCGGCAACAGCTAGGACTTACACAACTGCAAGCGGCTGAGGAACTGGAAATATCGCAGGGGTATTACAGCCAACTAGAGCGGGGGAAGAACCGCGCCAAGCCCGGAGCGGCCCTGGGGAACCGAATCGACAGATGGTTAGGCGGGCCGTGACTATCGTGGCCCGTAGCCGTGACTATCGTGGCCCAGAGAACCGAGGAGCGGAGGCCAACAAACCGGCAAAGCACCAGCTAGAGCACATTTTCAGGGCGTAGATATATGCTCAAATAGTGGGAACTAGCCTTTGGTAATAAAATGATGGGCGCCCGAACAGAAGGCCCGTAGCAAGCAAAAGGGCCCGCAACCCGCATAGTTGTGGCCTTTCTTCGCCCTTCGTCGCCAAGACGTTTAGTAATAAAACCGTGACTATCGTTGCCCGTAGCCGTGACTATCGTTGCCCGTAGCCGTGACTATCGTTGCCACAAACTTTGTTTAGCACCAGCTAGAGGCCCATTATTACTCCCTAAATAGATTAACTAATCTAAACGGCTGCCAATACGCCTGCAGGCGATTGGCGCCCTGATACACTCAAACCGAACCCGAAACCGGAGCGGTGCTCTGAGGTGAGGTGTAGCCATGCAGACCTTCAACTTGCGCGACGAGTGGACAAGCCTGGAGACCGAACGGGCGCTAGTGGCGGCCGTATCCCAAGACCCGGCGCTTTATTGGGAGTTGCTAGACTCTCTGCCCGCCGGGGTGTTCGCCTTTGATGAGACGATCGAAGCCTGGGCCCTGTTGGTGGAGGCCATTGAAGCCGAACGCACCCCGGCGGCGCCTGAGTGGACGCCCGCCAGCGACCCGCGAGCGGCGGCCTGGCAACTGGCGGACCTGTTGCAACGGCGTCTATTGGCAGAGGCCATGGAGACAATGGCGAAGCAACTCCACAGTGAGCGCCCGGCAACTGAGCTGCTGACCGGAGCTGAGGAGGCGATAGCTCGAGCGCAAGCCGCGATACGGGCGACTGAGGCAGGCAAGCTCACATGGGCGGCGGACCTTGTGGGCGACGTGCTCAAGGATGCAGAGGAGAGGGCCCGGCAACGTGAGGAGACCGGCAAGGCGGTATTGGGCTTGTCAACCGGCATTCAACGTCTCGACAACATCATTAGCGGCTTGAATGCGGGGCTCTATCTGTTGGCGGCTGGCCCGGGTGTAGGCAAGACCACACTAGCCTTGCAAGTGGCGGCCACAGTAGCCCGGCAAGGGGCGCCTGTGGTGTATCTGACGTTCGAGAACAGCCCGCAGAACATGGTTATGAAGTCTGTCTGTGCTTGGGGCGGAATCAACACTAAGGACATTACCCGAGGTTATGCGGATATGAGGGCCCTGCGGCAAGCGGCCCAAGAGTGGCAGCCCGAAGTGGGCGAGCGCCTGGCCACGATCGAGGGTACGGGGCGCCTGAGTGTGGCGCAAGTGCGAGCTATGGCCTTGCGAGCCATGAACCGCTTCAAAGCGGAGCAGTGCTTGATAGTGGTCGATTACCTGCAACTGTGGGCGAAGGCTTCTGAGGAGCTAGAGCGGCGCCGTGATACTCGGGAGCGGGTGGAAGTCATGGGCAACATGCTGCGTGAACTGGCAGTGCGTCTAGATTCGCCCGTGTTGGCGATAGCGAATCAGAACCGAGCAGAAGGGCGCTACAGTGGGGGCGGTGCAGCTTCACTAGATAGCCTTAAGGAATCCGGTGACCTGGAATACATGGCTGATGTAGCCATGTTTCTGACGAAGGATGAGAAAAAACCCATCACCGAACCGGCCCGGGCGCTAAAGCTGACAGTGGCCAAGAACCGACACGGTGACACGGGATATGCAGACCTGATCTTCCGCCCCGACCTGGGACGGCTTGTGGAAGAGGATTGGCGCCATGGCCAATGAGAACCTAACCCTAACCCAAACGCAACTAGCGACCTGCAAGCCTATCCCTGGCGAGGGCGGGCGAGCCATAAGAGCTTATTGCCCTTATCATGGCAGTGATAATCAGCGAAGCTTGCGGATCGACACGGCAACGGGGCGCTTTAACTGCTTTGCCTGCAGCGCTTGGGGGTACACCGAAGAAGCTCGGGAACGGTGGGCGACCGACCGGCAAGCGGAGCGAGCGAGCAACCCGAAGCCGAACCCGACGGGCCCCAAACCGCTAGCGGCCAACCGAGAGGCGGCACCTACGGCGGCCCGATCTGATCTGCCCGAGCTGCTGGCGATCTACCAAGAGGCCCTACCCGGCACCTGGGGCGCCGAATACCTGGAACGGCGGGGAATCCCTCTAGAACTCGCCCAGCAGTACGGCGTGGGGTATGCGGCAGCAGGGACATGGCCCGGCAGGGAATGGCGGTGGGGGCGCCTAGTCTTGCCTCACACCGAACCCGGTGGTGAAGTGGTAAACCTCTACGGGCGGGCGGTGGGCGCGAATGAGAAGGTGCCAAAGGCGCTGCGCCACGACCACCTAAGCGGTACCAAAGGCATATTCAACGCGAGGGCTCTACGCACGGGCGAAGGGCCCCTGTTTGTTTGTGAGGGCCCCTTTGATGCCCTGTCACTCATTGCGGCGGGGTATCCAAGGGCGGCGGCTATGTTCGGAGTAGACGGCTGGCGGTGGAGCTGGGCCCGTGAGATACGGGAGATAGTCTTTGCGTTGGACGCCGACAAGGCGGGCGAATCCTGGCGAGAGCTGGCCCGGCAAGCGGTGCTGAGAGGTAAGCAGGTGGCCTACCTGTCACCTGAAGCCTACGGCGGCCACAAGGACGCAAGCGAGGCGTGGCAAGCAGGGGTCCTTCGTGTGGGCGCCTGGCCTAAACCTGGCGAACCGGAGCCAGAAAGCGCTGATGCATTGATAAAGCGCCAGGGGTGGGCCCTGATCGAATCGACGGTGTTGGGGGAACAGGTGATGCTGGCGAAGGATGGCGAGGCGGCCCGGCAAGCACCTGTGGGATTCGCGGTCTATACGTTGGCGGAAGCCGAACTCCTGGGGACCAATTCCCAAGCCTGGCGGGCGGTACACAAGGTAAAGCGGCTAATTGGCGGGGCGGTTACGGAAGTGCGACGCACACCAACTAGCCAGGAGGTGCTAGCACACAGCAAGTGTTAGGAGGAGCAAGGATGACGAAACCTGACAAAAGCGGACAACTGACCATACAACAAGAGAACGCCATAGGCCTTCTGATGCAGGGCCAGAACGACCGGGAGACAGCAGAGGCGGTAGGGGTAGCCAGGCAGACAGTGACCACCTGGCGCAACGAGAACCCGGACTTTATAGCGGAGCTTAACCGGCAACGGCAGGAGGTTTGGAGCGCCAACCTAGATCAACTGAGGCAATTAGTGGGCAAGGCGGTAACGGTGTTGGCTGAGGACCTGGAAGGCGAAGACAAGGCGCTGAGGCAGCGGGCGGCTGTTCATACCCTCCGAGCGGTAGGGCTTTACGGTGCGGACCTGTCGCCAGGCGGCGCAACAGACAGTGAGGCTGTCGAATTGGAGCAAAAACGCCAGGGACATGAACGCATGATGGAACACCTTCTCTACTCTGCCAGCTAGCGCGGGTACTAGAGAAGCTTAGGGGGTTTC
>JAAZLW010000300.1 GCA_012799135.1 Bacillota bacterium | reverse complement strand
TCATTGGGCTCCCACCCAACCTCTTCTATGGTACCGGGATTCCTGCCTGCATTATCGTCCTTGACAAATCCAATGCCCATGGACGACAAGGTATCTTCATGATTGACGCGAGCAGAGAGTTTATGAAAGATGGTAATAAGAACCGCCTACGGGCCAGGGACATCCATAAGATCGTCGATACCTTCAATGATCAACTTGAGATCCCAAAATACTCTCGTATGGTGCTACCAGAGGAGATTGAAGCCAATGACTTCAACCTCAATATTCCCCGCTATATTGATAGCACCGAACCTGAAGACCTGCAAGATATTGAGGCACACATGCGGGGAGGCATCCCTAATCGTGACATTGACGAGCTTTCCCACTACTGGGAGGTGTTCCCCGGCGTGCGCACCGGACTTTTCGAACCAGATCGCTCAGGGTATAGCCTGCTTAAAGTAGATAGAGAAGATATTAGGAAGACCATATTTGAGCATAGGGATTTTACTGCTTTCAATGATTCCACAACCGCTCTATTTACTCAGTGGAAGGACTCCATTATCCCCTACCTACAAGAGCTAGCCATTGGTAGCAAGCCTAAAGTGCTAATTGAGATATTGTCCGAACGCTTGCTGGAAGCATTCCAAGAGGCGCGACTCATCGATCCATATGATGTATACCAACACCTCATGGCTTATTGGGCTGAGACAATGCAGGATGATGTGTACATGATCGCTACGGATGGCTGGCAGAAAGCCGCAAGCCTGCAGCTAATCATCGATGGTAAAGGGGCAAGAACTAGAGAAAAAGCCGATTTCACCGTAGGTAAGAGAAAATACAAGACCCAGCTGATCCCACCCGAGCTAGTCATCACCCGCTATTTTCCCAATGAGCAAGGGGCAATCGAAGCGCTGGAAATGAAAGCATCTTCAATTACCCAAAGGCTTGATGAGCTCAAGGAAGAACACTGTGATGAGGAAGGTCTCTTGACAGAGGTGATTAACGATAGAGGAAATATCACTAAGGGTGCTCTGACGGCCCGCCTAAAGGAGATCCGGCATGATGTGGATTATGAGGATGAGTATGCCGTACTGAAGGAATATCGGGAACTGAGTGACCAGGAATCTACTATTAAAAAGCAAATTAAAGATGTCCAAGGAAAGCTCGATGCCCAGGCGGCAGCAAAGTTCGGTGAACTTAAGGAAGATGAGATCAAGGGTCTGGTTATCACCGACAAATGGCTAGCTACTCTTGCCAGCAACGTTCAAGCAGAACTAGATCGTGTGTCTCAGGCCCTTGCCATCCGCATACGGGAGTTGGCGGAAAGATATGCCACTCCCCTCCCAGAGCTCACTATGGAGATCAAAACCCTATCTGCTCGAGTGGAAGAACATCTAAGGGCAATGGGGGTGAAATGGGAGTGAGATCAGGGTATAAGAAAACAGAGGTAGGGGTGATACCGGAGGAGTGGGAAGTGAAAACACTAGGCGAGGTGGTTGATAAGTATGTAAGCGGTGGGACACCACCCACCAAAATCCAAGCCTATTGGAGTGGAGACATTCCTTGGATAACTAGCGCCGATATTGAAAATCAAAGAGTTGTTGAGATTAGGAGACGCATAACGAGTGAGGCCATGCGAGACAGCTCCACCAATGTTGTTGAGAAAGGTAATTTGCTGTTGGTTTCGAGAACGGGTATTGGGAAATTGGCCATTGCGCCATGTGACATAGCGATTAGCCAGGATTTCACAGGTATTTACACTAAGAAAGCGACCTTACTTGCCGAGTACCTTTTCTGGTTTCTCAATCTTAATCGTTCTGTCCTGTTGGGTCAAAGACAAGGGACATCAATTCAGGGGATTACAAGAGAGACCCTATCAGCTCTGTCAATTCCAATCCCTCGTCCTACTGAGCAACAAGCCATCACAGTTGCGTTGAATAACGTAGATGGGTCAATTGGCGCATTCGATGAGCTCATAAGTAAGAAACGAAATATCAAGCAGGCTGCAATGCAACAGTTGCTGACTGGTAGAAAGCGTTTGCCAAGGTTTAGCGGGAAGTGGACTAGATGGAGATTTGACGAACTATTCGAGATCCTAAGAACAGCCAGTAACCCGCGAAGCGATCTTTCTGATGTTGGCGACATAGGTTATATCCATTACGGTGATATTCATAGCCAATCATCCCCCTTTCTAGACTGCACAACTGTCTCGTTACCCCATATACCTCGCGAAAAAGTCAGTGGGTTGCCGCTTCTTGAGGACGGCGACCTGGTTATGGTCGATGCCTCGGAGGATTACCAGGGCATAGGCAAAAGTATTGAACTGTGCAATTTAGCCGATCGGCAGGTTGTTGCCGGACTCCATACCATACTGTTTAGAGGAAACAAGCAACTTATTGCGGATGGGTTCAAAGGGTATCTGCAATTCATACCATCAGTCAAGACAAGCCTGATTCGCCTTGCAACTGGCATTTCGGTATACGGAATATCAAAGGACACCGTAAAGAGCGTTGAAGTTACCCTCCCTCCACTCGACGAACAACGCGCCATCGCCACCATCCTCTCCGACATGGATGATGAGATCACCGCTCTTGAACAGAAACGCGAGAAACTTCGCCTCATCAAGCAGGGGATGATGCAAGAGCTCTTAACAGGAAGGGTGAGACTAGTATGACCTCAGTTGGACAACGGGAGAGAGCGACTCAAGAACGTGTAGTCAACCTATTTCGCTACACACTAGATTATGACTACCTAGGCAACTGGATCACCCGTGATGATAACCGCAACATCGAACCTATTCTGCTACGGGCTTTCCTGGAGCGTTCCGGATATGACAGTGCCATCACCACCCGTGCCATCGATATCCTTGTGAAGACAGCAGAAGATACGAGCAAGAGCCTCTATGATCGTAACAAGGCGGTATATGAGCTGCTCCGCTACGGTGTAAAAGTCAAACCGGATATCAGCGAGAATACAGTAACTGTGTGGCCGATTGATTGGCAGCGCCCTGGGCGTAATCACTTCGCTATTGCCGAGGAAGCTGCTATTCCTGCGAGGGATGCAAAGACCCATGGCAAACGACCCGATATCGTGATCTATGTCAACGGTATTGCTCTGGGTGTCATTGAACTTAAGCGTTCAACAGTGTCAGTAGCTGAAGGTATTAGGCAAAACCTAGATAACCAGAAAAAGACCTTTATCCAGGATTTCTTTTCCACGCAGCAGATTCTTATGGCAGGTAACGATACTGAAGGACTTCGCTATGGAACCATAGAGACACCGGAAAAGTATTACCTAGCCTGGAAAGAGGAAAGCTCTATTCAGAACCCCTTGGATCGGCATTTGGTACAGATCTGTAGCAAGGCTAGGCTCCTTGAAATAATCCACGATTTTGTCATTTTCGACAGCGGGATAAAGAAAATCTGTCGCCACAATCAGTATTCTGGCGTACGGGCTGCTCAGGACTTTGTCTTGCGACGGGAAGGCGGCATTATCTGGCACACTCAAGGCTCCGGTAAAAGCCTTGCCATGGTCTGGCTGGCTAAGTGGATCCGAGAAAACGTGCCCAATTCTAGGATTTTGATCATCACCGATCGTACTGAATTGGATGAACAAATAGAGAAGGTATTCCTTGGGGTCAATGAGCACATCCACCGCACCAAGAGTGGAGCCGACCTGATCAGTACCCTAAACTCCAGCACTCCTTGGCTAATCTGCTCTCTGATACATAAGTTCGGCAGCCAGAGCGGCAAGGAAGACGATATAGGTGGTTACATCGAAGCAGTAACGAGCTCTGTGCCATCTGATTTCCATCATAAAGGGGATCTCTATGTATTTGTGGATGAGTGCCATCGCACGCAAAGTGGCGAGCTCCATAGAGCGATGAAGACGATTTTTCCAGATGCTGTTTTTATCGGGTTCACCGGTACACCACTACTAAGAGCAGATAAACCAAGAAGTGTCGAGATTTTTGGCCAGTATATTCATACATACAAGTTCGACGAAGCAGTGCGAGATGGAGTAGTAGTTGATCTCCGCTATGAAGCAAGGGATATCGATCAGAATATAACATCCCAAGATAAGATTGACGAATGGTTTGAAGCTAAGACAAGGGGCTTAACCGACCTTGCCAAAGCACAACTCAAACAGAGATGGGGCACTATGCAGAAAGTACTCAGCTCCCGCTCACGGCTGGAGATGATTGTAGCTGATGTCCTGATGGATATGGCCAAACGCCCCAGGCTAATGGACGGCCGGGGTAATGCCCTCTTGGTTGCCGGGAGTATCTACGAAGCATGTAGATTCTATGAGCTGTTTTCTCAAACCGAACTAGCTGGTAAATGTGCCATCGTCACCTCATATAGGCCCTCGCATAGTGATATCAAAGGGGAAGAGTCAGGAGAGGGGCGAACTGAGAAAGTCCGTCAGTTCAATATATACAGACAGATGCTGGCCGACTGGTTTGGTGAAGACCCAGAAAAGGCCATCAATCGGGTGGATGAATTTGAACAACAAGTCAAGAAGAAGTTCGTTGAGGAGCCGGGACAGATGAAATTGCTTATCGTAGTAGATAAGCTGCTTACTGGCTTTGATGCCCCCTCAGCTACATACCTATATATTGACAAGCAAATGCGAGATCACGGCCTATTCCAAGCCATTTGCCGAGTAAACCGACTGGATGGAGAAGACAAGGAATATGGCTATATTGTCGACTACAAGGATCTGTTCCAGAGCCTAGAAGGAGCAGTCCAAGATTATACATCCGGGGCATTAGATGGATACGATAAAGAGGATGTTGCAGGGCTGCTGGAAAACAGACTAGAAAAGGCTCGAGAGCGCCTTGAGGAGACTAGAGAAGCCATTAAAGCCTTGTGTGAACCGGTTGAGCCTCCCAAAGACACCATGGCTTATCTCCGTTACTTCTGCGCGGTTGACTCAGGCAATGCCGAACAACTTAAGAACAATGAACCCAAGCGGTTATCTCTTTACAAACTCACCGCTGCCTTTATCCGGGCATTTGCCAACCTTGCTACCGAGCTGAAGGAAGCTGGCTACAGCGATAGTGAAATTGCTACCCTAAAGGACGAAGTAGAACATTTCGAGAAGGTTCGAACCGAGGTAAAGCTTAGTAGCGGTGACTATATCGATCTTAAACTTTATGAACCGGCGATGCGACATCTAATTGATACCTACATTCATGCCGAAAGCAGCCAGAGAATCTCTGCTTTCGATGACATGTCACTAATACAGCTAATAGTGGAGCGAGGCGAGAGTGCTATAGAGTCCCTCCCCACCGGCATACAAACGGATGAAACGGCTGTTGCCGAAACCGTCGAAAACAATGTCCGTCAATTGATCGTAGATGAGCACCCCATCAATCCGAAGTATTATGATAAGATGTCCCAACTGCTGGATACACTCATTGAGCAGAGGCGAAGGAAAGCCCTAGATTACCAGACATATCTAGCAAGAATCGTTGAGTTGACTAGACAGCTGAGCAACCCAATGAGTGATACATCCTATCCCAAAACCCTCAATACACCAGGTAAAAGGGCCTTATATGATAACCTCGGTGGTAATGAACAGCTCGCCCTAGCTGTTGACAGTATGGTTCGGGAGAACCGTCAAGATGATTGGCGCAGCAACACTTTCAAGACTAGAAAAGTTCGATTGGCAATCACAGAAGCTTTAGGAGACAGTAATACGTCCGTCGATGAGATACTAGAGTTGGTGAAGAAGCAAAATGAATACTAATACATACCAGATGACAGTAGATGAGATCACCGTAAACGTCGTACGCAAGGATATTAAGAACCTGCAC
>JAAZLW010000299.1 GCA_012799135.1 Bacillota bacterium | reverse complement strand
GCTGAGAAAGGCGGCCTTATAGAAGCAAGGCTGGCTCCTGGAGAAGTGCTCAAGATCACCAACAGTCTGGGGAATGTGGATGTAAACGGTAAACCAGAGACTCAGGAGGCCCAGATAAACTACCGGACCTACGTCTATGCTGCCAGTGAGGCCATAGGGGAGGCGTACCTGCATGAGCTGGACGTTAGGGCAACACGGTCCGAGGAAGGGCTGGATGTTCGCTTAGTGGAACCGGGTCAGCGCCCTGAGGGAGTTCACGAGGTACGGGTAGACATGTTCGGTTCGATGCCTAGTGAGGCCCGACTTGAGCTCAATAACAAGATGGGAAAAGTCCGAGTGCAGAATGTCAGTGGGCCTTCGGTGATCAATAATGCCTACAATGACACGACTATTAAGGAGATCCATGGCGATCTGTATGTCGATGCTGCTTATACTAACCTAGATGTCACCGATGTTCGGGGGGATCTGGTGGCCAACGGCAACTATGGTTCCAGTTCACTGCGGAACATATATGGCTGTGTCTCAGTCAAGTCCGATTTCCGCACGACTACTCTGTCGGATATCAATGGTGATATTGAGGCGAAGGCGAGTTTTGGTGGGGTGAAGGCAAACGAGGTCGCCGGGAATTTTCAAGCTAGGGGATCGTATACTGTGATTGGGGCCAGGAACGTCACTGGCAACGCCATGGCCAAAACCGAGTATGGCACCGTTCATTTCCAAGGTGTTGGGGGAGATATCCAAGTAAATGCCCAGCGTTCTGGTATAACCATTATCATCGATCAGACTCCAGATCACCGGATCTTCCTAGAAAACCAAAACGGTAATGTCTCACTGAAAGGGACGCTGGCAAAGCTACAACCAGAAGCAGGTGTAGCTGGCAAGAAAACGGTTGATGCAGTTGTTGGAGCCGGAACTCACAGTATCTATGTAAGCAATGTGCAGGGAAGTATTTCCATAAGTCATCCACCCCATCCTTGATGATGTGGGTAGTTGTCCTAGACTCTTGGGCCGGATCTAGTTGACTAATTGACTAAGACCACCCAATAGATCCGGCCTTCCTACCAAGGCTGTGCTCTTAGTTAGTACTGGAGCGTGTTTCCCCAGCCTTGCTTGAGGCCAACTTAGCACCCAAAGGCCCGATCAGCTCTGAGATCACAGCAGCGAGGAGCACCGTCATGATGGTAGTCTTGGACCCCGGGAAATGCTGTACTATACTGCGTAATTCCCTTCTGCGTCTCGCAGCCCCCGGATGGAGTCCACAGGTACTGTAAAGACGATACCGGTATTCGGCTGGGTGAGGTCACCAACCACGTCTTCGATAATCTGCACCGCCATTTCTACCTGATGATCCTCAATAATCGCCATGAGAGTGCGGCTAGGAGCAGTGGAACCCATGGCCACCTGGCTGAGGCGGGCAAAGATAGGTGCCGATTCGGCCATTAGGTAGCCCATCCCCATGGATTCAAAGACTGTGGCACCACTGATTCCTTTGTTGTTGAACTCTAGCAAGATCGATGAGAGCAGTTCCGGTCTTTGGATTACCGCAAACAGTGCTTTCATTCTGCAACGCCTCCCGCAGCTAGACTTAGCCTAACGTTACCATTACAATACACCAATCTACCGCCAAACTCAAATATGACTCCAGTCGCAGGAAAACCGATCCTCCCGGTTAAGTATTAATGAGTAGATGCTCTGCACAGGACGGAGGATTTGACCGTGAACAAGTATCTGAAAGGTCTTACTATCTCTATCGTTCTACTGATTGTATCAGTTATTGCAGACAGGGCGGGATTTGGTTTCTTTTACATATCGGCTACCCATACCCTCAGCAGCTTCCTGACTATTATGTTTGGAGTAATGGCCCTCTACTATGCTCTCTTAGCTTTCACCATTGTTTCTGTGGAGAGGCGTCAAGGAATGCCCGGTGAGGTGAAGATGCTGGAAAGCCTCTATCGGGTAATAGCTGTCTTTGCACTGCTTGGCGGTTTTGTATATGTCCAGGGGCAGTTGGCCGTCTTTAGCAGCTTTTTTTCACTGTTTGGCGGTATGCTTCTGGGCTGGTCTTTGCAGGCCCCGGTCAGTGGTGTTGCCGCCTGGGTGCTGGTTACTCTTAAGCGTCCCTTTCGTATCGGTGACCGGGTGCAGTTTCCTTCCCTGGGACTGACCGGTGATGTGATGAAACTCACAGCTATGTATACTACCTTAAATCAGGTAGGTGGTGCCATTGGCAGTGAAGAAGCGGTAGGACGCAGTGTTTTGATACCCAATGCCATGCTGTTTAGCAATGTAGTGATCAACTATACTGCTCAGAAGGAAACATCATATATCCTAGATGAAGTAGTAGTCAGGATTACCTACGATTCTGATTGGGATACCGCAGTGCAGATCCTTACTGAAGCTGCCCGGGAGGTAACAGCAGATATCATCAAAGATACCGGTCAAGAGCCGTATGTAAGGGCAGATAATTACGATTACGGAGTCTACATGCGCTTACGTTATATTACCCTGGCTACGGACAGACCCCGGATATCCTCGTTGATTCTCGAGCGGGTATTTAAGCGCTTTCAAGAGAACAAGAATGTCGATTTCGCCATCCCCTATGTCTATTCTTTCAAACGTGGTAAGCTGGCTACAGAGAGTCATAGCAGTATAGGAGATCGGTCTCCGGATTCCATCCCGGTGGAAAGCATAACCGATCGACTAACTCTTCTAGCCGAACTGGAACAAGACCCGGAAGCGGTCATGCCTCTGGCCCGGAACATTGCCGAGAAGGGCCTTTTACAGCCGGTGATCGTGGTCCGTAATCTTGGTGAAGATACTTATACACTGATCGCTGGGCACCAACGCCTCAAGGCCTGCTTATATCTTGGCTGGGAGACGGTCCCGGCAAT
>JAAZLW010000298.1 GCA_012799135.1 Bacillota bacterium | reverse complement strand
CATACACCGGTGTAAAGATATTGAAGCCCTCAATAGTTGAAGTGATAAAGACGTACATGATGATCGGTTTCAACAAAGGCAATGTGATACTGCGAAAAATGTGCCAATTATTGGCTCCATCAATGGCGGCTGCTTCATAGTACTGTTCAGGGATATTCTTGAGCCCCACCAGAAACATGATCATGTTATACCCTATGGCCTTCCAAATACACATTATGATAATCGACAGCAAGGCCAGATTCGGATACATTAGCCAGCCTACGGGCTTGATGCCAAAGAACGATAAGAAGTAATTGAGCAATCCATAGCCAGGGTCATAGATCCATTTCCAGATAACCGATACAGGTACCATCGGGGTAATAACCGGCAAAAAGTAGACTGTCTGATAGAAACCGCTGAGCTTGGAAGGCCGATTAAGTGCTACTGCCAAGGCCAAGGACAACACGATACCGATCAGCACCGTAGCAAAGGCGAAAATAGTGGTGTTCCTCAAAGCCATGATGAAAAGGCGATCATTAAACAAGTTGGCATAGTTCTTCAGTCCAACAAATGGCTTATAAGCCTTGATTAGATTCCAATCGTGGAAGCTCAGCTTAATGGTGGAGACCAAAGGTCCGACCCTCAACCAGAGAAAGAGCAGCACGATAGGAAGCAGTCCCAGATAGCAGAACAAATACCGCTTGGTCCTGACGCTTAACCCCCTGTGTTTAACCGTACTTCCCATCAACTAATCCCCCATTCCAAGAGAAGAAAAATAGACCAGCAAGAAGCCTAGGCCCCATGGTGGGGGTACATACTACCAGAACTCGATATGTACCCCCACCATGGGTATCACCTACTAGTCGGCATATACTCCGTTCTCTCGCAGAATGTCGTCAGTCTCCTTAGCGGCATCAGCCAGAACCTTAGCGATTCCATCTGGGTTATCCACCAAGGTCTCATCCATGAACGCTTGGACTAGCCGCTCGGCCAGCTTTGTCTGGATTTCATCGAAACATGCTAGAGGTGGAATGCCATAGAGTTCAAAGCCAGCAGGCAGTTCCATGAAGGCCCGATACTGCGGTACTCGCTGGAAGATCTCCTCATAGTCAGCATTGAGGCATGGGAACCAGCCCACCTCAGAAAGCAGCAGCTTCTGGTATTCCGGCTTGAACATGAACTGCAAGAAGTCCCAAGCCACATCGGGGTTCTTACAGCTCTTGGTCACATACATGTTAACCAGGTTGCAGATCGTTCCAGCACGCTTGTGAACCGGTAGAGGTGCTGTATCATATTCTACGTCAGGAGCATACTGCTGCATATGACCCACCACCCAGGATTCGCGGGTAAACATGGCATGGGTCTGTAGAGCAAAGCCGTCGGAGTCAGCCTTGACGCGATGACTGTCAACTTTGTATTTGTGGAGCAGATCGATATAGAGCTTAAGAGCGTCTTGCCCGGCCTCGTTGTTATAACCATTGCGCCATTTGCCAGGAGCGACTTCTTCAACGATGCTGCCACCGGCAGGATATAGCCAAAACCACCATTTTTCGGCAACACCACTACCGCCACCGGATTTGCGCAGGCTGATACCAGCCCGAACCAGTTCTCCGTTTTCGTCGTACTTAGCCACCTTCTGAGCATATTCAATGACTTCTTCCCACGTGGTGGGTGCACCGGGTAACCCTGCTTCACGGAACATCGCCTTGTTCCAGAAGATTACCTGACGGCCCTGGAACAGCGGCAAACCATAGGTAGCGCCACCAATGGTAAGGTCATTGATGAAGAAATCATCAAAAGCCCCACTCTTGAGGAAAGCATCGATATTATCTGGGTTAGGATTCAGAAGACCTGCTTCGACGAACTTGCGCATTGTATATGATGTGGTCTCTATCATATCTGCTGCAGTGTTGGATGGAATAGCTGCTGACAGTTTCTGCTCATGCTCCCGGAGTGGATGGGTGAGAAAAGAGATCTCTACATTGGGATTCTCTTTCTGATAGTCTGCAATCACTTGCTTGTAGAATGGTGCCATCTCCGGATAGCCGCCCCAAAGGGTTAGCTTTACTTTTTTGGCGGCCATTGCGGGGCAAATACTCGAAACACCGATAACTAGTACAAGACAAGTTACGAGAAGCAATAGACTCCTTTTCTTCACGATCTTATTCCTCCTTCAAGTTTCAGCTCACGGACAGTGACACTTAACAAGCATGCGTGAGTATTAGCCTTTTTCACCACCCCCCCATAAGGATTCCCAATAGGTAAACAAAACCCTCGGTATCCAAACATCTATATATGCATTAGCCTAGAATTCAAATATTTCCAGTGCATTTTCAAAGGCTATCTTGTTAAGATCATCCTCGCCCAGCCCAGCATCCTGCAACATCCCCCAAACAAAAGCCGGATTAAGCAGACTCGAGTCAGTACCGAATAGTACCCGCTCTGCCCCTACCACCTCAACGGCTCGGTTAATCTTGCCGGCATCGGGGAAACTACTACACGGTTCTAAGTAAACATTCTCGCATGCGGCGGCAGCCTCTATCCCGTCAGCCCAATTATCGCCACCCATGTGGCCCATGATGAATTTGATAGTGGGAAACTCCCTAGCTACTTTACAGAGATCATGGGTCTGCCCGGGAAATGTATGAACCAATATCGGCAGTTGGAGTTCAGACACCTTCTCCAGAAGCCCGATTACATTCCGATGGACCAAGCGGTAAACCTGTTGCTCTGGGTGAAGCTTCACACCAACAAACTTGGGATGGTCTTTGTACTTGTCCAATTCAACGAGGGATTCACGAAAATAGTGAGGATTAAGTACAACATAACCCCAAACATCAGTTACACCACTTATGGCCTCGGCAAGCTCCCTGTTTCCCTGAACAAAGTCATACATGATGGCTGAACTGTGGGAGACAACAGTCCTCTCAATACCACAACGGTTCATATAATCCTGGAGATCGGAGACGGTTGAGCATCTCATGGGAAAAGTCCAATTGCCTATATGCCCATGTACATCGATTATTTGCATCCAGACCACCCCAATTCCCGTGAAATATTGCCGGACAGAATCTTTTCCCGATCATCATCACTTATGGAGGCATTGATCAGAGGAAGCAGTGATGAGTTTACATGGTGCAGAGGCGACTTGGAGCCATATACTATTCGGTCTGCCCCCACCTCTTCCACTAAGACTTCAAACCCATCTGGCGAGTTGAGCAGATGGGTCTCCAAAAGAATATTCTCTTCGCTCTGAGTAACAGCAATAGCTTCAGCGAGGTTACCATAGAAGACCCCAGAGATTACAAAGGTTAAGTCATACTCATTAGCCAGCTCGGCAATATCAGTCATAACTCCATTGTTCTGGTGTCCCCCTACTCGAGCGGGACATATGACTATAGCATCGCTTTTGTCTTCGAGCATCTCTAGGATGCGATAAAACGGCATGAATCTATAAGGCCAGTGTTGAATTTCAGGAAAAAGGCGAAATACCTTGACACCCTGTGCTAAGAGCCTGTCGATCTCCTCTTCCACGCCTAACCAGCGGTGGGGGTTAAGGGTAGCCACCGGCTCTAACTCCGGATACAACTGACAGGCTTTGAGCGTCTCATCATTACCCTCGGTATGATCGTCAAGAATGCCTCGAAACGAGCAGACAAGCAGCTTACCAATCCCATGAGTTGAGGCCTCAGCCCTGACTGATTCCAAATCAGACATCAACTGTCGGCGCGGCCAGAATCCGAAAAAGGTATTGCAGTCTACAATCATTGCCACTACCTCTTTTCACGACCTTCTTAGTTTTTTCAAGGAACCAAGTATGTTTCGATATATCCTTTCTGCAAGACTCTTCAAAGTTCCTTCCTCTTATGTTAACTTCACGGGAGAAAACTAAGTTAGCGAAGGTGGGCGCATACCCAAGGCTTGGGTATGCGCCCAGAAATTGATGCACAATCGGTTATCGTTTTGTCGGAATAATGAAATCCGACCTCTCCAGACCCGCTTGATCGATAACCTCCCTTATCCAGAGGTAGCGACCAATCTGCGGTAAAGAGTGGCTATCGGATCCTAGCACTATCTTAACTCCCTTCTCTTTGGCTAGTTTGAACACGCGATAGTATGTCTCTTTCTGCAATGGCCGCATCTTCTTGTGGGTCAGCTCATTTAGCTCAAACGCCACCCCATGTTCCCGGCAACTCTCCAAAATCCCGGCAAAATCCCGCAAAATCGGTTTATCAAACTCCTCTACGGTGGATAGATGACAGATTAGTGTGCCCGGATGCCCAATAGCATCTGGCTTGCTTACCGCTATAACCTCATGCGCCCAATCCAGCCACTCTCGATAGATGGTCTTCTCATCTTTGGCTTCACGGTAATCTTGATTCCACCAAATAGACGTCCCGGGGAACTTGTGAAATGAGGCTACTACCCAATCAATCCCGTCGGTCGGTGCCACTAATGTGCCATCAAGAGCTATCGCGTCGGCATCCATCTCTGCTCCCAGCAACACATTTTCAGCATCGTGTGGGATTTGGCTAGCTACAATCCCGACTCTGCCTAGATCTGATCTCACAAAAACGTGCTCAGTAATAGCTATCTGCTTCAACCCTACTTCCTGCATCTGCCCAATAATTGCGTCTACAGTCATATCTGGATGGGAATGACCTGAATAGATGGTATGAAGGTGAGAATCGTATGCAAAAACGTCTGACAACAATATCACTGCTTTCATGGTGAGTAGATTTTCGGGAACCCTACTGCAGTATACCAACTCCTGAATTATAGCGCCACTGACTGGATCTGGGCAACGAGCCATCTCTTGTTAGGTAAGTTCCGCTACCCTGACGACCAGATTGGTACCGTATGGGTACCGCGTGGCGTTTACAACCAGCAAGCCTGATTCAACATCCTGGGCAAAGTCAAGCTTTTCATCATTATCCAGCCATCGCGCTTTGGTGATCTTCCGGTCCAGCCCTATAAAGCTTCTAGGGCCTGCGCCCGTTGCCATCCGGATAACATTGGGATCACCTTGTATCGAAAGGTTATGAATGAACAGATATACCTTGCCATCATACTCCAGTGCAAAATCATCACCCATACCAGTGATTGGCACAGGTTTGCCTTCGTAAATCAAGTCGCCATAAAGCCTAACCCATTCACCTACCCGAAGTAGTGTAGCAGCTTCATAGGCTGGGATCTCTCCTGTAGCTGTCGGCCCCACATTTAGCAGGTAGTTAGCCCTCACCTTTCGGCAAGCTGCACGGTTTACGATCAATTCCCTGGGTGACATATAGGCGAAATCCCTTAGTCCTATACCCCAATGCTGGTTCATGGTTTGACACATTTCTGCAGACACATACTTGGGCATCCCCCGCCGATCCATGGGCCTTGGACGTCCTTGTTCAAAGGTGACACTGTCAATTTCATTGTGAATCACCTGGCCTCTAGCCTCTAGGCCGGTGTTATTGATAATCATTGCCTCAGGTTGATACCGGCGAATCACACCATATAAGGCGTCTAGCTGCCAGTCGGCATCAGGCTTACTCCAATTGCCGTCAAACCAAAGGCCTCCAATCGGTCCATAGTTGGTGCAGAGAAGCTCTACCGATTTGCGCAAATACTCGAGGTACGTATCAAAATCATCTTGAAAACTATCCTGGTACCAATCCAGTGTCGTATGGTAGAAGAACGGAACAATTCCTTCTGCCCGACAACCTTGGATGAAATCAGCGATCAAGTCCCGGCCGGCGGGACTGTGAACAGCGTCATAGTCACTTAAGCCACAGGTATCATAGAGGGAGAATCCATCATGATGCCGGGCAGTGATGGTGATATACCGCATACCTGCATCTTTAGCCAATTTGGCTATCTTGTGCCCATCGAAATCCTCAGCTGTGAAACTATCTTTTAGCTTTGCATACTCGGCTTTGGGAATACTCTCCTGGTGCATGATCCATTCACCTTTGCCCAGTTGGGAGTATAAGCCCCAGTGAATAAACATCCCATAGGCCAATCGTTCAAATCGTTGGATTCTAGGTGCCGGTTTGGGGATAGTCATGGTAACCCTCCTTAGTCTTTACCAGATTTACGTTACGCCAACCTCTCTTCTCTGCCAGGCATTTACTGAAAGTTGCGATGAGTAATCCGATCCCCTTAGTTATTAGGTATCCACTTATCAGATCCCTACCAGTATTGGGCACGTACCCAGGATAGACCGACCCCACTGTTTTCTATAGCATATTGATCTATCTTGACGGCCGGATTACAAACTACCAAAGGAAGTACCTGCAAAAACCAGAATTACAGGGTTTTGCGCCTTATTGTCCAATCTTATATATGATCAGTCAGCTCTATAGCCAC
The DNA here is from genome assembly GCA_012799135.1 of Bacillota bacterium. Lineage (GTDB taxonomy): Bacteria > Bacillota > Limnochordia > DTU087 > DTU087 > JAAZLW01. The sequence continues at coordinate 129 of JAAZLW010000298.1, read as the reverse complement.
TTTGGGGATGTGAAGAAACATGCGTGACATCAAATTCTCTCCCGGTATGCGTATAATCCTCCGGGATGAGGAATGGATGATCAAGAAAGTTGAAACTAACAGCTTTGGCAACCCAACCATTCATGTTAT
>JAAZLW010000297.1 GCA_012799135.1 Bacillota bacterium | reverse complement strand
GCCTGAAGCCATGCATGGCGCACTAAAAAACTCGTCCCCAAAAGGGACGAGTTCTACCCGCGTTACCACCCTAGTTCTATAAATTGAATACAGAAATCAATTTATAACACTCATCAACGTACATTATAATACGCGTTCCTTTTAAAGGTGGACTACCTGCATCGCTTACTAGTATGCGTTTCAGCTCTGCTTCTCAGAGATGATTTTCAGCCAGCTTTTGAACATTGGCTTTCAGCATAGTACCAACTCTCTGTGGAACAAAAAACCAGCTTACTCTTTCTCGTCATAGAATTTGTGTATTAAGTTGTTGTGACTACGTATTTTGTATCACACATTATACCCACTGTCAATAATCTAATCCATATTCCGGGGCTTTCCCGGCACGGATCTATAATGGAGGAATCCCCAGACTGGTAAAGAAGGAAGACTTCACTTGGAGCCATCACTAGAACAGGTTCGCTACCGTTTGGTGCCAGGGATTTGGTAGGAGAGATGTTGGTTAGTGGAGGGCTCTATCTAAACTCATCTAGGGCTTTCACCATAGCCAATATGTTCTCCGGCGGGACATCGGCTTGGATATTGTGCACAGTGGCAAAGACAAACCCTCCACCGGGTGCCAGATCATCGATTCTGCGCCGTACTTCATCTCTCACTTTCTGGACAGATCCATGGGGCAAAACCGTCTGAGTATCGATGCCACCGCCCCAAAATGTTAAGGCATCACCAAACTCCTTCTTTAGCCTACCAGTCTCCATCCCGGTGGCACTTACTTGCACCGGATTAAGGATATCCACTCCTGCATCAATAAGATCAGGAATAAGCCCATATATGTTTCCACATGAATGTAAGAATATCTTGGCTTTGCCCGCAGTCTTTTGCTTAATAAAATCAAATAGCTTCTTGTGGCGGGGCTTGATTAACTGCCTATACATATCCAGGGAAATCATAGAGGATGTTTGTGTGCCAAGATCATCAGCTTCCTGGGCAACTAGAATATGATCCCCGAACTTATCTAGAGCGGTATCCCAATAAGCTAGCTTGATCTCTAGAATTCTATCCATCAAACCACAGGCAGCTCCGGGATCCAAAACCATATCAGATAGGAAATCCTCAAAGCCCCGAAGCCAAAGACTCATCTCGAAAATCCCGGCACATACTCCACCTAGCACTATACCTTTCCCTGCTGATTTCGCCTGTGCCAGTTGCTCATCCAGTCCGTCAAACCGATGGGGATCTGCTCCAAGAGGCCAATCAAACCCTTCAAGATCACAGTCTGTACCCGACAATGGATGGTAGAACATATCGTAGTATAGCCCACCGCTTTTTGGCATTCGCCATTTAAGACACCATTCATCTTGGTAGGTGTAGTATTCACCTTGCTCCCCAGTGGAGGTTTTCCCCGGAGGAGTTGCACTAAACAGCCCCACAGTATCTACTCCAAGTTGATCCAGAAGTCTTCTGCTAGGTTCAGCTAACTGCTGGGTGAAATGAGCAAGTGAGATCTCTTCCGGATACTCTCCATAGAGCGTATGCATCAGGTTTTTATAAGCCTCCATATGAATACCCGTCACCTTGGTCCCGCCGAGATCAAAGGGAATGCCCTGGGGCTCCCGGTGGTTTAATGCATCTAACAATCGGTGGGCACTTGTG
>JAAZLW010000037.1 GCA_012799135.1 Bacillota bacterium | reverse complement strand
GTCCGATAAAGCGACTCTGGCGAGCTCGCGAACAGGTCGTGATTACCAGGAATTGCGCAGATTGGGGCTGGCGCTTCTCGCAGCAACCAGATCAAATCAGCTAATGTTGAATAGACGATGCCTGGAGAATGGAACACGTCTCCTGGCATGATGATTGCATCGACATTGTTGCTTTTTGCAATCTGCCAGCACTCCAGCAGCTTGTCTGCCAGGGCTAGTTTGAGGTTATCTAGCCGGGCCACTGGAACGGTTGCACGCCAGTGAATATCCCCGATGATTAGGGCTCGCCAAATCATTCTCCTTTAGCCTCCTTGCTATCCAAGTTGCATAGTTTATCCGGGCAGATGCCTGCCAAACGCAGTGCATTTGACCATGAGCCAAAGCGCAGATAAAATGTCCGATTTGATGGTCTTCCCTGTCCGGCGAAATCTGTTGTCCTAGGGATTCTACCGTACCTGTGATAGAAATCTCGCAACATCATGAGGAGTTCCTCGGTGGTATATCGGGTTGCATGAACAACAGTGTGATTTGCTTTTGTTAATAGTCTCAGATTTTCAATTCGGTCATCGGTTTTGAAACCATTGATGTGATGGACCTCTTCGTCTGAACGTAGTTCACGACCAAGATGCGCTTCCATAACAACCCTAGCGTAGGGAACAGCTGTCCGATCCCTCGCAACTACATACCAACGCCCTTTGGCAGGATTAAGGGTGAGACCACCGTTATAGCTATGATGTGTAGTCCCGCTTACTTTGCTGTGGTGCCCGGACAAGCGTCGACGATACTCACCTTTCCGATATCCACCACCGGTCTTTCTTGCTTTGGTTGTCACCTTGCCGCATCCACACTCACACAACCTCGGTTGTCCGTTTGCCTTTTCAAAGGCGCGTTGCTCCTCTTCACGCTTACAGTGGACGCACTTTGGAATGTCTAGTGGTGGCGAATCAAGTGATAACACTGATTTGGACCTTCGAAGACGTGGACAATCTCTAAGTGAATGCCACGCTGATCGTTCCTTGGTGACGTAATATCGGTCTGTCATAAACGAGTCACCTCGCTTACCCCGTTTTCCCGCGTTACTCGATAAGCAACGTCAGCCGCTGAAGCCAACTCATCCATATGGGTGATAAGGATGATCTGCCTACCCGTAGAAGCTGCATAGGAGCGTAGGAAATCACCAAGGGCCTCGCGATGTTCAGCTGAAACATGTTTTCCGACTTCATCCAATATGATTGGTCCTTCCGGTTTTGGCCGAACCAGCTCCAACATGGCAAGCCTAAGAGCCAGGGAGACGATGTCAGAGACTCCTCCACCTCTAGCTTCCTCCGGGTCACCGGCCACTTCGTATTCGCCACCGACATCTTCCATCGAGTCCACTACTTTCCAATCAGCTGCTGACTGACCACCCAGCTCTCGCAGCGAGACCTCAAACCGCATTTCTCGACCAAACACTGCTTGCAGAGCAGCCGTGACCGTCCGCTCAACGTGGACCTTGATCTGGGCTCTGGCAAACTCGCTCGTCTTAGCGAATAGCAACTGCACTTGCTCACCGATTGCGATGTCTCGGTTCGTGCTTTCCAGATTTTCGTTGGCAGCAGAAAGCCGTTCCTGTAGACTGGAAAGTATCCCGGATTCCCGATCATAACGGGACTGAAGGGCTTGGATCTTAACCTCAAGCACCGGAAGTGTCAGCGATGTTAGCATGACTCTGCCCTCCTGTCCCTCCAAGCAGTGCCTCAGCCGCAGCCAACTGTTCTTCAATCTCCCGCTGTAGCCGGTCAATCTCGTTGGGCAGCTCAGCCTCGGTTACACCCAGTTGCTCAAGTTCAGCAAGGATCTGTTGCCGTTGGGCATCCAGCTGCTCTATGGTCGCCTCTGCCCTGGCCTTGTCCTCTCTGGCCTTGTCGATACGAGTTTTAAGGGAACCCAATCTTTCTTCCACTGATGTCGCAGGTCTTGTGTTCATGTTGAACATAGTCATGCTGATAAAACCTCCTCTATACAGTCATTCTTGATTTCGCTTCCACAGAGTGGACATTTGCCGGCCTCTAGCAGGGTGTTCTTGTATAGATCTGTAGCTTTGTCTAGTGTCTGTGCAGCCAGCTCATAGG
>JAAZLW010000296.1 GCA_012799135.1 Bacillota bacterium | reverse complement strand
TAGGGGATGAGGGTGGCTTTATTATTGCACCTAGTCATACACTACAACCGGATGTTCCTCTGGGAAACGTAATAGCCTTGTATGAAGCTATAAGGCGATATGGCTAGATGAAGGTGAGGAATCGAATACAAGAAGAAGCTTATCGAGTATGTAGATCTCGAGCATCAGGCTCAGGTTAGAGGACTAGGTTTTCAGACTTAAGGCAATATACTATCAGCACTGTGAAAGGCCTTGGATCTTAACCAAGGCTCTTTAGCAATGCTGAGGTGGATCATCTAAATGGCACTACTTGGATGCAGTCCTAATTCGTTTGTGGCTGCACTATTTCAGAGATAAACTCTGAGATACCGCCATAGCTTGTGATATGGGCCGATTTCTTAGCTCTGGTCAGTGCTACATATAATAAGCACTTTTCGCCGGTCATGCTCTCTGTAAATGAGACCTGGTCTTCATAAGCTATGGCCTTGGGATGGGGCAAAATACTCTTGTTGGCGGCAACGACAAAAACATGTTCAAACTCCAGACCTTTGACTCGATGCATCGTAGCGATCCGTACCCCATCGAAGCTGCGGTCATCCAATCTGCTTCGCTTGATCTCATAGGTTCTGACTCCAGCTTGTAGGAATCGTCTCACATAATCGTCTAGTAGTCTGTTGGTGCGAGCGACCACGCAAATATCCTTTAACGATGTGCCTTGAGCTTCCAGGGCACAGACCTGTTCTAGTACATAATCGAACTCTTGCTCCAGCGTTTCGAAGTCGCGGACGATCGGTTTAGCGCCATGGGTAAGTGATTGACAGATCCTGCCATCATCATACCCTTCATCCAGGTCATCGAAGGATATGCCTTTAAGTAGGCCAAAGGCCCATTTGCGGATTTCTTCGGTAGTCCGATAGTTGATCCGGAGATAGCTGCTGCGCCCCCGGATATTCACCCCACAATGGGACAAAACCGCACGGTTTCGGTAGATCCTCTGGTGTGCATCACCCACGATAAACAGGTCATTAGGCCGTTCCTCACCCGCCATGGTGCGCAATAATCGATAGGCACTCATGCTGAGGTCCTGTCCCTCATCCACGATAATCGATGCATATAATGGCTGGCTATAGCGTTTAGCAATAATCTGCCTGCACTCATACATGGCCATCTCCACGTCCCGCACCCGACGCTCATTGGAGAGGTTCCTAAACTCCTCAAAAATCTTCCAGAGCGATATCCGCTTTCTTCGGTCCAGCCTCACGCCACGGCCCCGCCGAGAAGCTCTCACATAATCCTCTAAGGTGAAAGTTTCCTGGGCTTGTACCACTCTCGACCATTCATCCTGATAGAACTCCTCTGGAAAGTCAAGTGATTCTCCCGTGAGTGTAATGGCGTCAGACCATAGGTTGTCCAGTTCTTCTCCATAGATAATGCGGTAATTGTAATTCAGCTCTTGCAGGAAGCGCGCTACCCATAGATCCAGATGAACAACCTCAATTCGCCTTAGCTCATCGATAGTACATATCTTCCGCAGGTTGTCTTGAATATCCCCGGCTAGGTTAGCGGTAAAGGTGGTAAATAGGATCTTTTCGTTACCCTCAAGTTGCCCCGCCAACCATTTAGCCCGGTGCATGGCTACCACAGTTTTTCCGGTTCCAGCTCCACCGGTTACGCGGGCCGGTCCATTGTAATGCCTTCTTACGATCTTCCTTTGTGTAGGGTGAAGGAATACTCGCCATCGCTCTAAAGGAGCAGCTAACATCGCTTGCAGTTCATCTTCCCCTTCTACCACGGCAAAGGTCTTGAGACTCCCCGGTTTGGACAAAGCCTTGACAAAATCATCGGCGCTGATTTCTTCATCGGCAGGTGTCTCTTCATAGAAATTCTCCAGTACCTCTTCGGCATCGAAACCGTTAGCCACCCATTCCAGCCCTTCATAGGCATCTTCCGGGTAGCTGGCTTGGCGTTGGTACAGATCCCCTAAAGACATGATCGCTCTGGTCTCGGCCAGTTTTTCACTGGGAACACCCAAGCGGAGCAACTGCTGATCAGTCACATGGGCAAATAGAGCCTTTTCAGCATCCACTCGATCAGTCACTTCAACGGTTGTTTCCTGTACATCAAAAACCTGTACAGTACCGGTAGTGGGGTTCACTTTACATCGCTTACGACTAGCCCATTGATAAGCCCGATCATGGTGATCAACCCAAAGCAATAGATAAACACCACTTTGCTCTTCCCTCATGACGATGCCTCGATAGGTATCATCAATCCGCACCGAGTACATATTGGGGTCGAAGGAATTGCGGATCTTCTCATAGTTGATCCCAGGTGAGCGGGGGTTGGCACGGAATTTGCTCATGAAATCCATCACTCGCCCTTGCTTTTGCCGCGGCAATGCAGCAAAGGCCGCCAGAAAATCTGCCGAGATCGCGACTGTACGGTTGCTCATCATTAAGCCTCCTGTTTTAGTACCTCCAGAGTGGGAGTCTCATCACCAATGAAAACGGTCCACCCATGAGCCTCAAAGACCTCTTGATCATCGATCTGGACAGGCAGCAGCCAGGCTACCTTTTCCGCTTCCCACACCATCTCCGCTTCACCGATGACCTTGCCATGATCATTGACTAGCTCATAGCCAACCACTGAAGGTGGGGGAAGACTTAGCCTTTCCATCTTCCGGGCACATATCTTCGCGACAGCGTCAAACAGTGAATCCAAAACATCCTGCCAGGCACCTTCCAGTGTGGCAGC
>JAAZLW010000295.1 GCA_012799135.1 Bacillota bacterium | reverse complement strand
GATAGATGGCTAGCTTGCTTAAGGAAAACCCCTCCCGGCCTGTTTTCCTTGGCTTGGGCATGGCCGCTGGTAATCAGCTGACGCAGGAGATCTTGAATAGCTTGTTCATACCCGCCGGCCTCTTCGTTGATGATTACCAGATCCACCGGAAAGCCCTTCATGCGCCAGTATTCATGGGCAATCAGCGCTTGCTTTACGATTTCCTCTTCTTTTCTCGACCTGATCTTGACCAACATGATGGGGATTTCCCCAGACAGTCCTTGTGCCCAAAGACCCTCTTGCCCTAGCTGGTTTGTGGCTATTTTGTCACGCCGCTGTTCCGGTTCTGATGTATGTCCATAGATTAGTTGCGCACCGATGGTTTGAAAAAGATGAGCTTCCGTTAGCGACAGGTTAAGATACCTGAGCTCCACTTGGCTACGAGCCCAAGCCAAGGCAAAGGCGCGATTGGCCCCATCGGGGTCATGATAGATCCTGGCCAAATTCATAGCTTCCTCTCGAGACCTGGCTAAGGCTGTAGAATAGACCAAGCGTACCGTCTTGCCGGGAGGTATGCGTACCCGCCGACGCAGACTCATGGAGGGATCCAACACGGCACCTATTCTACCGGAAAGTCGTTTACCCAAAGCCTCAGGCCGAGATACATCATTACCCCTACCCACGAACCTTCCTCGATCAGTCTCATACTCCAGCTCACCTACGGTGTTTCCCTCCACAGCGACCGTATGAATCAGATACAGGCCCTGCTGATGCTCGTACCGGGGACGGCGATAGGCTAACAGGGTATCACAATCAGAGACAAACTCGGTTTGTACAAAGAGGTTGCTGAAGGTGGGATGAGCCAGATCAGCAGAGCCAACATCTAGTACCACCTCAAAGAAGCTCGTCACCTCAACCAGCCGAGATTCATTGCCATAATTAGTCAGTGAGATCCGCCTCACTTCCGCGTGATGCTCCGATGAGACTGTTACTTCCGTTCTAGTTTTGATTTCATCATCCCACCGCACGTATTCAGCCCGATCATCGGCAAACTCCACTTCATACGACTCCGGTACAGCGAGGGTAGGCTGATAGGTAGCCGACCAAATCCGATCCTTCTTTAGATCCTTTAGGTAGAAGAACATACCCCACTGGTCCCGAATGCCATCCCGTCTCCAACGAGAGAGGGCGATATCTTCCCAGCGGCTGTATCCGGATCCCGATGTGGTCAGCATCAAAGAATAAGCACCATTGGAAGCCAGGAAAACATCCAGTTGTCTCAGATCAGCTAAAGTGAATTGGCGGGTTACCACCGGGCCGGTCTGCCGAGGTGACGGAGCTGTCGGTGTTGTATCCTCCTTTGGTTCTATCATCGAGACATGCCGAGGCAGTCGCTCCTGCAAGAGCAAATCGGTGGCCTGTACATACGGATCGCCGTGAAAACGCCGCCGCATCGTATTTTCATTTAGGTAGTTATCCAAAGACAAAAGGCTCATCCCCAGGTGATGGGCCATATACATCCGTACAATGCTTCCATTGATACCACACGATACCCGGTCGGGGGTAAAATCAATCGCTTCATACATCCCATACAATCCATTGAGGCCAAGCTTAGATAATGTTTTGAGATTGTCACATGCCTCCGCAGGATAGATCATTAAAGCCAGAAAGGAAGCATAGGGTGAAATAACCAGATCTCGAGCTAAGCCTCGTTTTAGGCCAAGAGTAGGGACACCGAAAGCCTGATACTGATAGTTGAGTTGCACATTGAGGGCACTGAAGGCGCACTCTGATATACCCCAGGGAGAGCGGTGCTTGCGCCCATACTCCATTTGCTCCCTTACAGCAGCAGCACAAGCGTCGGCCAGCAACGTATCCGAATAGCACTGCATAACCAATAGTGGCATCAGGTACTCAAACATGGTCCCGCTCCAAGAGATCAAAGTGCGGCTATCACTGGCTTTAATCATGGTCCTGCCTAACTGAAACCAATGCTTTTGTGGTACATCACCTTTGGCAATCGCCACAAAACTAGCCTGGCGTGCCTCCGAGGCCAATAGATCATAGTAAGATCGGGTCAATCGCTCCTCATCTAGACTATAGCCAATCGAAAACATGTGCCGTTTCTCATTATAGAGTTGGCGAAAATCAGTGCCATTCACCAAAGCTTGAATGGTATCGGTTAGCTGACAGCATTGCTGTGTCCAGTCCGAAGCCACCTTGGCGGAGTTGTGCAAGGCCTCGCCAAACCTCGCCAGCCATTCCATGAGTTCTTTGTTGCTACCATTAGTCTGCCCTTTGCCCTCCACCAAGGAGATCAGCTGCTGTAGTTGGTCTCCAGCCCTTCTATATAGGCTGAGAAGCTCTAGCAATGATGCCTTGCTATTATTCAGTACCCGCAAGACAGAGGCCCACAGACTTTGGGCTTCAGGCCCTAAGCCGCCATCCTGAAGATCAGTAGGCATCTCGGTTAGCAGGGGCACCCAAGGGTATACGGTCTCGATTTCCTGCCGATATGCAGCAATCATATCTGCCAAGCGCAGCGTCCAGGATTGCCGGGCTTTGGCAGTCTGCTTACTAGCTCGCTCCGCCAGGATAATATGACTTAGTTTTTCTTCCAGATTCTTGAGAGCGATGAAACCCCGGGCTGCGGCCGGAAGCGGCCTATTAGTAGCCAAATCCTCTGTCTCCGATTCCTTTGTAAACTGGACCATGGCCTCCTCGGGGCGACGCATATCTCCCCTCACCTCAGAACTCATCAAGGTGAAAGTATCGGTCAATCCGGCTTGCCACCGCCTAAGGTCCAGGAGAGGCTCTGTCAGAACCTCTACAAGGCCTTGCCGCAGCGTGATCAAGTAACCGATCAGATTACCACTATCTACAGTGGAGACATAGAAAGGTCGCAGCGGTTTGAGAGTGCGGGTATCGTACCAGTTGTAAAGGTGGCCATGCCACTTATCCAGTCGCTCTAGGCTGGCAATGCTAGCCCCCACCCGATCTAAGACACCCCCTGTCCCGATATATCCCAAATCCCGGG
>JAAZLW010000294.1 GCA_012799135.1 Bacillota bacterium | reverse complement strand
CTACCGGTCTATCTGAATGCATTGGCCGGTAAGGGTGTTCATGTAGTAACTGTCAATGATTACTTGGCACGTCGGGATGCTGAGTGGATGGGATCGATTTACCGATTTCTGGGTTTATCTGTGGGGGTTATCGTCCACGGCCTGGATTTTGATGAGCGCCGGCAGGCCTATAGCGCGGACGTTACCTATGGGACCAATAATGAATTTGGGTTTGATTACCTGCGGGATAATATGGTGCTTTATGCAGAGCAAATGGTACAACGCCCTTTGCACTACGCCATAGTTGATGAGGTAGATAGTATCCTGATCGACGAAGCTCGTACACCTTTGATTATCTCAGGCCCGTCAGAGGAAGCACCGGAGTTGTACTACCGCTTTGCCCAACTCGTCCCTCGACTTAAGCGAGATACTCACTATACTGTGGATGAAAGGGCAAAGACCGTAGCTCTCACCGAGGAAGGTGTGGCTAGGGTTGAGGATCTGCTGAATATTGAGAACCTCTTCGATGAAGAGCATTTCCAGTTGAATCACTATCTCAATCAGGCCTTGAAGGCAGCTACTTTGTTCAGGAGAGACCGAGATTATGTCGTAAAAGACGGCGAAGTGATCATTGTCGATGAGTTTACGGGGCGTTTGATGCATGGTCGCCGCTATAGTGATGGACTGCATCAGGCCATTGAGGCTCGGGAAAAGGTGAAAATCGAACGGGAAAGCCAGACCCTGGCCTCCATTACTTTCCAGAACTATTTTCGCATGTACGACAAGCTGGCCGGTATGACCGGCACCGCTGCCACCGAGGAAGATGAGTTCCAGAAGATCTACGGTATGGATGTAGTGGTGATCCCCACTCACATGCCTATGATCCGGATCGATTACCCTGATGCCGTGTACAGAACCGAAAAGGCCAAATTCGAAGCAGTGGTGGAGGAGGTCTGCCAGTTACACGCCCAAGGGCGCCCGGTGCTGGTGGGAACCATCTCTATAGAAAAGTCGGAGATGCTAAGCAACATGTTGCGTACTCGCGGCATTCCCCATTCTGTCCTTAACGCCAAGTACCATGAAAAGGAAGCGGAGATTGTAAAAGAGGCAGGCCAGCAGGGGGTAGTGACTATTGCCACTAATATGGCCGGACGTGGTACCGATATTATCCTAGGAGAAGGTGTAAAGGAGCTTGGGGGACTGCACATCATCGGCAGTGAGCGTCACGAGAGCCGTCGCATCGACAATCAGTTGCGGGGGAGAGCCGGTCGCCAGGGAGATGCTGGCTCTTCGCGGTTCTATGTATCCTTGGAAGATGATTTGATGCGGTTATTCGGCTCAGAGCGAGTGGCTACACTGATGGACCGATTGGGCTGGGAAGAGAATGAGGCAATTGAACATCCCCAGATCAGTCGGGCTATTGAAGGGGCTCAAAAGAAACTCGAGGCCTACCATTTTGATATTCGCAAACAAGTATTGGAATACGATGATGTCATGAGCAAGCAGCGAGAAACCATCTATAGTCAGCGCCGGAAAGTGTTGGAGCGGCAAAATCTACAGGAGAACATGCTGGAAATGTTGCACCGACAAGTGGATGCCGCTTTAGACACTTACGCCGACGAAAAGATGTTCCAGGAAGATTGGGACCTAGCCGGTTTAGGCCAACACTTGACAGAATTGACCAATCATATGGTGCATGTGACGGCAGAAGACTTGGCGGGAAGGAAAAGAGAGGAATTGCAGGAGCTGCTGCAGAGTCGCGTGGTGGCTGCCTATGAAGAACGGGAGCGGCAAATCGGAGCAGAGCAGATGCGGGAGCTGGAGCGGATCGTTCTTCTACGGGTAATGGATAGCAAGTGGATGGAACACCTGCGCTCTATGGATGATTTGAGGGAAGGCATTGGGCTAAGGGCATACGGGCAAAGGGATCCCTTACTGGAATATCAATTTGAGGCTTATGAGATGTTCCAGGCCATGATGCAGGAGATGCAGGAAGACGTAGTACAGCTCATTTTCCGGGTGAGGCTGGTTACCGAAGAACAGCGGCAGCGGGAAGATCGTCTGCGCCAGGCTGTTACCAATCGAGATCAAGATGGAACACCAAGTCAGATTCCTCAGCGACGAGTGGTCAAGATCGGCCGCAATGATCCCTGTCCTTGCGGTAGTGGCAAGAAGTACAAAAGATGTTGTGGGAAATAGGTGGGAGAGGAAGGAGCCTAGACAGTGATTTGGGAAGTAGAGCTACCAGAAATCGAGGATCGGCTGGAAGAACTGCAGGCAAAGGCGGATGAAATGGGGGTTTATCTTTGACGTCCCTGGCCGCGAAAGACAGGTCGGCGAGTATGAAGAACTCATGGCCCAAGCGGGTTTTTGGGATGATCCCGAAGCTGCTCAGAAAGTGATCGAGAAGCTAAACAGCGTCAAACGGCCCCTGACTGCATGGCAGGACTTGGTCGGGGCACTAGAGGACCTCAAGGTGTTATTGGAGCTGGGCAAGGAAGAAGCTGATGAGGCGACGATCGTCGAAGTCAAAGATGAATTGGAGCAGCTCACCGACAACGTGGAAGAGCTGGAGCTGACCACTTTGCTCGGTGGTGTCTATGATGGTAACAATGCCTATATTGCGATTCACTCGGGAGCCGGTGGTACCGAGGCCCAGGATTGGGTACAGATGCTCTTTAGAATGTACAGCCGTTGGGCAGAAGAACGGAGCTTTCAAGCTGAAGTCATTGATCTGATGCCGGGAGACGAGGCCGGCATCAAGAATGCTACACTCTTGATCAAAGGTGAGAATGCCTATGGATACCTAAGGGCCGAAAAGGGAGTTCACCGTTTGGTCAGGATTTCTCCCTTTGATGCCTCAGGCCGGCGGCACACCTCTTTCGCATCTGTTGATGTGATTCCTGAGGTGAAAGATAATGGCGAGATCGAGATCGAGCCTGGAGATTTGCGGATCGATACCTATCGGGCCAGTGGTGCCGGTGGCCAGCATGTAAACAAGACGGATTCAGCGGTACGGATTACCCATACACCTACCGGCATAGTAGTACAGTGTCAAGGGGAGCGGTCCCAGCACTCTAACCGGGAGCAGGCAATGCAGCTTTTGCGGGCTCGCTTGTTGGAGCGGAAAATGGCAGAACAGGAAGCGAAGATGGAGGAGTTGCGGGGTGAGCAAAGCGAGATCGCCTGGGGGAGCCAGATTCGGTCTTACGTGTTTTGCCCATATACCATGGTAAAGGATCATCGTACCGATTATGAGACCGGGAATGTACAGGCAGTAATGGATGGGAATCTGGATCCCTTTATTTCGGCATATCTCCGTTGGAGTAGGACGCGGTAGGACAGAGGTTGTGGCTGGAGGGCCCGAGCAGCTGCGGGAAGGAGGGCGGGGAATGCGTAGGATTATTACCTGGGTGGTGGTTGTTGCCCTTATAGTAGTGGGGTTGACTCAAATCCTACTTCCCCCGGTCTTAGAAACTAAGGTGGAGCGATCACTGGGACAGAGGTTGACCAAGGCCGATTACCTGAAAGTAGATATTCAAGCTTGGCCCGCCTTGGGCAGCTTGATGGGTCGCTTCGATCGAATTAGTATAGAGGCCAGGGATTTTGTGGTGGACAAGCTGCCAATCGGTGCCTTCTTAGTCCAGGGTCACCAGGTGCGCTTGAACCCGGGGGCACTATACCGCAATGGCCAGATCTTACTGGAGAATGCCGCAGATTTACGGCTGACTGCTCTATTTACTGAGGAAGGCATCAATCAGTATTTCTGGGAACAAGTCGATCCGGAGAAACGGTTTCACATAGTTTTGACTCAGGAAGATGCGGTGTTAGAAGGGGCTATCACCTTTTTTGGTCAGCAGATTGATCTGGTCTTGCGAGGAGTTTTTGAGATCCGTGACCAAACCCAAATCATTTTCCTACCAGAGGCATTAACGGTGGAAAAGGTGACAGTCCCGCAAGTCATACTCAAGAGTTTGGTGGAGGACAAAGCACTGATCATGGATTTGGCGGGACTCCCAATACCACTGGTGATCGATGAGATCCGGTTGGAGGAAGGGCAGTTATATGCCTTTGGTCATTATGAGCGGTAATGGGGAAGGACGGTAGCTGTGCAGAGACTGGTCGCGGTACTGCTTATCCTGGGGGTTGTGGCTGGGTTACTAGTGGGTGGGCAGCGAATCATCCTGGAGCAGGATTTCCAGACAGTGGAACTCGCTCTCGATCTTGATGACGTGTTGGCCCAAGCGAATTCGGAGAGCTTAAGTCAGGTCTTGGCAGAACTCCAAGACGGGGCTATTGACAGTCTCGTGGTTACTGTTTCCCCTATGCAACAGTGGGCACCCGATCAGCTGCGGGAGTTGTCGCAAACCATTAGAGACGCGGGGTATCGGGTGATGCTGAAAGTGGGAGGCGATGAGGAAGACGCTGTGGGGCAAGATAAACCTATGGGGCAACCAGGGGTTTTTTTTGGTGCCAGAGAATTGGCTACACTGATCGCTTTGGTAGAACCTCAGGTAGTGCTGTTTGGTGGTAGCCAGATAGCCGGTTATCCGGAGGAGGTGCCCATGGTGGCATCTTTGCTTTGGGGTACCGGTACCCGCTTTGGGCTGCAGGAGTTTGCCCATCAAGGAGGAGAAGCAAAGCTGGCTCGCTTAGCCCCTTTACATACCGTTAGGGTGCATACCATCTACCCTAGGGAATTACCAAAATATAACATCCAAAGTGCTCGGGCTCGGTTTCTCAGGGCGGTGAGGGAGCGTTCTTACCGTCTGCTTTATGTGCGGCTGTGGCCAGGGCAACCGTCTGCCGGCAATGAGCTTATTAGGGAGCTGAACACCTCTCTTCAGGAGGCAGGGTACACCCGGGGGCCGGCTGCGAGTTTGCCACCATGGCAGACCGGCATAGGCTACTTTATCATGGCTCTTGGCGGTTGGCTGGGGGCTGGGCTCATGCTGTATCGCATCCTTTTCGGTTTGGTTCTGGGTCAATGGAAACGGTGGGTACTTGCCGGTCTGTTCGGGATGGGTGTCGTTATTCTGGGGTGTTACCTATTCCATGATCAAATACTGGCCAGGCAGATGGTGGCCTTTTTAGTGGCAATTACTTTTCCTACCCTGGCGGTCATCCCTCAGCGTTGGGCACCGATGAGAAAGCCTAATGATGCCCTTTCTTTCAGTGGTAGATTGGCGTCGGGAGCGCCAACTAGATGGCTTGCCCTGCGCTATGCTACTGGTCAGTTTGGCTGGGCAGTAGCGATCACTCTGGCTGGGGCCGCAGTGATGGTGGCAGCTATGGGCGATTTTCGCTTTATGCTTAAGATCGCTCAATTTCGCGGTGTGAAGGCCATGTTCCTCGTGCCTTTGCTGTTCGCGGGAGCCGCAACTATCATCCATTTTCTCAGCTTAGGCAAGCCACTCAAGTTCCGCCAGAGATGGCGGGGGATGTCCCCTGGCAGCAAGGCACTAATGGTTTTGTGTGCTTTAGCCGCAGTGGTGATCTATGTAGGTCGCACCGGCAATTTCATGATTCCTGTACCCGAGCTGGAGGTGTGCCTGAGGGAGTCTTTGGAGACTTTATTTCCTTTCCGTCCGAGAACGAAGGAATTTGTGATCGGGCACCCACTTTTGATCTTAGGATTTGGGCTATATGCATGGGGGTGGCAGCGAGCAGGGCTAGTGGGCGTAGCTGCCGGTACCATTGGACAGATTTCGCTTCTAAATACCTTCACCCATGTCCACTCTTCCCTAACCGCATCGCTCTCGCGGTCTCTATGGGGGCTGCTATTGGGAGCTTTTCTGGGCTCTTGCCTACTCTGCATTACTCTCTGGTTAGCCAGTAAGCATGGTGGCCACTGGCCCCTAAAGGAAGATGATAGTGGGTCAAGAACTGCCGGTGGCCATGCTCGAGGTATGGACCGTGATCATCCGGTGAAGGGGTGACAGCTATGAGCGGAGGACCCCACCCGACTGTTCTAATCTGCGGCTACTATGGTTTTGGCAATATCGGAGATGAGGCTGTATTGGCAGGCATCTTACAGCAGTTGTCCTCACTTTGGCCCAAGGCCCGATACCTGGTCCTATCCGCTGATCCGGAAAGGACCGCCAGAGAGCACGGCGTAGAGGCTGTCAGGCGCTATGATGTAAAGAGTGTCTGTAGAGCCATGCGAACCAGCACAGTGTTGATCAGTGGCGGGGGGACCCTACTCCAGGATGTCACCAGCTCTCGTTCACTATATTATTATCTGCTGATGATTCTGGCAGCCCGGTGGTATCGGCTGCCGGTTATTATCTATGGACAGGGGATCGGGCCCTTACGATCCAGTTGGAATAGGTTTCTGACATCACGAGTGCTGCGCCTAAGTCAGTTGATCATTGTCCGGGATATGGGGGCCTATGAGCAGCTTGCGGCCTGGGGCATTGATGAGAAGAAGCTATGCCTCGGGGCTGATCCCGTTCTGGCCCTCAAGGTTACGGCCATTGATGACCATCAAGAGCAGTTACAAGGCAAGCTGCGAAGACATCAGCCGGTATTGTTTGTATCCCTAAGGCCCTGGCCTTTACTGAATGCCAGTCTGCCGACCCTAGCGGCGACCCTCGATAGACTCTGTGAAAAGGCATGGCAAGTGGTGTTTATTCCATTTCAGTTTGATGCCGATTACCCGGTCTGCAGAGCCTGTGCCGCATTGATGCGGAAACCGGCCCTGGTGTGGGATAAGCCCCTGGCTGTTAAGGAAGCTCTCGCCCTTTTTGGGGAAGCAGATTATTGTCTGGGAATGCGATTACACTCATTGATCTTTGCTGCTGTGCAGGAGGTGCCTATGCTGGGGATAGCATATGATCCAAAGGT
>JAAZLW010000328.1 GCA_012799135.1 Bacillota bacterium | reverse complement strand
TCTATAGTGCTAGGTGGTGGACATAGTATAGGAGTACCTATATCAGTGGCAAGTGATTACTCCTTTATCGCGGAAACCGCCACGATGACCATTCACCCCATAAGACTTACTGGTTTGGTAGTTGGAGTCCCCCAAACTTATGAATATTTGGACAAAATGCAAGATAGAGTAATTAAATTTGTAGTTAAACATTCAAATATAGATAAAGAAGCATTTAGACATCTAATGTTTAGCACAGGTAAACTTGCGCGAGATATTGGTACGGTACTTGTTGGGGATGATGCAGTGAACTGTGGATTAATAAACGAAGTTGGTGGGTTGAGTAATGCTTTAAACAGACTTAAACAACTAATAAATGAAACAAAAGAAAATGATAATTGTGGAAGGTGTTCTAAATGATTCACTATGTGGCCTTACCGATAGAATTAGTGGTTGAGAACATGGGGAAAATAGATTATCAATTTACCGAAGTTGAAATAGATGGAATAAAAATGATTCTAGAACCTATGGATTTTAATAAAGGAAAGATTGTCAGGATAATCAGTTCAGACCCTAATGATTTTATAAATCCATCATATCAACCGGGACAAACAATCAATCTTCATTTGAAATAATGCGCTTATAGCGCATTTTTTTTTATTAATTGAATATTTTTAATTAATATAGTTATATTTTTCTTTATAAATAGGGTGAAACTATGTTTAACTATTTAGTTAGACTTTGTACCGGATTTACTTTGTTAATAAGTGGGATGAAACAAATTAACAATGCATTCAAATATGCAATTGAAAAAGATTTAAAAAATTATGCGAAATCCGACTTAAATTATATATTTGTTGAAATGAGTATTGGTATTTTTTTGACAATGATTGTCCAAAGTAGTAGTATAATAACGCTGATTGTTATAGCCCTTGTTAATTCAAATGTTATTACATTTCGCCAATCCGCAGGTATAATTATGGGTTCTAACATAGGAACCACAATCACAACCCACATACTTTCATTTAAAATGTATAATGTTATTTTATATATTTTGGCAATAGGACTGGTTTTGTATTTAATAGATTATAAGCCCTTAAAGAACATTAGTAAGTTTTTAATTGGGTTTAGTTTTATATTTTATGGTTTATATTTTCTTGAAAGTAGTGTATCCTTAAATTATAATGAAAAACTAATAATTTTTATTAAGAAGGTAAGCCATAATCCGGTGTTGAGTATAAGTGCAGGTATATTATTAACCGCGATATTTCAAAGTAGCAGTTTAACTTCTGTCTTTCTTGTTTTGATTGCTAGATTAGCCCACATTGATTTGAAACCGGCCGCTTTAATAATAATAGGTGCTAATATTGGAACATGTGCCACTTCTATAATTGCTAGTTTTTGGGCGAATAGAAACGCAAAAAAAGCTGCTTTATTCCACTTGTTCTATAATATTATAGGGGCCATATTTGTAATTTGTATATTTCCATTATATATACATATTGTAAATTATGTTTCTCCACATG
>JAAZLW010000036.1 GCA_012799135.1 Bacillota bacterium | reverse complement strand
GAGTAGTTGTCAGACAGAATCTGAGAGACTGCGTACTCAGTAGAGTTGATTTCTCTATCCATGGTAAATGTAGGGATGTCAGCCTCGTGAGCTCTTTTGACATTTTGCACAGAGCCGTCTGCATCCGTGGGATTAAACAAAATCGCGTCATACCCGCTAGCTATAATATTCTCGAAGTGTGATGTCTCCAATGCCGTATCATTCTGCGAATCGAAAATAGTCGCTTCATAGCCTAACTGGCGGGCTCTCTCAGCTGCGGTGTCTCCTAGCACAACGAACCAAGGATTATTCAGTGTCGAAATCACTACTGCCATTTTTCCCTTACTGGCACTGGCTACCGGGACTATCGCCGTCATGCACAGCAGTCCCACTAAGATCAATACCGTAAGTCGCTTCACATTTACTCCTCCTCGCATCTATGCTATATGGTGAACCAGAAGCATCGCTTGCGAAAGGGGCGCACTGTCACAAGCAATTGCTATTCCACAGCCTTCCAACGATCAATCACAACCGCTCCAAGAATAACAAAGCCCTTGATTACTTGCTGCCAAAACGGCGAAACATTCAGCAAGACTAAGCCATTGTTGAGTACACCGATGATCACTGCACCCAGCACTGTTCCGACAACTGTACCGCGACCGCCAGACAGCGAGGTGCCACCAATAACCACTGCAGCAATGGAGTCCAGTTCGTACCCACTACCCGCATTAGGCTGAGCCGAATCTAGACGTGATGTAACAATAATGCCACCCATGGCAGCCAGAGCCCCAGAGGCGCCATATACTATTGATTTGACTTTCGCTACGTTAAGCCCCGAGATTCTGGCAGCTTGCTCATTCCCTCCAATCGCATATACATAACGTCCGAAGCGAGTCTTCTGTATAATAAATACCGCTATCAATATCGTAACCAGAGAGATCCATACAGGCACAGGAACTCCCAGGAACCATCCAGTACCAATCACTGCAAATTTCGGACCCAATCCGGTAATCGGGAATCCTCCGGTCCAGAGCATCGTAAGCCCACGGCCGATGGTTAACATACCTAAAGTGGCGACAAACGGGGGTACCCTGAAACGTGTGATCATCAGCCCATTGAAGAGCCCCAAGCCGGTTCCAACGATGATGCCGATGATTATCGCTTCAAAAAGGTTGAACTGAATCATAACATTCATAAAGGCTATTTGCATGCCGTTCTTGAGCAGCCCAGCAGTAACTGCCCCAGTAAAGGCTAGTATCGACCCTACGGATAGGTCTATCCCTCCAGTGAGTATGACCAAGGTCATCCCAACTGAAATAACGATGTTTACGGAAATCTGCCTTAACACATTCCACATGTTGGACATCGTCAGGAATTTGTCTGTAAGAAGGGACAAGGCAATTACCATCACTAGTAGCGCTAACAATGGCTGCAACTGGCGCAGAAGCTCCCTATGCCCTTCGACTGCTCGGACGCCATCACCCAATTCCCGTTTTGCTTTTTTACTAATCTCATTCACATCCAAGTGCCCCCTCATGCCCTCTTGTGATGCCTACTGCCGCACTCTTAGCGATCTCGGAATCGCAGCCTTCATGATTATGTCCTCGCTTGCTTGATCTTTAGTGAACTCTCCGGTCTTTTTCCCTTCAGACAACACAACGATTCGATCAGACAGAGCCAGTATTTCAGGCAATTCCGAGGATACCATGACAATACTAACTCCTTGCTTCGTTAATTCGTTGATGAAGTGATAGATTTCTCTCTTGGCTCCTATGTCGATTCCCCTAGTAGGCTCGTCCAACAAGAGAATCCTTGGTTCTGTGGCCAGCCACTTGGCAAGGATTACTTTTTGTTGATTGCCTCCACTTAGACTCTCCGCAAGCTGTCTAAAACCTAACGTCCTGATGTTTAAGCGCTCAATGTATCGAAGAACCAAAGCTTTCTCGAGATCTCCCTGTAATAGCATGTTTCTTTCGCATCTCTTGATGCTTGACAAACTGATATTATGACCCACCGCCATTTTGGGTATGAATCCCTGTTCCTTACGATCCTCTGGAACATAGCCGATTCCCAGTTCAATAGCTTCTTGAGGACTCTTAATGGATACCCGGTACCCTTTTACACAGATCTCACCGGTATAAACATCCCCCCGTACACCGAAAATCGTCTCCAAGAGTTCAGTTCGACCGGCCCCCATCAAACCAAATATCCCCAGCACTTCCCCCCTATTAACCTTGAAACTGACTTTATCTAGCAACATCGAGTTAGGATTTTGCGGATCAGCTAGGGAGATATCTTTCACTTCAAACATACATTCATCTATTAGATGCGAATCTCTGCTCTTTAAGGAAGAAAGATCTCTACCCACCATCATCCTGATCACATCGTCTTGGCTAAAATCGGCAAGCGACCGGGATGAGATAATCGTCTTGCCATCTCGCATTATGGTAATCAAGTCGCCTATCTGAAAGACTTCGTCAAGCTTATGGCTTATGTATACGATGGCCACTCCGTTATCCTTTAGAACGCTGATCAACCTGAAGAGGATCTCAACTTCTTTGTCACTGATGGCAGAAGTTGGTTCATCCATGATTATCACTCTAGCGTTCAGGGACAACGCCTTAGCAATCTCTACTAGTTGCCGCTCACCAACTCGGAGATGTGCCACTAGTTGGCTTGGCTCTATGTCAAGTTCCATTCTTTTTAGGAGAGACTTACTCTCTTTTAACATGCGTCGGTAATCAACCAACCCAAACCTGTCCGTAAACTCTCGACCCAAGTATATGTTCTCAGCCACACTCAGGTAGGGAAACAGGTTGAGCTCCTGGTGAATGATAGCAATTCCGCTATCCTGAGCCTGCTTGGTATTCTGAAAAACCACCTGTTGCCCAGCCAGAAATATCTCTCCGGCGTTTTGAGGGTAAACCCCGGACAATACTTTCATGAGGGTAGATTTGCCTGCACCGTTTTCACCGACCAGAGCATTGACACAACCCGCATAAATCTTAAAATCTACGTTATCCAGAGCTGTAAGACCAGGAAAAACCTTCGTGATACCCCTCGCTTCCAACACCACTTCGGGTATGCTGCCACTAGCTCGATACTCGGTTGTTACCATACTTTACCACCTACCCTAACGTATTATTCCACCAACCGTGTTGGCGGAACTAACCGTTCCAAGCCAGGTTCTTATACCCAGTTGAAGGACCGTTTCACTGCTTCGTGCCAACGGCTTACCAAGGGCTCCATTTCAACAGAAGCTTTTTTCGGTAAATAGCGTTTCCCAGGCAATGATTCACGCCGTACAATAAGGTCGGAATCAGTCCATAGACCAGCCACCAGTCCCGCCATATTAGCTACCCCCATTGAGGATGCCTCAGGGTTATTGGATGTCACAATGGGACGTTGAAGAAGATCCGCTTGAAACTGCATTAGGTAACCGTTGCGCGAACCACCACCACCGCAATAGATGACCCCGCTGGCGTGAGAGGTGATAGCATCAATTGCGTCAAACACATCCTTAACCTGAAAAGCAATGGCATCCAAAGCCGCTCTGACAATATGCTCTCTCTTGGTACCTCGGGTAATACCCACAATCGTGCCTCTAGCCTTTGAGTTCCACCATGGCGTACCCAGGCCGGCAAAAGCCGGTACAAAGAAGACATCTCCGGTATCCGCCATACTCTGGGCCAGACGTTCGCATTCCCCTGCATCAGAAATGATCTGCAATCCTTCCCGCAACCATTCAATACCAGCGCCTGTACTATGAATGATTCCTTCCAGAGCATAGAACGTCTCCCCATGAACCTGCCATGCTACAGTCGCTGCTAGACCCTTTTGTGGGGACATCGGCTTGCTTCCCGTGTTGACCAAAATAGAAGAGCCGGTCCCATAGGTTACCTTTGCATCTCCCCTTGGGAACGCCGCCTCTCCATAAAGTGCAGCCTGAGAATCACCCATGATTGCCAGAATCGGTATGTCGTTAGGGACTCCTTGCACTTGGCTTGTAGTACCTTGTCTCTCACCACTCGGGACGATAGTCGGCAAACAGCGCAAGGGTACTTCAAAGATCTGGGCCAAAGCATCCGACCAACTTAAGCTATGAATATCCATTAATTGGGTCCTGGCCGCGTTGGTCGCATCAGTTATGTGCATCGCTCCTCCGGTCAGATTCCACACGAGCCAACTATCAACTGTTCCCACAAGGATCTTGCCTTGCTCAGCCAATGTACGCGCACCATCGATAGCATCCAGCATCCACGCTATTTTAGTAGCCGAAAAATAGGGATCAATAGGAAGCCCTGTCTTTTCCAGGACGAAATCTTCGGTATCTTTACTCTGCCTTAGTTCAGCGCAAATGTCTTCCGTTCTACGGCACTGCCAGACAATTGCTGGACAGAGGGGTTTCCCCGTCTCGGCATCCCACATCACTGTGGTCTCCCGCTGGTTTGAAATGGCCAAAGCAACTATATCCCTTGACATCGCCCTTGCCATGTCAATAACCTCAGCCAAGACTGACCGGGTACTCTCCCAGATTTCCATCGCATCTTGCTCTACCCATCCCGGGTAAGGATAGAACACATTCAGTCGCCGGTACGCTTGCTTGACTACCTGACCATTCCCATCGATTAGTAGGGCGCGAGTGCCTGTCGTCCCCTCGTCTATAGATACGATGCACGGTTCACCCACGGAAGCTCTCCTTCCTATTGCCGAATTCTCCAATCTTGTCCTTACCCCGGCTTTACTAATTGGCCCACTCTTGTACAAAAGACTGTACGCTCCTGGCTATGCTCTTTGCTGTCAGCCCATAATGCTCCCGGACTGCCTCTGGCTGGCCGGAAACGCTAAACGCATTCGGAAACCCTAGACGCAAAACAGGTTTAGGATGAAACTGGGCCACCGTCTCACATATAGCACCACCCAATGCCCCCTGTATGGCATGTTCTTCTACCGTCACCAAACAAGACACTTTCTCCGCTACCTCAATAATACCGGAGACATCCAAAGGGGTCAGTGTATTCACATTAACAACACTTACGGAAAGGTTGGACTTACTGAGTATATCTGCAGCCTCGAGAGCTCTTTGCACCATCCGACCGGTTGCGAATAGAGCACAATCTTCCCCATCTCTCACCAGTCGGATTTTCCCCGGTTGAAACTCCCCCGGCATATTCAAACTGTAGGGCATATCTCCTCTATATAACCGTAAGTACGCTGGTTCCTCCATTGCTAGTAGAGCATGCACCGCCTGTTCCGTTTCCTGGTGGTCAGCAGGGATTATCAGATAAAATCCAGGAAATGACCGGAACAGACTAACATCCGCTAAAGAGTGGTGTGTCACTCCCAACGGCCCATAGTCTACCCCGGAAGTGTTGCCGACAAGCTTGACATTGTGGCCTGAGTAGATCACATCGTTCCTGATCTGTTCCGTGGCACGATAGCTCAGAAAGCTGGTAGCCGAACAAGCCCAGGGTTTTAGCCCAGAGGCGGCCAGACCGGCACTAAACCCCACCAGGTTCTGTTCGGCAATACCTACATTGAACACTCTAGTAGGATATAGCTGCTGGAATTCCTTCAGACGTGATGAGCTGATCGAATCGTTGACTACCACAACGATTTCTGGGTTGTGTTCTGTCGCCTGGATTAGAGTCTTTACGAACGTTTCACGAATGTCAGCCATGTGGCTTCATTCCCTTCTATAGCCGCCAATACCGTTCCTAGTTCCTCTCGTGCTCTGGCTTTCTCTTCGGCTGACGGAACTTTATGGTGCCAAACTGGATTGTTCTCCATGAAACTGACACCACGTCCCTTAACTGTCTTGGCTATTACTACGGTCGGGCGTTTTGAGGATTCCGATTCCGTGTTCAACACCGTCAAAAGCTGCTTCATATCATGTCCATCACACTGGGCAACTCTCCACCCGAAGCTATCCCACTTAGCAGATAGATCCCCCAACGCCACAGTGTTTTCCGTGCTGTCTCCCTGTTGAAGCCCATTGCGATCAATAATCGCCACTAGATTGTCTAGCTGCAATTGAGCGGCAAGCATGGCTGCTTCCCAATTGGAACCTTCCTGCAACTCTCCATCGCCCAAAAGAGCAAAGACCCTAGGCACGCGAGAGCGACCTCTGTTGGAAAACTGCAATCCAGCTGCTATTCCTGCTGCTACAGATAGTCCATGTCCAAGGGAGCCTGTGTTATGCTCAACCCCTGGGAGTTTCTGCCGATCTGGATGACCCTGAAGCCTGGAGTCAAATTGCTGGTAGCTGTTTAACCATGTCTTCGGAAAAAAACCCTTTTCTGCTAGGGTTACATATAAGGCTCCAGCAGCATGACCTTTACTTAGGATCAACCTATCCCGTTCCGGCCAAGTGGGATCCTTGGGATTCACCTTGATGACACAGAAATACAGAACGGTAAGAATGTCAAGACAGGAAAAATCTGATCCAATATGCCCCATTTCCGCCCGATAAGTCATATCCAGTGTGGCCATGCGCGAACGATAGCTCTGAGCATATAGTTCTCTGATTTGGCTATCTGTAGGAAGGCATTGCTGTAGTCTCTCTGGCGAAGACTTATGAATAAGTGAATCGAATGCCTCCAAAGTCATGTACGTTTCTCCCCTTTTTAGTCAAAAGACATAATGCATCATCTGTCTGTGCCTTTGTGTTCGTTTTTACCACCTTTTTTGATTACACATGTATTATTATGTTTCTCTATCTATTCATGTTTTCCTTCTCTGGGTTGGCTTTATTTCCTTTTCACGCTATTTGCTTTTTCTGTACTGATTGTATATGATGCTTATTGAGCATTTCCGATTAAGTTCTTCCTTTTTCCTTCCCCTAAAGGACCATAGTGTATATAATGGAGGAAAGAGCGACAGAAACAGCTGACTCATCTGTTTTTGGATGGAGGTATCACGTGTTACCAGAAGAGCGCAGACAATACATATTGGCCATCCTTGGGAAAAACGGTGCTGCTACCGTACGCGATCTTGCCGAACGTTTTGGTGTCTCTCTAGTCACAATTAGGAGAGATCTAGACCGCCTTGAGGGAGATGGGTTGATTATCAAGACTCATGGCGGGGCTGTCTCCCTAGGGGTCAATACTCATGCAGAATTGCGATTGAGTGAACGAGAACAACAATATCGAGAAGAAAAGGACCGTATCGGCATGAAAGCTGCCAACCTCGTTCAACCGGGAGATACAGTGATTCTCGACGAGGGATCCACGTGTCTAGCCATAGCACGCTATCTTAGACTAAAAGAGGATATCACAGTAGTTACCAACGGCATCCGGGTGGCAGCCGAGCTGTTAGGAAGCCCCAGAATAACCCTTATAGTAATAGGGGGAGTCTGTAACCATGAGAGCGCAATGCTTTACGGAACAGATGCCGAAAAGGCTTATAGCAGACTACGAGCTGATATCTATTTCATGGGAATAGATGCCTTCTCATCAGAACATGGAATCATGGACGGCAACTTTCTACAGATAAGTCTAAAGCAAGTAAAGTCGAGCGTATCGAGTCAAGTAATAGGAGCAGCACACAAAGCTAAATACGGCCGCAGAGCTGTAGCGCGAATCGGTGCCCTCAGTATGCTTAACACGCTGATCACTGATGGTCCTATAGATGAGGCCTTGCGCGATTGCCTAAATACCCATGGCATTCGCTGTATTGAAGCTTGAAAAGAAGTGCCAAAAACTATTAAAGGGAGGAAGGGCGCATCTTGATCTGCTGTCGAGATGACGAGTCTGCGCCGACTAACGATGAAAATAGCAGTAATTGTTGGCAACCGAGATTTCTTTCCCGATCACTTATGTGAATCTGGCAGGAGCCAGGTTTTAGCCACCTTAACGGCACAGGGAATCGAAGCTATCACCCTATCGCCCGCAGATACGGTTGCTGGGAGCACTCAGACCAAGAGTGATGTTGAAAAGACCATTAATCTGCTAAAGACCAATAGGGAACACATTGATGGTGTGGTGATCACGCTACCTAACTTCGGAACAGAAAAGGCGATTGTTGAGTCTATCGCCCGATCTAATCTAAACGTACCCATATTTGTCCATGCTTTCGATGATGATTTGGAGGCGTTGGATGTAGAGAATCGGCGAGACAGTTTCTGTGGGAAAATATCTGTATGCAATAATCTGCGACAATATGGACTGCGCTTTACTCTGCCAACTCTACATACTGATACCGCTGCTTCAGTTACGTTCCAAGATGATCTAGTTAACTTCCTCCGAGTATGTCGCGTCGTAACGAGTCTCAGGCAAGCACGGTTTGGAGCAATTGGAGCTCGGCCAGAAGCTTTCAATACCGTCCGCTTCAGCGAGAAACTATTGCAGCAGGCCGGAATAACTATTGATACCTTGGATTTGTCTGAAGTATTCGGGAAAGCAGAGAGTCTGAAGGATACAGACGACCAGATACAGACAAAACTTCACGAGCTAAAGAAATATATGGACTGTGATATGGTTCCGAACAAACCTCTGCTGAAAATGGCGAAACTCGCTGTAGTACTAGGTAATCTCATTGAAGAGTGCGGTTGGGATGGTGTTGGGATTCAGTGCTGGAACTCCATCCAAGCCAACTATGGCATTTCTCCTTGTACTGTGATGAGTATGCTAGGGGAGAATCTGTGCCCAGCAGCCTGCGAAGTCGATATGACTGGGCTAGTAGCCATGTATGCCTTACAGCAAGCTTCCGGGCAACCTAGTGCTCTGGTGGATTGGAACAATAACTATGGTAAAGATCGAGACAAGTGTATCCTATTCCATTGCGGAAATTACCCCCGCTCCATCTTCTCATCCGCGAAGGTGGATTACTGTAACGTTCTGGCCAGAACATTGGGCAAGGAGAATTCCTATGGTGGCATCAATGGTCGAATAAAGACTGGACCGTTTACATTTGCACGGGTATCAACCGATGACCTTACTGGT
Organism: Bacillota bacterium; assembly: GCA_012799135.1. Lineage (GTDB taxonomy): Bacteria > Bacillota > Limnochordia > DTU087 > DTU087 > JAAZLW01. The sequence goes on along the minus strand of JAAZLW010000036.1, from coordinate 3,461 downwards.
ACGATTCGTGCTTACGTTGGTGAAGGTCGACTGACAGACGATCCACTTAATACTTTCGGCAGTCGGGGTGTAGCACAGATTGTCGCTTTACAGGACTTGATGCGCTACATCTGCCGCAACGGTTTTGAACACCATGTGGCGATTAATCTTTCCCAAACAGCGAAAGTGCTAGAGGAAGCCTTCGGGAACTATATGGGTTGGGATGTATACGCTCATGGGATTTAGACCATCGTCCCCATTCGGCCTCGGCTAGGATAGCAGCGAAGCCGGGTAGAAGATACTTCTTGACTAAAGGTGTGCACAAGGTAAGAGCCCGGTCAGGCCACGTAACTGCCGACCGGGCTCTGCTGGCCAGGTGAAGCATGAAGAAGGTGCTACAGACTAGGTCCGCATATCACCCTGAACAAACCGTGGCATCGTAAACTCTACACCCATGGCCATAGTATGGTCTAGTAACTCACTGAAGTAGCCAGGAAAGCGTATTTCCGTAGCCGCGTGATCATGGATCAAGATAATCTCCGCTGAAAACCTATCTGCTGGACTACCTCCCGCCCACAGGTTCATCACATTGGTATGACTTAGAATGCTCTGGTTCGATCCACCTGCTCCATCTCGTATTGCATATTCTCCAAAGTCAAATGTCCAAAATACGTCCCAGTCCCTGTCTAGCTCATATTCGTAGTAAGAAGGATGGGTGATTCCTGTAGGATCGATCTTCATGAACCCCTCAGACTTCAGATACTCCTGGAGCTTTCCTTTGTTAGCTCCGCCTTTGTCACCATAGGGAAACCGGAAAAGCTTATACTTTCTAGCATGCCTAGCTGCTGCGTAGATTAGATTAATCAGGGCTTCCTGCCGCCTAATCTCTTTCACGGCTTCATCGAGGGTAAGCTTGGAGAATTGGGGATGAGAGTAACTGTGATTTCCGATGATCATCCCGTGCTGGACCGCATAGATCGCCACATTTCGATACCGGTCAATATTGCTTCCCAAAAAGAACATTATGGCGGGAATGGACCTGTTGTTTAGATAATCAACATATCCTTTGGTGTTCTCCGTGGGGCCATCATCTATTGTCAAGTACGCTATTTTGCTCACGTTACCTCCCTGCTTTCTATAGTAATCAAACCGTACTTCTACATGTTTATGCTCACTCGTTGTCTCATGCACGCCATTCCTATTTTTGGCAGCCTGGTCTTTTGGGATAGGCTGAATGAAATCTCGTCAGTTTCGCCATAAAGCAGGATTTTGCCACCTCTCACGGAATTTTCCTAGTAGAGATAGCGACAAAATGGGAGGGTTTGGCCATGATGGTAAAGACCCGGATGACACCTAATCCCCTTACCGCTACGCCGGATATGGGAATTCTGGATGCCCTAAAGCTTATGCAAGAGCATAAGGTCAGGCGGTTGCCGGTATTGGATAAAGGCAAACTGGTAGGTATTGTCGTCGAATCACAACTGCTGAGGATAGCACCTTCACCCGCAACTACCTTAAGCGTCTTTGAGATGAACTACCTCTTAGCCAAGATGAGGATCAAGGATGTCATGACACCTAATCCTGTTACTGTCACTCCCGAAACTCTGATCGAAGAGGCGGCAGTGCTCATGCGGGAAAACGTGGTTAGCGGTCTACCTGTACTTGATGGCGACAAGTTGGTAGGGATCATTACAGAGACTAACATCTTTGATGCCTTCATTGATTCTATGGGCCTAAGAAGCACCGGTGCCAGGATCTCCTTGGAAATGGAAGATAAACCCGGTATGTTGGCAGGCATCACCAAGATTATTAGGGACCATGGCATCAGTATTATCAGTCTTGCCACCTTCCACCAGGGAAGAGAGAAGCGCTCGATCGTCTTGAGGCTGGATACGACCGATGTCGATGCTGTATTGAGGGATTTGGCCAATGCAGGTTATGCCGTTACCCATGTAGCCTACATGGCACAGGGGGGCGAGAACAGCAAATAGCTCCAGGAGTACTTGACATTCATAAAGGAGATGTACAGGTTATGGCATTAGTCAATCTGAAACAACTAGTCACCGATGCTTCTCGCCGTGGCTACGCGGTGGGCTCTTTTAATGTTGTAAACATGGAAACACTACAGGCCATACTGCAGGCAGCAGAGGAGAACAGATCACCGGTCATTCTCAGTGTAGCTGAAGCCCATTTCCCCTTTATTGATCTTGAGGAATTCTCCCCCATTATCTTGCGGGCAGCTCGCAAAGCTACGGTCCCTGTAGCGGTACACCTAGACCACGGCCAGAGCTTCTCTGCTATCATCAAGGTTTTGCGTAATGGTTTCACCTCTGTAATGTTTGATGGCTCCACCCTACCTTTGGAGGAGAATATCTTCAAAACTCGGGAAATTTCCCGCATAGCCCATGCGGTCAATGTCTCCGTTGAGGCGGAGCTAGGCCATGTGACCGGGGGCGAAGGCGACGCCAGCCCAGGAGTTGCTGACCCTAGTCTCTTCACCGATCCTCAGGAAGCCAGACTCTTCGTTACAGAGACCGGGATCGATGCCTTAGCCGTTGCCATAGGCAGTGTCCACGGCATCTACCGGGGTACACCTCAATTGGATATCCCCCGCCTAGCGAAGACTCGGAAACTGACGGGAGTACCCTTAGTGCTGCATGGTGGGTCTGGGTTATCCGACGATGATTTTCGAGAGGCTATAGCCAACGGCATCGCCAAGGTCAATGTCTACACTGACATGTCCCAAGCTGCCATGGCTAAGATCCGCACAGTGGATACACTCCCCGAAACACTGGGCTTTCCCGAATTCATGGTACAGGTAAGGGAAGCCATCAAAGAGGCTGTAACGGAGAAGATGCGGGTCTTCGGCTCGGTCGGCCGGAGTAACTAGCATGCTTTACAGAAAGACCGTCAGATCAGGAGTTCCCCAGGTGGTTGGGGGCAAGTGGTGGTATCTGACCGGTGTGATCGATTATGCCTCGATTTCCACTGATGACTGCTGTTTCTCTCCACCGGCACTGGGGACAAACAGCTGAATAAATAGGGTCCCTAAAAGCCCCACATAACCGCCGATGCGAAAGGCTGTTAGAATCCCAGCGGTATCCAGAAGGCGCCCAAAGATTAGACTACCGGTTATCCCCGCTAGGCTCCAGGAGACAGTGGCGAGTACAGCTTGGCCTGTGGAACGGAACTGGCGGGGTACCAATGCATCCACCATCAAGACCGATGATACGTGGAAAAGGGCGAAACCCATGCCGGCTATGGCTTGAAGTACAATTACCAGCCAAGGGATAGGAAGTAATGCGTTGAGCATGAGTTTTAGCCCAAAGAGGCCTGTACTGAAGACCAATACCGACTTATAGCCGAATCTATCGATCACCCGTGGTGCCAAAAGAAACATGGGCACCTCTACCAGTGCCATTGTCGCAAAGGCATAGCCGGTGAGCCCGGTAGAACCTCCTATGGCATCTAAGTATATAGAG
>JAAZLW010000329.1 GCA_012799135.1 Bacillota bacterium | reverse complement strand
GGGTCGCATGCACAAGTTGTGTTGTGGTTCCATTATGAGAGTAGGCTTTGACGGGTCCCGCCCGTTACTGCGGGGAGGTATAAGCACGAAGGGCCCATCGAGGCTGCGTGCCGTACCGGATAATGAGTGGGTTACCTGATCTATTAAAATAGGTAGCCAAGTAGGGTGGGACCACGGGAGTTACCTCTCGTCCCTTTTATGGGGCGAGGGGTTTTTGTTTTGGGGCCTGATGAAGTACAAAAACATGGGGATGTAGTTCTGTTTCGGTTTCAGTGAGCATGATATAGAAACCTAAAGAAGGCAAAGAAGTGAGGAGGCAATTACTATGTCAATGAACAGAAGAAGACTGTCACAGATTGTGCTAATCTCCGTAATCACTGCTGTATTAATCCTGAGTAGCGTAGTTTGGGGTGCTTCAAGCGATGATTCGTTCGAGAAGATAAGGGCAGCAGGTGTCATCAGGATAGGCGTGGATGACGCTTTTCCTCCAATGGAATACAGGGATGAGAAGGGTAACCTCATTGGTTTTGATGTGGATCTTGCGAATGAGATAGGACGACGGCTCGGGGTCGATATCGTGTGGGTCCCCACTGCATGGGACGGGGTAATCCTTGCGCTTCAGTCCGGGAAGTTTGATATGATTCAGTCCGCACTTACAATTACTGATGAGAGGGCGGAGAAGATTGATTTCAGCCCCCCGTACATCTATGGAGCGCAGATAATCGTAGTTAAGCAGGACACCAAAGATATCAATACCCTCTCTGACCTTAAGGGTAAGGTAGTAGGTACACAGCTGGGAAGCACAGGAGAGGTTGCCGTGAGGAAGTTCGGAGGGTTCAAGGATCTGAAGCTCTATGCCACGTATCCTGAGGCATTTACAGACCTTGCAATCGGCCGCATCCGGGCGCTGGTAGTGGATGAGTTTGTCGGTAGGTACTTCATAACGAAGCAAGCTGGGACTTACCGGGTACTGGAAGAGAGTTTGGCTGAGGAATCTGTCGGAATTGGTTTTAGGAAAGGTGATGACTCCTTCCGTGAAGCTGTATGTGAAGCCGTTGATTCTATTAAAGCAGATGGCACATACGGGGAAATCTCTCGGAAGTGGTTTGGAGTGGACGTCTCCAAGTGATGATGAGCGGGCAGTCGTGAGACTGTGTCATCACGGCTGTCGACGTGAGCTATGAGTCGGTTGCCGGTGTTATGCGCGGTACGCAAAGTGCGACTCTTACGACTTAGTGTGAGTTTCCAGCGCTTCGAAATGATTGGGTTTCGGAAGGAGTTCGAGATTTGCGTAACGTAAGCGGTGACACCGGCAGCCTGGAGATATTAATAGGATTGGTTCAGGGAACAGAGCAGCTGTACTAGGTTTCTACGAGGAGAGAGTAGTTCATGGATATAAAGTTTATGATAGGACTCTTCCCGGTGCTTCTAAAAGGCGCAGTAATGACCATGGAGCTTACGTGTCTTTCCATGCTGTTAGGGACGACCATAGGACTTGGCCTGGCATTAGCGAGAATATCCCGAAGTCCTTTATTGAATACGTCTGCTTCGCTTTACATCTGGTGGATGCGAGGGACACCCCTCCTGATGCAGCTTTTCTTGATTTACTACGGGCTGCCTCAAGCAGGCATCACTTTGGATCCGTTTCCAGCTGCAGTGATAGGTATGACTTTGAATGCGTCTGCTTACATAGCTGAGATCCTTCGCGGAGGCATTCTGTCCATAGATAAAGGCCAGATGGAGGCTGCCAGATCCCTGGGAATGACTTATATGCAGTCAATGAGATGGGTAATATTTCCTCAGACTCTTCCCAGGATAATGCCGCCGCTGGGTAATGAAGCTGTTGCGAGGCTTAAGGATTCATCTTTAGTCTCCACCATTGCTATGGTGGATCTCATGAGATCAGCCCAGCAAATGATTGCTACTACCTTCCGTCCGCTTGAGGTGTT
>JAAZLW010000293.1 GCA_012799135.1 Bacillota bacterium | reverse complement strand
CCGCTCCTTTTCGTCTCCCTTTATGCGCTGGTCCTTGCCTACCAGAAGCTAGAGGAGGCACCGAATGGAAATGTCCCTAAAGAAGTCTAGGACTACCGCAAAGCGATCAGGAGTGTTGACGCTCATCCCAGATCCGTAATACACTATATGTAAGAAATACTGCTCCTTACTTCTTACTTCCATGGAGGTGTTGGCCTTGCATAGAGCCAAGATTACTTCCAAAGGTCAAATCACCATACCTAAGGCAATTCGAGATAAGCTTGGTCTTCGACAAGGTGATGAACTTGTCTTCCGGGAGACCACCGCGGGATACCTGATTGAGAAGCAGATCCCCGAGTCCCCTTTTGACAAGCACATCGGGAGTCTAGCGCATTTGAAAGATAGAAACTCAGATATACTGATCGAGGAGATACGTGGAAGATGATCTCAGCGGTAGACACTAATATGCTACTAGATATTCTTATACCGAATCCGCAGCACTGCTTGACCTCCAAGCGGCTACTCGAAGAAGCGCTCCTGCAAGGGGCACTGGTTGTTTGTGAAATAGTTTACAGTGAGCTAGCAGCACAGTTCCAGAGCCAAAGCCGCCTTACTGTATCTAGCTCCTAGATCCTCTTCCTATCCTTTCAGAGCTCCATGTAATCCACTCACGAAATGTCGTTGCAGAACCAAGAACATAATAATGACAGGGATGATCGATATAACGCCACCTGCGGCAATATATCTAAAGTTAAAAGCAAACATACCCTGTAAATACTGAAGCCCGGCTGCCATAGGGTACTTATTGGGATCCTGGAGTATGATCAAGGGCCACAAAAAGGTTCCCCAATAAGCGACGAATTCAAAAATGGCGAGGCTAATCAGGCCCGGTTTTACCAAAGGCAACATGATCTGCAACCAAATTCTCAGTTCAGAGCAACCATCAATCCTAGCCGCATCTTCAAGATCCCGGGGAATTGTTATATAAGTCTGCCTCATCAAGAAGATGCCGAAGGCACTTACGGCACTTGGCAAGTAAACCGCCGGTATTGTATCAACTAGCTTCATCTTCTGTAATGTTACGAAATTGACAATCATACCGGTTGAGTTGGGGATCATCATGGTGCTTAGAATCAGGCCAAATATGATATTCCTCCCCGGAAACGTCAATCTCGCTAATGGGTACCCCGCCATGGACGCCAATAGCAAACTTAAGCCTACTCCCACAAGGGTAATATGTACTGTGTTAAAGAAATATCGGCCAAAGGGCATGGCCGTCCACACCTTCACGAAGTTGTCAAGACCGGCAGGTTTGGGTACCAACTGCGGAGGGAAGGCATATACGTTGCCTGAGATATTGATCGAAGTGGAAAGCAGCCAAGCAAATGGCCCAACCATGAAAATGGCTATGGCGATCAGGCCTGCATAGACAAGAATGTAGTTTATGATTTTCCGCACCATGGCAACTCGCTTCTGAGCCGCTACGCTTCTTCTCATCAATAGTATGTCAAACCTCCCCTAGCCATGGCCCTAAAGTTTATGACGGTAAACACCATAACAATTACTCCAAGGACTAGACTCACAGCCGCAGCGTAACCGAACCTATAGCTTTCAAAGGCTTGTTGGTAAATATAGAGTCCAGCCACTAGTGTTTTGCCCATAGGGCCACCTTCTGTCATGACAAAGACCTCATCAAACACCCTGAGAGCTGCCATAGCAGATAACGTCGAGCAAATCAGTATTGAAGGCCTTAACAAGGGAATAGTAACATGCCGAGTCACCTGCCAACCGTTTGCCCCATCTATGACAGCCGCTTCCTCCAATTCTTTAGGAATGCTCTGTAAGCCCGCCAGATACATAACCATGTAATAGCCCAAACCTTTCCACATGGTTACAAACATAACCGAGCCAAGAGCCGTGGTGGGATTCACAAGCCAGCTGATAGGCTCCTTAATCAGCCCCAGGGATAACAATAGGTAGTTGAGCACACCACTGCTATCGAAGATCCACCCCCATGTAATAGCTACTGTTACCATCGGCGTAACTACAGGGATATAATACGCGGCTCGAAAGAGGCCAATACCAGGAATCTCCCGATTAACCAGTATCGCCAATATGATGGACAACAACTGAATAACAGGGACGATTACTAGATATTTTATGGAGTTGGTGATGGCAATCTTGAAGTAGGGGTTGGAGAAAGCCTCTCTGAAGTTGTCCAGCCCCAGATATCTCGGTGGTGTAAGAACAGACCACTCATGGAGACTGGCAATAAGGCCGCGGACCATAGGATAGAATGTAAACATCCCCAGAAACACCAATGATGGCAGAAGCAAGACATAGGCCAGAATAATCTGTTGGCGACGAAGCGTAGACATACTATTTCTTGTTCTTTTCATCACATTATTCGCCATCTCAAACATCGCATCCTTTGACAAACAAGCCTTTCGAGAACTGGGGTGAGGGGGACGAAAAGTCCCCCATATCCTCCGTTCGGAACTAACGTGCCAGGATCCTATTCCATTCGGCTTCTAGCCAGGCCAAGCCTTCCTCTGGAGTCTGTACGCCCTGTGCGACAGATTCTACCATCATCTCAGAGGCCTTATTGAGGTCAGCCTGATTAGGTAGGCCAAGATTAAGGTCTACAGCATGCTCAAGTTGCTGCAAACCATAGTAACGAGATTCACCTTCGAGAGTTCCCAGCTGACTCTGGAAAAACGGATCCTTGATGGCCTCTTTAGTTGAGGGCAGAATCACCGCTACCTTGCAGAACTCCAGCTGATTCTCGTTGTTGGTAAAGTAATGCGCGAATTCAACGGCTTCCTTAGTCTTCTTGCTAGCAACGGGAACCACCATGTTCATGACTGCTGCAGGTACTATGCCCGCTTTGCTCTTAGGTTGTGGGAAGACACGGGTGGCCTTATATACATCGGGTGCATCTTGCTCAATTCGATTCAGAAACTGTGGGCCAGTGACAATAGTGACTAGTGCACCGGCTTGGTAGCGGTTTAGAGCACCCTGATACTTCTCCTTCAGTGTCTCTGGAGGAGTCAGCTTTTCAGCATATAGCTGTCTATACTCTGTAAGAAGCTTCACTGCCTCAGGAGTGTTAGAGGCAGCCTTCTTCCTGCTTTCATCAACGAGTGGTATACCATTGAGGGGGAATTCTTGATTCACACTGAAGTCTTTATGAATACCATATATGTTGGGTACGTTGGCCTTGATGAGCCTCGCCCACTCAATCAAACCATCCCAAGTGTCCGGCGGGTTATTCGGATCTAATCCAGCCCGCTCGATTAGATCGGAGTTTAGGAACAGCACACTAGTGGTCACATACCACGGAAACGCATAGACTCCACCTTTGTACGCAGTGGAGTTCCATATGCCTTCGAAGTAAATGTCCTTCATTTCAGCGGTGGCTGCCTTCTCTAGGTCGACCAAGGCATTCCTTTCCGCCAGCTCAAAGGCAAATTCCGTATTTAGATTAACTACATCAGGTGATACCCCACCGGCAATAGCAGCAAGCAGCTTTTGCTGAATAGCATCGATGGGGATATCCTTCCAGACTATCTTGATCCCCGGATTGCGTGCTTCGTATTCGGCAATGGTGCCGTTGATGTAATCATCGAACCATGGGCTAAGCGAAATTGTCCAGAACTCCAGTGTAGTCGTCTTAGCCATCGTACTCCCAGTGACCATCAAGAACATCAAGACCAACACGGTCAAGATACGCGGTTCTCGTCTCAGCATCCCAAATACCCTCCTGTCTTTAATTTATACCAAGGCGTGGTAACCCAAGAGTAGCGCCTTCGCTGCTACCTCACCTACAACCGATTCTGATGCTAATCTGTAAGACAACGAAGATTACCTTTTTCGCTCGTAGTCTCCCTTAATGAAATGATAGATATCCTCGTAGAATTCACGTTCTACCGGATCATCGTGGTGATAAAGCCTCTCAACCCCCTCCCCCGATCAAATAAGCGCATGAAACATGCATATACTCGTAATCGATGCAACCATTGTGGTGCTTGTTAACACGCAATTCTGTGTGCTAGACCCACTAT
>JAAZLW010000035.1 GCA_012799135.1 Bacillota bacterium | reverse complement strand
TAGCGATACATCTCCCAAGCCAGGGTAAGATAAGCAGTCCCCCAGGCGAGATCAGCAGGGTAAAGCGGCCAATAGGGTGGTACCACATCAGAGAGGGTTCCATCTTCCTTCTGCGCATCTTTGATATCCTGCAGATACTTGACATAAAAAGCGGCCATGTCGAAGTTATGGATGGCCTCTTCCGCCACTAGCTGGGCATCGCCCATCCAGCCCAATCGCTCATCTCTCTGTGGGCAATCAGTCGGTACACTCATCAGGTTGGCTAACTGCCCATAAATGACGTTCCTATGGATCGTGTTGAAGAGCTGATGTGAGCTGGAGAAACCACCGACATAATCTATGGCAGTATGGACAAAACAGCCTTCGATACTATCCAGCCTGGGAGTTCCCGGATAACCAGTGACTTCTACATATCTGAACCCATGGTAGGTGAAGCGGGGCTCATAGACTTCGAGATCTTCACCTTTGAGGATATACGTATCAGTGGCCTTCGCATCCCGGTTGATGCGGGTCTCAAGCCTGCCACAGTCATCTAGTACTTCCGCAAAGCGCATTGTGATCTGAGTACCTCTCTTGCCTTCTGCTTTAAGCCTCACCCAACCAGTGATGTTTTGACCCAGATCGTAGATATATACACCAGGATCGGGACTCAGGACAGCGACCGGCTGCAGCCACTTAGTCACCTTGATGGGAGGCATGATCTGGGCTCTCATGACACCACCGGGTGGCTCGACTTTGACTGCTTGGGCCCAGCCTGGGTCGTGGAGGCCGGGCTGATCCCAGCCATCGATTTCCATACGCGCATCATAGAATTCGCCATAGTATATACCGTTAATCCCCACGGGACCGCGCTTTACCTGCCAGGTCGTATCTGTTACGATCTTATCTTTGCTTCCGTCGACGTAGCTGATGTGAAGTTCTGCCCTTAGACAAGGGAAGCGATCATATCCGAAAAGGTCGTCATCTTGCCAGCGGAAGCTGCAGTACCGACCATTGCCCAGCATGACGCCTATGGCATTTGCGCCTTGTTGGAGCATGGTAGTGACATCATAGATAGAATACAATACCGTCTTGCGGTAGTCAGTCTGGCCCGGGTCCAGTACCCGATCCCCAACTTTCTTGCCATTGATTCGTAGTTCGTAGTAGCCAAGACCAGCGATATATACTCTGGCAGCTTTGATCTCTTTTTCTGTGTCAAACTCCTTACGCAAAAGGCTTCCGGGCCGTAGATTATATCCAGCCTCAACAGTGACTGAGTCAGGGGAAGCGTCATCGGCATTGGCGATCCAGGAGGCAGACCATTCATCTTGACGAAGAAAGCCTGTTTCAAACTCCGAGATGTCGCTATAGGGGCTTACTGTCTCAGTCTTGTCCCACCAGCGCACACGCCAATAGTATTTGTGGCAGGACTTGAGCTCTTGGCCTTGGTAGACAACATTAACCGAACGGGAACACTCTACCTTACCGCTATCCCAGACATTTCCCTCTTCATTGGCTACTAGAGTCTCATCATCCGCAACAATCACCTGATATGCCCTTTGATACTGATCTGTCTCGCTATGATCCAGCACCCAGGACAATCTGGGATTGGGTCTATCGATACCTAGTGCCTCTTTACTGTATTCACAGCGCAGGTTAAACGGAGCCAGAGGGCCTATCGAGTTTACCGTCGTCATGTGACATCTCCTTTCACTTCTACACTCTCACAAATCTTCATTACAGATGGACATCTTCCTGCAAACTTGCACCCTGCTCTTGCGAACTCCTGCCCGATAGCTTCATTGTTGCTAATCTGTTGGCCGGATCTGGTTTGAGGACCGAGCTCAGATGCTCTTGACAAAAACATTGAGAGGCTTTAAAATTGTAGTATAGTCATAAACTGGTTTTGTTTGTATAAGAACGAGTCGTTATTTGTTCTTTATAATTGAAAACGTTTACAGCATCTGCAATTTCATTTTGATTACTTTTGAAAACGTTTTCTCGCTAGTACAAAGAGGGTGTGAAATGTCGGTTACTATCAAGGATGTAGCCCAAAAAGCGGGTGTATCGATCGCGACAGTATCTAGGGTTCTGAATGGGAAGGACGGCATTAGTGACGAGCTGGAGTACCGTGTAAGAATGGCCGTTCAGGAACTAGGCTATCACCCTAACCTGCTTGCTCAGGGCTTACGGCGTCTTAACCTCAACTTAATAGGTGTCATGATTCCCAGTCAGACAGACATGTTTTTCATGCGCCTACTTAAGGGTTTGGAAGATCAAATTCAACCATTTGGTTATAACATACTCATCACAACTACTCAAGGGAAGTCCGAACTTGAACTCTATTATGCTAAAGTATTGATGCAGTACCAGGTTTCTGCGATAGTAGTTGCTCCTGGTCCGGAGAAATCACTGTTGAGTGACATATTGAAGTGCACGGAGATACCAGTCATAGCCGTGAATGAAGCACTTGAAGGCATAAATGCCGATAGCGTATTCCATGACAATGTCTCTGGGGCACGAACGTTAGTGGATCATCTTGCATCCCTTGGACATGAAAAGATCGCTTTTCTGTCGGGAAGAGACAATATGGTAACCGCTCAAAAGAGGTTGGAAGGGTATTTGCAGGGTCTTGAGGATCACGCCTTACACTACGAGCCTGACCTAGTACAGCCAAGTGAATTTAGCATCAGTGGTGGGCTTAATGCTACTCGCAGATTGCTGGATACTGTACATGATGTAACAGCTATCATAGCAGGTAATAATCAGGCTGGAATAGGGTGCTTGTTTGCACTTAAGGAAAGAGGCATATGCCTTCCTGGAGACATGTCGCTGGCTTTGTTCGGAGACCTCGACTATTCGGAATTGCTATCACCACCTGTTACTGCCTTGCAGGACATGTCGTATAAAATGGGCAGAGAAGCCGGGAGGCTGGTACTTAGACGGCTTTCAAAAGACGACGATTCAAGAGGAGAAGTTGAGAGAGTTCGATTGAAGCCGAAACTTATAGTTAGGGGTTCAACAGCACCAATTGGACAAGTCCTTTAAGACACAGGAAATGGTGTTATCTGTTAGTGGTTCGACCTGCAAGTGATGATGACGATGATTAGCGTGCTAGATTGTTTGGTACTCCAGCAACCAGATATTTGCTCTAAGATACTGTGACTAGACTGGCTGGAG
>JAAZLW010000292.1 GCA_012799135.1 Bacillota bacterium | reverse complement strand
ATTACCGTCATATAGGTCTCTTAGAGGTACGCAATCCTTGGCTAGGTCCATGGCCGCTCCAAAATTGGTCCCCCTTACTTCCACGGGAAAATCTGGGCAATGCTCCTGAAACTGAACCCAAAAGGAGAGTATTTTGCTGGATAACTGATCGTAATCAGCGGTATTAAATCTATTGCCATCAAAATTCTCACCCAAGCAACTCCAACCAAAATGCGTAAAGCCAAAACCATTAGAAAACCAGATGTAGTCAAATCCTAATGTGGAAAGAAAACTACGACACTGCTTGCCGAAGAACACCCCGAAAGGCGTGCCGTCAGGTATCCCAGAGGGATATGTGGCGTAGCGTTTATCGTCACCCTTCAGCGTGGACCAGGCATTGACCATGGCGAAAGCGGGACCGATCTTAGTCCTAGCTCCCCCACCAATGATTTCAGGATGATCTTTGTACTTGAAATCAGAGTAAGCAAACTCAGGCCCAGGATCAAAGGTGGCACCTGCTGACAAGGATAGGCCAAATTCATCTCTGGCAATGTCTTTGAAAGCAGTTATGATGTCTTTGACGATTCCATACGTGATCTGCGGGGGGTTCTCAACGTAACACTTAGCAACCCGTTCGGTAGAACGGTCTTCCTCTATATAAACACCCTTTTCTGTATTGCAGAATCCGATATACCGCGCCCACTCAAGTGGTTCATCTAGATTCCCATTCCATATCAGGATTTCAGTACCGTCCGCGATCCAGAATAGGATAGAGCGCTCCTCTGCCACCTTGAGCAGTGGGTACCAATCCTTCAGTACCTTCCTACAGACCTGGTAGATCGATTCGCTATCTACTTTCTTGAAAGGTTTGAGACTCATTTCGAGAACAATACGCCCAATTTCTTCCATGACTTCCCTCCTAATGAGCTTACATCTTAACAGCTCCTGAACTTAAGCCTCTAATAAACGACTTAGAAGCACAAACGAACAGAATAACTAAGGGGATTGACGATATGACATATCCAGCCATTAATGGACCTCGCTGAACAGCATACTGCCCCTGGAAAAACATTAGACCAACTGTAACTGGATAGAGTTTTCGGCTAGAAAGAGTGATTAGCGGCCAGAGTATATTATTCCAGCTAGTCATGATGTTCATGATAGCTAGGGTCCATAGGACCGGAGCCGATAGTGGTAAGACTATCTTGGTCATGATCTGGAATTCAGAAGCACCATCTAATTCAGCAGCATCAAATATTGAGTCGTGGATCCCGGCAAAGAAGGAGCGAAGAATGAACATAGCCGTAACCTGGCTTCCCGACATAAAAGGAAGAATAAGCCCGCCATAAGTGTTAAGTAAACCCAGACGTTTGACCATGAGAAATCTAGGCACCAAACTCATGATGGGAGGTAGCATGATCAAAAACATAAGTATATAGAAAAGCAGTTTATCGAGCCAAAACTCGAATCTCGCAAAAGAGTAGGCTGCCAGAACAGCCGTGGTAAGCGCCCCTATACATGTGATCGTGCAGACAAAGATGCTGTTGAAAAGGTACTTCTTTACTTCCCCCCAGGCAATACTGTAATTAGCCAAGTTTAGAGGCCAACTGAGCCCAAAAGGGTTCTGAATAAACTGGCGCTCTGTTTTGAACGATATGAAGATCGTGATTACAAAAGGGGCGATGGTCAAAATCGCCAGGATGGTCAATACCACTACCCTACCGAGTTTCCCTGTTCGAACACGCACCATTTCATACTCCCCCCAATGCAAGCCTAGTCATTCTCACTGCCTCCAAATAGCCTCATGTTAAGCGCAGTAAATAGGAGAGCTATTAGCGATAGGGTCAGCCCCAGAGCACAGGCATAGCCCATTCTCGAGTAACCAAAGGCATTTTCATAAAGGTATAGACCTGGAACCATCGTAGCCCATCCCGGTCCTCCTCCAGTGAGAACTAGGATGTCAACGAACATGTAGCCACCAATTATCTCGATAATGGTCAAAATGACCATGGTACGAAGCTGCCCCAGTATCAAGTGGATATCCACAGTCAAGACTCTCCTCAATCCCCGTGCCCCATCCATCTCACACGAATCCCAGATGGTGGATTCAACATTCTCCAAACCGGCCAGGTAAAGCAATGTGGCAACACCACTTACCCACGGAAACCCCACGAACATGATAGCATACAGAGCTAGACGCGGGTCATCCAGCCAAGCACGGGTTAATCCAGATAACCCGATACTATTTAGAATTCCATTAAGCAGCCCTACATCCCCGTCATATATGAACTGCCAGATCAATACTATCACTATTCTTGGTACCACCATGGGTAGGACAAAGAGTATCCGAAAAGCATTTTGCAGACCCGGGTGATGCTTGAGCCGGAAAATATACTCTGCTGCTAACAGTGGTATAGTCAATACGATAGCGACCTGAACTACTAGCAGCTTGAACATGTTGCTCATGGATACTCTAAATATCATGTCCCGGAATATTTCTTTGAAATTTGTTAGGCCAATAAATGTGGCCTGACTGCCACCACGCCAGTCGTACAGGGATCTAATCACTGATTCCCCGATAGGAATATAGTTTAGAGTAATCACTAAGGTGAAGGCCGGCACTAAGAGCAGGTAAGGAAATAGTCTATCAATTAGGTTGGCCGTCCTACGTCTCTTTGGAGTCATCGGCATTCTCCTCTATACTTGAACGCAACGCACCTGCATGGCACAGACCACGGTACCGAGTTACACGATGTTTTGGGAGGAGGGGGGACACTGCTCCAATATGCACCATCCCCCCCAAAGAAGCTACCATCTACTCTGATCATATTGGTTGCGAGCTATGAGTTCTTCGGCAGCTTCCTTATACAGTTTCTCCGTTTCATTTGTGAGGCCGTCCAGACTAATGCTATCGGTAAAGAGCATCTGCACATACCGTAACCACATGCTCATCTGTTTTGTCGACAAGAATCTTTCCACAATAAGGGGAGACACTCCAGCCTCAAATTGCGGCATAAAGGGCTCCATTATACTAGGTACTGGGGCGCCCTGAATAATCGGCAGCAGCTTCTCCGCTTCAGAAACGATCAAGTTGTTGTTTT
>JAAZLW010000291.1 GCA_012799135.1 Bacillota bacterium | reverse complement strand
TTAACCTTTATTTGATTGGTAAATCGCCAGACTTGACTACCTGCCTGAATACGTGCCCCAGGTCTCAAATCAGCATACACCTTATGGCTTTCTCCAATCAGCTGATCACGATCCCGAAAGCGTTTGGGATTCCCAAGCTCGCTCCAACCGATGGATGCCTTCCCCTTCGCCAGCCATTGAGGTATCAATTCATTGCTATCACCTGCTCGAACCATCCACCACTTCATAGTCTGTTGGCCTCCCCCATTAGACCCCTCATCGATCTTCCTATGCGTTCTCCCATTTATCATAAGTGAAATAATGATCATCGGAAGGAAAACTGCAGGAGAACACTATTGAGCCTGGATGCCATTTATCGGTTCATAGTATCCCTCCGTGCATCAGCTTACCAGCTAGCGTGAATAAGCTCGGTTACCCGGTAACCAAACAGACCTTTCTCCTAGCCTCCAAAGTGCGATAAGATACCATATTTCACCTTACCATTGCTTAGTAATTGGGCAATACCTGGTAGAATCCCTTTGTGTGCCTACTCCCCTATGGTTAGAATTGCTCACTCCGTAGGCATAGTCTATGGATTCTGCCAAGAAACCCAAGACCTCTGTTCTAGCATCGGGTTGGGGAAGCGACGTCTCACCTATCGTCTTGGCATCGTCCGAGCTCTGCCCGTCAATTCCCGGCATAGACAATCATCCTTTCTTTGACAGGAAGTGGCCCAAACATCCCGCGCAACGTCTTGTAGCTCATAAGACTAGCGGGTTATGCATCAAAAATCTATAGTACGCCAATTCTACGACAACCATCAAAGGCGGACTCAAAAACCCCTTCATTTTCATAAGGAAGGGTGCGAAATATGGGTTGGATCAACAGTCATGGACGTGGCTGTCATTGTGAGACCATTTGCCAGTATCGGGTCCTTGATGCGGCACCAATGGTCTTTGACTTGACAGCACAACATACTATGGGGGAAGCGTATAACAAGATCAGGGGTTTTCCGTCTGCAGCTAATACACCGTCGAGGTTAGTGTAACGAAGAGAATTTCCGACATTTTCCCCAAGAACGAGTACGGTATCGGCCATACTACCTGGGCGGAGGGCATCCCACTTATCTTTCCACGATTTACCTATTGACTTCCAGCCACTCCCTTCTTGTAGCTTGCTCCTATTCAAATCATTACCTACGTATATCACCCATACAACTAGTCAAGGATAGCCTTGGCAAAGGCATCGGTCACATCTGCATAGAACTCCACATTGATTCTTGTAGCTAAATCATCGGGCAAATCAAATAGCTGCCTTCGAGCAGAAATAGGCATAAGTAATGTAGTAGCTCCTTTCTCTATTGCCAGCTCAGCTACTCCTACTGGATTTGGGATCATCTCAACTGACCCTCCTAGATTCAGTGCTCCAACTATGACTAGCCCACCTTTGCTGCTGCGCTCGATCAGAGAGCCACAGAGGGCAACTAGTACCGGCAGACCAAGTCCCTGTCCTGAACGTTCAGGATCCATAGCCCGCATTTGAATCGAGAATTCATGTCCCCTGGGTTCGCGATCTCCTACCAACGCTTTCGACCTCTTATAGAGGTTTTGCTCCCCATAGCTTACGCTCTCCCGGAAAGCTGGAGGAGCTGGAGAGTTTAGTATCCTAACCCCACTGCCTGGTCCAACCGTAACCTCTATGCGGTACAGTGCGGGTGGGGCATCCTGGCCACCGGGGCTTAGAGCCCACACCTGTCCAGGCGGCAAGGGATCGCTATCAACCACGGCATCACTATGTAATTCTGGTGTAGCAACAAACTGTTCGACTCCCTCCACGCCCATGAAATAGCTAAAATGCGTATTGCGAAACTCCGTCATAAGACAACGCTTTTGCTGTTCCTTGACTCGGCGCCGAGATTCCAAGGCAATGCGAACGATCTTCTCTAGTTCTTCATCGGGTATGGGCATCTCCGGATCAGGGAAGAGCAGTTTGATCAAGCCACTGGCGGTTCTGTTGACTGCTTCGATGTCACGGCCACTAAGGGCCCCTCCCCAGTGAACCCTTCCCTGCAAACTTGAGACGCGGCTCTCATCCCGGAGCTGATGCCAGCACTCAGATAGAAAGTCACTAACCAGTCCGAAGGAGTCTGTCAGATGGATATTGGGATTGAGTTTAGGAAACTCCCAACCGGGTACGTAAGCATGGATCCTATCCATGAAAGCCGTATCATCTCGCATTTCCGGTGGCAATGGACTAAAAAGATGACCGATTCGCTGTTGCTGTATAACATCGACATCGAAATTCCCCAGCATAACCATGGAGCCGGAAGCGCGAATGCTCTCTTTGCCCCGGGAGAACTCGCCCGACGCCATATAACCTTTCATGATATTAACACCGTCTTTTTGATCGAAGGATATACCGGAAACCTCATCAAAGCAAACGACGTCATAGTGGCAGACCAGCCCTCTTTGACCCGTAGCATTGTTGACAAACATTTTCGCTACGGTGGCTTTACCACCGGAGACTAGGTGAGAATAGGGAGAGATCTGTTGATACAGATGGCTCTTTCCAGTACCCCGTGGCCCGATTTCCACCAGGTTGTGATTACGCTCCACAAAAGGCACCATCCGCAATAGCACAACTCCTTGAGCTCGCTCTGAAAGGGCTTCTGGTTCCAGACCTATAGAGCGGATAAGTAACCTTTTCCATTCTTCGGTGCTGAATTGGCTCCTACCCTTCTGCAATACTTCTAAAGCGTCTACTTGGGAAAGCTGAATGGGACGTAGACTCTCAATGGAAAAGGGGCGGCCATTCCTTTCCTGAGCGATAGTTGCATCATACGCCAGATTCACTTCGGCATAAAAGCCATCAGTTAACATACGCTCATTCTCACGAACTAAATCATCGTCAATCCTGACATCTCTGATCCCTAAGCTCGGTAGTTCCACAAGGAAGCAATCATTCTTGGTATCCAGACGGGCCTTGATGATATCGATTAGCCTAATGGAGCCACCTTCCCTTGCCCTCGCCTTAAACAGCTCCTCATCCCCCGTCCTGACTGTACGATCTCTTAGCTGTCGTTCAACAATCTCCAATCCTTCCTCGATCTCTTCTTCATCGGTAGTGGCGCAATATTTGCCTAACAAGAATTCCACTACGTATGTAGGTACAGGATATTGACGACTATACTTACGCACCAGATCCTTGCGTACTATGTAGCCATCGAACACGGAAGCTGCCACCTGATCAAGTTTGCCTAGCTTCATCCTACTCCCCTCCTACCGTGGTTGTTAGCTTAGCCTGGACACGCCCTGCTTGGTCTATCAGGACGAGACTAACAACTGTGCCTTCCAGCGTGTCATCGGGAACCAATAGACTAACACGACCCTCAGCATCAATCTTCTTGGGAGTAGTAATACTGGAACTTGGGTCATTTGGTTTAGTGCGCAGATCTGCCATAATATCACCGCTGGTAGCATCGGTTACCACTCGACAACGCATACCTGCCCACCGGAGTTCTAAGATGTCTACGACAGTGAATGGCACTGAACTTAAGCTAAAGATCAAGTCCGGAAGAACACACTCCTGCAGGCTCACGCCACCATGGGCATATTCATTGCCCCTCACAAAGCACGAGACACCAGGAGCAAAGGCAACACTATGGTACTTATTCCAGTACCATCCATAGGTAGGAACATCCACATAAGTACTGGGACCGATAGCGGCACATCTCGCCCACCGACTCTCGGTAAGGTATTTCGGTAGTGAGGTGGCCGGCAGCCCCCCGGGTACCAGAAGCCACCCATGGTCAGTTATTACTCGGACTTGTCGCCACCCAGACATAAGGAGTCTTTGGATTCTATCTAGCACCAGCTTAAGTTGTTCATCAAGCTGAGCAGCTAACTTGCCCTGAAGTGTGTGACCTAGCCGGTCGAATTTACCTTCTTCTGCCCACCCTCGGGCTGTGCTGTTATCCGGTTGTTCCACTACGGAAGGCCCCAATACCTGGTAGCCTGCCTCATCCATGAGCCTTTTGAACCGATTTGAATCAAGGATGGTGCCACTTTCGCTGATCCTGGGAGCAAAGTCCTCGCCAAGCTGCTCACCATCCAGCTGGTTCTGAATGGGAGAAACAATAGGCTTAGCTGTAGATGTAACAGTTGGAAGACCCGCCCATCGCCAAGTACCATTTGCTTCAAGCTGCCTAGCCTCGGCCATGGTGATAAGCCTCTGAGCAAGATCGAAACGCAGCCCATCCACAAATAAAAGGCATTGTCCCGGTTCAGCTGTAACCAAAGGCTGGGCATCGCTGGCATTTGGTAAGGGTTCTCTAGCGATTAGATCCTGCAGATGCCTAGCCGCATCCTCCAGCCAAGGCAAGTACATGCTACGAACGGCAGCCTGGACAGCTCTGTAATCCTCCGTGGTTCTGACACTACCTATGGCCATAAGCGCAGCATGGTCCGCTTGATAGCCACCCTCTATATAAAGCTGAGCCATCTCCCCTGGCGAGCTACCTCCTATCCCCCGAGCTGTAACTTCAACTAGAGTAGCAAGGTGTTCCAAAGCTATGGCCAAGGGACTTTGACCTAATTTGGCCCACACCCACTCCCGCCGCAAGCCATGGCGACTCTCCAACACCTTGAGCCTGGCTCTAGCATCAACTGGCGATAACTTCTCTAGTTCTGATAGATTTTCTCTTAGGCTAGCCTCCTCTGCTTCATTGAAGTCTGGCCATGGCTCATCGTCAAACACAAGACTTGCTGGCTTCGCCCTTCTTAGCTTGTCTGGAATACCAGGATAAAGAGTCGGGCCCTCAATGTATCTAGTCCATAAAGACTGCCATCTACCTTCTTCCTTTAGACCCAGCTTCTCTGCAGCAACCAACTCCCCATCTGATTCGGGATCGAAACCATAGTCCGCCTGGCATCGTGAGCAAAAGGCGACCCATTTCTCATCACCCCATGCCGCTTTGGTGGAAGTAGGATCATTTATCCATAGAAGCAATTCTCGCTCAATATCTCCAAGCATGAGCCGATCAAAATCTTCTGCCTCCAGGCGTTTACCCCGCAGGCGTTCAACAGGCGTAACAGCTAGCTGGGACAACGCCACTAGCATAGCTTGGCGGGTCTGTCTGTCTTTGGCAACATCTAGACCTAGAGCATCTTGCGAGACCAGCATTGCCTCAACCGTCCAATCCTTACCATTTCTCTGAGTCCACACAATTCCTCGGTACTGCAATTCCACCAACGGTTTGAGCATATCAGGGCATTCCTCAGCCGCTCGCAATCTTTGTCGAGATACCCTTGGCAGGTAAATCACAGGAATGGTTCTTGAAGGTAGGCCAATATCCAGCATGCCATCTATGACGCATCTTAACCAAATGGCCGGCCCCTGCATGTTATCCGGGTCATACTCTCCCCAGATGAGCAACTCTGGCATAACCTCCTGCAGTTGGGGCACGATTGGCTCCCACTGACCATCGGCATCGGTCCAGATCACAGCTGCCGGAGGTGCTACGTCGTTCGGATTGTACCGACGAACTTGATTTAGCAGATAATGTATGGCCTCCAGCAACGTGGTGGCCTTTATCTGAATCGCCACTAGAATACACTCCTCGATTTAGGCTTCGCGGGCCCTGCGTTTCTCTTCATTGGTGATGTGCCAGTCATTCACTCGGGCTCCGGTAAAATCATCATCCCAAAACCACGGGAACTCTTCTTTGGAGCAGACAGGCTCCTTCCCCCTGTCATTACTCCAGCGGATATTAGGCTTTACCCGAAGTATACCAGCACCTTTGCGGCCACCGGGGGTGTCATCTGCCATAAATGGCCTAATATTCATCCGAACTCCATCATTGATGTCAGGCTCCCAACCAATGGGCTGCCTCGCCAAAGGCTTCCAGCGTACGAATATGTCAAAAGGTGGCTCACCTTTTATGATAGCCTTCAAGCGTTTTTGCAGTTCGAGTGCCGCGGCTAGCCGCTCCTCTGCACCGGGTTCATTTTGCTGTATTCCGTCTTTTTGTCTGGTAATCCATTCTCCTAAGCAACTGTATATGAGAGTCTCCATAAGTTGTCTTCCTTTGTTGCTACCTTCCGCCAACTTATGGTAGTTGATCAGAACATGGAAACCATCCCGAGCACGCCCATCCCATATATGCCAAATAAATGGGCGGTGGTGAAATAGGCGGCTGTGCTGCTCAAAGAATTCATTACGCAGCCACTTATCTAGATCTCTAGCTTTTGAACCCACCTCAGCCAGAAGCTCCCGCTCTTTAGTAGGCGACCAAGCACTTCCATAGGCTGCAGCCAGTAAAGCCCGCAACCGCTCCGCGGCAGGCTCTTCTCCACGCACAGATGGAATACACACGATGCCGTCTTGATCTGAGTATTTGTCCAAATTTCGGCACCGGTCTGCCACTTCCCTTGCCTCAGCTGATAGCTTCATGGTTTCATCAAGTTCCGCCGGCCACCGGTAACCTAGTAATCTGGCTACCGCTACCTGCAGTGGATCTGTAGAGACAGCAGGATAGCCATGGAATATCCATTGTGTGGGATCATCTGAGTATGGTTCAGGTAAACCGTCAGGATACTTCTCAGCGGCAACCTCCTGCCAGTATTCCAGATCGAAAGGGACTTTG
>JAAZLW010000034.1 GCA_012799135.1 Bacillota bacterium | reverse complement strand
TGAACACTTCATCATGAGGCTCGGCCAACAGCTGATCGATCTGACTCATCTCACTACGAACTAAGTCACTGAGCAGGTGGTCACCTTCGGATAAAGAATCTAGCTTCCGGCTAAACTTTGTGACAAGGTTAACCTGCCTCCGAAATGCGTCTTGCACATCCCCTTTGAACTCCGGAAAACCACTATACCCCAAGGCTCGAGCGAAACGAAGGATACTGGCCTCACTAACTCCACAGGCCTTAGCCATCTCTTGAATGCTCATGAAAGCTGCATCCGCCAAATTGCTCATTATGTATCGAGCAATGGACTTCTGCATAGGAGTAAGCCTAGCATAGTGGTCATCTATGGTCACTGCTATTCTTGAAGGTAGTCCCATAAGTCACAATCCCTTTATCCGTTTGTTACATACATTCTCTATGAAATATAAATTTCCTCTTTGTTATGCTTGAAATTTTTCTCGTCAGGATTTGGAATAAGATGTCCTCCTTTACTTCTGCTTAATAAGATGGCCACTAGCCTATAAAGCAAGGCTAGCGGCCAATACCAAAGGCAGGCTAGCAGAATCAAGCAAGCGGTCCGCACCAAAATACAATGCCCATCGCCAAGAACTCCTCTACTTGGTACCGGAACTTATCGCCTATAGTCTCTTTTTAAGGTCTGTTTCATCTCCCTGAACCGGTCCCATTGGCTCTTGGTGACTTGCTCGGGGATACCACCCGAATCCATTAAGAAAAAGCCCCGCTCAAGCGAAGAGTAGAGGTGCTTTAGATAGTCCCATTGTCGCTTTTCATCCCAATCAAAGAAAAACTTGTTGATTCCACCCACAAAGGTGATCCGATCTCCATAGCGCTCCATTAGCTCAGCTATATCCATGTGCTCTGTCGGATCTACCGGGTTGAGCATATCGATACCTAGATCATATAGATCATCCATAATGGGGTTGATATTCCCGTGACTATGCATGTGTAGCACTGCATCATAGCCACGGCATAGCTCTACCAAGCGTCCATGCCAGGGGCGAAAATACTCTCGATACAGCTCCGGACTAATCAGTAAGCTAGCATCACTGCCTAGGTCATCACAAAAGCAGATAATATCCACCCCGGCCTTAAGTAGATGCTCCGCCACTTGTAGATTGTAGGAAGCTAGCTTATCCACTACCTCCTTAGCGGCCTTGGGCTCCAGGAGTAAATCCATCAAGAATTTGTCGTATGGATAGAGAAAGTAGTGTACCCCGGAGAAGAACCCATTCAGGTTGGCATACGTCATCCGCCCCCGTGCTTTGTGGTATGCGACTTCATCGGCTAACCCCTGATAACGCACGGGATCATTTGGATCGGGAAGGGGCAGATCCAGATTACTAAGGTCAGCTAAGGGATAGTCATAATTGTGATAGAAATGCGGATCATACCTGACTTCTTTATATACCCCTGTCTCATAGACTGTGATGCGCCGTTTATCCGTAGCCGAGACCACCTTCTCGCGAAACTCACCAGGACCACCGTGGCCAAAAGATAGTGAGGCTCCCCAACCGACAGCCACCGCCGGTTTATCAGCTCTCTGGGCGAACCGGGCCTTCACCTCCCAGTCCTCTTGTGGAGAAGCACCGTGGGAAAAATCAGGGCCCGGCAATATATCTGAAGGGATACAGTCAGCCCCCAACAGTTCTCGGGCCAGTTTTTCATCGAAAAAACCCATGGTCCAGGAAATCACTTCATTGGACTCGCCTTCCAGTACAGCTAGAAACTGCTCCCTCTTCACCATATGTCCCATCTCCTTATACATGCGCCACCCGGTTCACATCTCCACGACTCATAACCACTCTATGCCCATCCTAGGATTTCTGCAGCATCTTCTCCAACAGCTCTATTAGAAGAATCAGATTCCTGATGATGTGAAATGGATCCTTGACCGGCAAGGCCACGACTTTTTCCATGGGCCGGCCCTGTCTGTCCCTGATCTGGATCCATTCACCGATCGCTGGATCAGGATGGGGAAAAGTGCTGAATGTGTAGTTGTGTACCTGTTCATGCAGCTTCCACAGGCTCTCCTTACCTGTCAAAGCATAGCCTAGAAGCGTTACATATACTGCTTCCGAATGAACCCACCAGAGCTTGTCAGACCAGCCATCCAGTAGTTTCTGAGTTAAAGGATGGTCAGCAAACGCCCCCAATTCTCCCTGGGGGTTACCACCCTGGGCATCGACGAAATGGCAAATCCCACCGAATTCATCATCCCAACCGAGCTCAAAAGCCTTTTCTATTACCCGACAGGCCAACTCAATAATCTCCTGTTGGTTTTCTCCCCCTAGCTTCAAGGCATAATGCATAAGAAACCACATATCCTCTAAGCTATGGCCAGGATTGACGTATCTGCCTAAGATGCAGTTGTCCTCCTTGATGGTGTCATGGACCAATTCTCTAATGGTGCCATCAGGACCGATGAAATTCTCCATCAGGTCTTTGGCCAAACGGTGACACCAAGCAGTTACCTCAGCCGCCGCCGGGTGTTGGAGCCTGTCTAGCGCGTTAAGCAATTCTTGGCTAGTATTGAGCAAGATCATGGAAATGCCGTGGGCCCGATATCCTTCCGGTAGTGGCTCCGGTTCAGTGCGAAACTGGCGCTGCTCAAAACGAGAAATGATGGATTCATATAGCTTCAGAGCCAGTTCAAGAGCCTCTTCATTCTCCGTCACTGCAGCGTATCTAGAGAACCCCAAAACGATGAAACAATCTGCATAGGTGCTGATATCATATCCTTGGCCCTTTACCGGTTCTTTGGGAGTGCCCTCTCTAGTTAACAGAAAAGCACTATGACCTGATGGCAAAAAGCTATGGTCCCTTAAGAACTCATAGCCGCTTTGGGCCAAAGCCAAATACTCCGAAGGGTTTTCCTCTATCTCGACTAGCTTCGACAAAAGCCAAACCATTCGGCCCTGTGACCACACGTATTTGTCAGTACTTACCAGCTGATCGCCATAGCTATTAAAACAGGTGAAATAACCTCCATACTCTCTGTCCATACCGTTCTTAAGCCAAAACGGCAGTATATTGTGTTGTAGATGGTCCCCATAAAAAGCAAGTCTATCTTGCAGGTTTTTTCTGTCCATGTCTCTTGCTCTCCTAACATATCTTTGTCTGTCTCTTCTTGGCGCTACCACGCGTTACCCGAACCATCCAGCCCCTATCCCTTGATCCCTGTTAGAGTAATGCCTTCGATGATGTTTCTCCGGAATATGGCAAAAACAGTAATAATAGGCAAGATGGATATGACTGAACCGGCCGTGATCGACCCATAGTCTACAGTGAATCTGTGCTGAAACATACCTAAACCCAGCTCCATGGTATACAAGTTGATATCATTACACATGAGTAAGGGCCAGATGAAGTCGCCCCAGGCATTCTTGAAAGCAAAGATGGATAAGGCAGCCATAGCGGACTTACATAAAGGTAAAATGATCTGCCAGTAAATCCTAAACTCAGAACATCCATCTATGCGGGCCGCATCCATTAGTTCATCGGGAATACCCACGATATTCTGGCGCATAAAGAAGATGCCAAACGCCATAATCATTAAGGGCAAAGCCAATCCCTGGTAGGTATTAATCCAGCCCAAGCGATTCACCATCAAATAGAAGGGAATCATATAGGACTGAAAGGGCACCATGGATGTAGCCAAGATCAGAAGGAATATGAGGTCCCTGCCAGGGAATCTGTACTTGGCAAAGATAAACCCAGCAAAGGAAGATGTCAGCAGAATACTAATGGTGGAAACGGACGCCACCAGCAGGCTATTTAAGAAGAACCGAAGAAACGGAGCGGCCGCAAAGGCCTCGACATAATTTTGCAGAGTTGGATGTCTAGGAATGAACTGTGGTGGCCAGGTAATCACCTCCTCGGGCGGCTTGAAGGAGGTAGATAACATCCAGATAAACGGCAAGATCATTGTCAAAGCACCCAACGCCACCAATATGTGGCCTATGACTTGACCCAGCTGAATCCGAGCATGCTTGGTTTGAGCCATCTATTTCGTACCCTCCATTCCAACAAGCAACTATTGAACGCTAGCGCTAGCATCTTCACCCCGAAACACTTGCAGCTGCAGCACCGTCATAACCAAGACTATGAGAAGTAGCACAACTGCCTGGGATGATGCATAACCCATCTTGAAGTACCGGAAGCCCTCTTCGTAAATATTGAAAACAAGAGTTCGTACCGCATTGCCCGGCGCTCCCTGAGACCCGGTAGTCATGACATACACCGGTGTAAAGATATTGAAGCCCTCAATAGTTGAAGTGATAAAGACGTACATGATGATCGGTTTCAACAAAGGCAATGTGATACTGCGAAAAATGTGCCAATTATTGGCTCCATCAATGGC
>JAAZLW010000033.1 GCA_012799135.1 Bacillota bacterium | reverse complement strand
TTCCACTTTCCTCTTTCAAGGGGTATCGCTCTCTTTAAACCTCCACGAAGCTACGGATTTTTATGTCGACAAGATCTCTCGCATTTCCTCCTCCCCCAAGCAGGAATTCCCTCTTATTGGTCTAATTAATACCACTAACGATACGATACACAATATGTGGTACTTTTAGTGCCAAGCGAGGGCTGTCATATGAGTGACTCAACACATAACACAACCAACCCCCTGATCGACCTACTAGAAGACCAGTTGGAAGGCATGGGCAGGGCACAAAAGGCTGTAGCAGAGTATTTGCTGGCTAGTCCGTCTGAAGCTGTAGGCCTTAGTCTGGAGGAGCTCGCGAAGGAGACTAATACATCGCGGACAACCGTCCTGCGCTTCTGTCGGGAGCTGGGACTAAGCGGCTATAAAGAACTCCAACAGCTCTTGATGCAAACTATGCTGAGGGGAGTTCCTCTATCTGATGGAGATCCTATCCTTCAGTGGAGCTTCATCGCGGCCAATGAAGCAGTATCTGAGACCTTAAGCCTTTTGGATATGACAGAGTTCTCCCGCGCGGTGGAGTGTTTGGCCAAAGCCCGCTTTATTGTCTGGTATGGCTTAGGAGACTCAGCTACCCTAGCCCAGAGTGGCCAGCATAAATGTTGGGTCATGGGTATGGATGCGAAGTCCTTTATCGAGCCGTCTAGCTTTGTCACCTCCCGGATGGCTGTTGGTAATGGTGACGTATTAGTCGTCATATCCCAATCTGGTGAAGGAGACTACATAGTTAAGCCTGTAGAAATGGCCCTTCTTCATAAGGTACCGGTCATTGCCATAGTCTCCAATAAACTGTCATGGCTCGCTTCTCATGCCACGGTCACGCTATACTCAGCGACCAGGAAGGTCTTCCACGAATACGGACTGATCACAGTCAGGGCCGGGCAGGAAGCGGTTATGAACTCTCTTATTCTAAAGGTTGCCCAAAAACGGGGCATCCCGTTCGATTGGCGACCTCAAGCTGGAAAGGGGGAATGGCCCAAACGCGATCTTGAGTAGTGCTTCTGGGAAAGAGACTACATGATCAGGAGGATCTAATATGCGACATATTTCTAAGCTTTGCCTAGTTGTAATCTGTATCATGCTGCTGGCGGGTACCGCCTTTGCCGCTAAGGAAACCATCAGCTTCTGGACCTTCGGTACTGAGACACCGGAGCTAAAAGCAGTCATGAACCAGTTTAAAGCAGAGTTCCTTGAGGAAACCGATATCGAAGTCGACTGGAAAATGATTGGCTGGGGAGATTACCATCAGAATAACCTTATGGTCATCTCCTCCCGTAAAGGTCCCGTTGTAACCCAGATCGGTACCACCACCGTCTCCCAGCAAGCCATGGCGGGGGTATTCGATGAAGTCACTCCCCTCTTTGAAGAACTCGGTGGAGATGATGTATTCTTTGCAGCCAGCGCCAAATCCACCATGCCCGATGCCCTAGAGGGCCACTACGCAGTACCTTGGTTCGTAGACCCCAGGGCATTGATCTATCGTAAGGACCTATTGGAAAAGAACAGCCTGGAACTCCCGGCAACCTGGGACGACTTCGTTAAAGTAGCTAAGGTTTTGCAGGAAAAAGAGGGCATGGAGTACCCAGTGGGTATGGCGGGCTCAGAGTTTGCCCATGAGATCTACCAAGCCATCGCCCAGGCCGGTGGGGATATCACGAGGCAAGAAGGCAATAAGTTCTATAGTGCCATGACCTCCGACGAAGCTAAAGCTGGAGTCAAGTTCCTAACCGATTTGGTCATCGCACACAAGGTAGCATCCCCCGCCACCGGCGAATATGACAAGGCCACACTCAGGGCCAAATTCGCCAATGGTGAGATCGCCTTCTACTATGACTCTCCCCAGGCCTTTACCTATATGGAGCAGAACGCGCCGGAGCTTTTGGACAAAATGGGTGTTGGCCCGGCACCAGCTGGTATAGGCGGCAAGCGGAGCTGCTTCTTAGGTGGCTCGAATCTGGCCATCTACAACTTCACCAAAAAGCGGGAGGCCGCGGTAACCTGGATTAAATACCTCCTCCGCCCCCAAAACGTAGCTGTCTGGGCTAAGGCCTATGGCAACGTCCCGGGAGTTATCGAGGCTACAAGCCTAGAAGGCTTTGATGAAGAGCCCTGGGCTAGCTTCATCGATGTAGCGGTAAACCATGGATACCATCCGCCCATTAACCCCGGTGGCACCTTAGCCCAAGTGGAAGGCCTGATCACCAACAATATCCTCGGTGCCAACCTATCCGGTACCTATACAGAGGATGTCTTTGAAAAGACTATGGTAGAGGCAGAACGCATGCATCAGCGGATTATTGATCAGTTTAAGTAAACTCCTTAGGAAGGGGCGTGCCCATAGCGCGCCCCACCTCCTACTTGGTAGCGGAGGTGTTGAAAGTGAACTCTAAACGGCTCCCTTATCTCTTGATTGCACCCACTATACTCTTTATGGCCATTGTCCACTTCTTTCCCATGGCAGTAGGCATCATGATCAGTTTCTTTAAGCTCAATGTCATGACCATATATAACTGGACAAAGGCTCCCTTCGTTGGCCTTGCCAACTACATTAACGTCTTCTCCCAAACGGAAGGTTATCT
>JAAZLW010000330.1 GCA_012799135.1 Bacillota bacterium | reverse complement strand
TATTGGAAGAAACCGGTGACGATCCAGAAGAATACCTTTCACTGAAGGATCAGCTAAAGACAATTCTGGCCTCCCTCAAACAACTTGACGTGGAAAGCCAAGAGATTGATGAATTAGAACGGAAACGTGAAAAGAGCTTGACTGAATTGCGAAAAGTGTGGCACCAACAAACTGAGGCAAGGAGACATAAAGCGCAGGAGCTAATGGAGCGACTTCGCCCTGGACCTGATGCGAAACCACTTGTAAGGATCGAAATTACCCATCAAGAAGACAGGAAAA
Organism: Bacillota bacterium; assembly: GCA_012799135.1. Lineage (GTDB taxonomy): Bacteria > Bacillota > Limnochordia > DTU087 > DTU087 > JAAZLW01. The sequence goes on along the minus strand of JAAZLW010000330.1, from coordinate 1,489 downwards.
GCATCCTTCACAATTGGTCGAGTAGGCTAAAAGACAGACGTCGTGTCAACGAGAATGACATCATGACTTTGATTGACTTTGTCCAGCAGCAGCCAGTTGAGAGTGGAGCCACCATACAGGAGAGAATGATTCGACTGATCCGAGCGAAGGGAACGTCGTCCCAGCTTGAAAGCGTATTAGGGACCAGAACAAAGGCCTTTCTGGACATTTTCAACGAAGATGTGCTTCGAGATTTGGAGACCAAAAGGATCAACGATAAGGTTGAATATAAGGTTTACCGGCAAGATGGTAGTCTAGCGGGACCGATAGAAGGGGTCTCGGTGGGACAAAAAGGCCTTGCATTTTTGAACGTGTTATTGGCAGCCGGTGACGTTCCGATTTTGGTAGATACTCCTGAAGAAGGATTGGATAGTGAAGGAGTTTATGGCGAGTTAGTTCCGGTCTTCCGACGGGAGAAGGAGAGAAGGCAACTAATTATCGCAACACACAATGCCAACATACCTGTCAACGCGGATGCGGAATTAGTGGTGACCCTTGAAGCAATTGGTCTTGTGGATTTCTCAAAACCTGACTTGGAATGCATGTTTTCAGCAGATCAGGTTGCTGCTGGACTCGATCGAGGATCTGAAGAGTATAAGAGTGAGGCCCATATCAAAAAATCACTACCTAAGATGCCTAATCTAGAGTCACTGAGCATCCGCGTGAGGAGCAAACATTGGCATAGTGATGTTCGCAAGTACCTTATTGAATCGCGTGGATGGAATGCTGAGGAAGCAGATCCGTTCATTCGACTCATTACCGCTCATCGAGAGGTTTGCGGTGGGACACGTCGGCGCCGAGGCAAAGGAGGTAGGATGAATGAGGCTATAGGAGCATTAGATAATCCTGAGGTGAAACTCGCGGTACAAGACATAATGGAGGGTTCGGAGCAAGCCTTCAGGAAAAGGTGGGAGAAATACGGATTTTAGTCTAGGCGTTCGAATGATATCACTAATAGGGAAAAGCAATTAAGGGCTATAGCACGGTTTGTGGGTAAGGCGGGTGAGCAACCTAGTTTCAAGCTATTGTCCAGATTATTATATCTATCTCTCGTATCGATGAGAGGAGTCAGCATACGCCGTGATTAACAAGACACTTATTACAGAAAACCAACTGGATAGCTGGGTGCGTGGCAATGCACGAGAAGCTCAGGAGGTAATCGTCGAGCTGGTTTGGCGACTGGTGGCTGCGTCATCTCCAAGGCCGAAAGAAAGACGTTTTCCCCTTGGGGATAGTATTGGGCAATCCGGTCCCGATGGGATCTTGAACACAGATTTTAGCTTTGACCCATTCGTACCGGAGGGAAGATCATTTTGGGAAATTGGCACTGGCACGAATGCTCAAGGCAAAGCAACTTCTGATTACCGCGATCTAACACGCTCAACATCTGATGTGGTTAGACATGAATCCACCTTTGTTTTCGTCACCCCATTGTCTGGTAGAAGGGATT
>JAAZLW010000341.1 GCA_012799135.1 Bacillota bacterium | reverse complement strand
CCTGGCTGCTGTCAAAGGGCGTCTTGCAGGATTGGATGTTGAAATGATTGAGGGTGAATCTTTGCCTCAGCTCATTTCTAGGATCAAACATGAGCTCACCCAGGCCAAGGCAGAGGCCGAGAAGGCGGCCAATGCCGGGGATAACGCGGAGGAGCTAAAGCAAGAACTTCACAATCTGGAAGAACACTTGGCGAATACGGAAAAAGAGCTTGCCACTGCTCAAAAGTCCAGAGCAGAGGCAGATACTAAGTTAGCCTCAGCTAAGACAAAGGTTGAGGAAAGGGAGTCCGGTGTTCCCGAGAATTTACGCTCCCTGGAGGCGCTACAGCGGGCATTGGCAGATAAAAAGAAGATGCGAGATAGCCTGCAGAAGGCGCTAGAAGAAGCCGAAAAGGCCGTGGCGGCCGGAGACAAAGCATTGGCAGTGGCGGAGACCGAAGAGCAGGAGGCAAAAAGATATGCTGAAGAAACAGACAAGACTAGAGACAAGCGCCTGCGGGAGTTTTTGGCCACGGTGGCTAAGGCCAAGTTTCCGGATGTAAAGGCCTACGAAGCTGCCAAGCGACGGGAGCACGAGCTTAATGTCTTGAAGGAGTTTATCGAGGATTACGATGGGCAGTTGCATGGCGCCAATGCACGGGTAGAACGGGCACAGGAAGCGGCTAAAGGAGTGGCGGAGCCTGATCTTGAGGCTTTGGAGTTAGAGGCGAATGGTCTGTATAAGGCTTCGATTGATACAGTGGAAATCCGTGCCCAGCTGGAGAAAGTAGCAGAGGATAAACGAAAGCTAATAGGCGTCTTGCATGGGTTATTGCAGGAAATGGCTGAATTGGAAGAGCAATACGGTGTACTAGCCCGAATAGCCGATGTAGCCAATGGCAAGAAGCCAAACAAACTAGGGATGAATTTTGAGACTTTTATTCTCGCATCCATGCTCGATAAGGTGGCGGAGGCTGCAACCCGCCGACTACATGTCATGAGTAAGGGGCGGTATAGTCTTAGGCGGACACTGGAGCGGAGAACAGCCCGCAGTGCCGGAGGGCTTGGCCTTGAGGTCTTTGATATGTACACAGGCCGGGAGCGGAGTGTGACAACGCTTTCCGGGGGAGAGGGATTCATGGCTTCCCTTTCGCTTGCTTTGGGTTTGGCCGATGTAGTACAGGCCTATGCTGGGGGCATTCATCTGGATACCATGTTTATAGACGAAGGTTTCGGAGCTTTGGATCCTGAATCTTTAGACCTTGCTCTGGACACCTTGATTACTCTACAGCGTGATAGTGGAAGGATTGTGGGCGTGATTTCCCATGTCCCTGAGCTTGAGGAGCGTATCGACGCCAGGCTCAAGATAGAAATGACCGACACCGGCAGCTCAACTAGGTTTATTGTAGGCTAAAGGGACACTTTGTCCGGTGGGAAGTCGGATAACTTACTCAGAGGGGGCCTACCGATGGCCTGATGCACTTTTCTGTAGTTGTCTAGAGCTGACTTGCTCACTTGTGAGGATCATGGAGAAGGAATTCGAGAATATGCGTTCGATGAGCAAAGCGTGGAGTATGAAGTGAAACGATTGCTGATGGTAAAGAGGTTGCACCGATGCTAGACATCTATTTCGAGACAGATTATGGTAGGTTATATGAAAAAAGTGAAGGCGGAACATGCGAAGTGTTTAGCCATCACAGTCCCATTGGTAACATTCGTCATATGTTTATTAAACGCAAGGTACCCATTAGGATAGATGATACCACATACTATGACCTGATAACGCCGTATGAATATGGCGGCCCTGTGATTCTCGATTGCGGAGTGGGGGAAAAGGAAGAACTAGTCAAGGAGTTTGAAATAGCATTTGGACACTATTGCAGAGAAAATAACATTGTAAGTGAGTTTGTTCGGTTTCACCCCTTGGTTGAAAACGCAATGGATTTCCATGGCTGCTATCAGGTAGCTCATAGTCGGAATACGGTGGGCACAAATCTAAGAGATTACGAAGACCCTTTCATGGACGAGTTTTCAAAGAGTGCCAGAAGGTCAATACGTCGAGCATTAAGAGCGGGAGTAGATTCTAGGGTGATTGAGGGGCCAGATGATCTCGGGGACTTTAAAGAGATATATTACTCGACCATGGATAGAAACAAAGCGCCCGATTTTTATTATTTTGGCGATGATTATTTCAAAGCTTGCCTTCAGTTGTTTAGGAAAAACATTGTTCTAGTCGAGGCGAATTATCAGGGAAAAACCATAGCATCGGGTCTCTATTTTGTTTATAGATCCGCGCCGGGAAAACCCCGGAATTCATTCCGGGGATGAAAGGCGAACAAACGTTTGACAAGGCCTTTACCATATGGTACCATGTAGTTGCTATGAAAATACATTCTTCAAAACACTCGG
>JAAZLW010000360.1 GCA_012799135.1 Bacillota bacterium | reverse complement strand
TGTCTCAATTCTTTCATAACCACCACAATTATATACAAGGGGTATTTTTAACCCATATTCAATAGCAATTGATACGGCCTCTAATATATTTGGGACAAAATGTGTAGGTGTTACAAGATTTATATTGTGACATTTATATTCATTTTGGAGATTCAACATAATATCAGCTAGTTTTTTATTTGTTACCTCTTGTCCTTTCCCAAAATGACTGATATCATGATTTTGACAAAAAACACATTTCATATTGCAAAAGCTAAAAAAGATTGTCCCGGATCCATTCCTTCCTACAAGGACTGATTCTTCACCATAGTGGGGACCATAACTAGCTATAATTGCTTTATTAGATGAACGGCAAATACCTAATTCCGTATTTCTATCAATACCACATTCATGTGGACAAAGATAACAGCTTTCAAAATGTTCCTTTGCGAGTTTTACCCTTTCATCTAACTTACCACTTTGTTTAAGAGAAAGATATCCACTTTGAAAACTTGTATTCATACTTAACTCACCTCTAAATTTGATATAATTATTATCTTCCTTAAATATAGTTTAATTCCTTCTAATATCTAGTATTAGGTGAACCTTGTATTTCCCGGGTAATATTACTATAATAGTAATAATTCTAAAATTACTGAAGAAGCTAGGGGAGAAAAAATGGTTGAAAACAAACAAGTAAAAAATGAAATTATGGAAGGTTTATTAATAGCATTTCCGGTACTTATCGGATATTTGCCTTCTGCATTAGCATTTGGCCTTTTAGCGAAAAATAACGGATTGTCCTTTATTGATACAATATTATTTTCTATAATGGTCTATGCAGGAGCAAGCCAATTTATGGCATTGGACTTATTGAGTGCTGGTGTTGGATATGGAAGTATTATATTAGCTACTTTTTTATTAAATCTTAGGCATATTATGATGTCGGCATCATTATCTGTACATTTTAAAGAGTTTGAAATGAGATACCTGCCCTTAATAGCATTTGGGATTACCGATGAGACGTTTTCTGTTTCCTCATTTAATAAAGAAAAGATTAGCTTACCTTTTATACTAGTTTTTTATATATTAGCACATACCACATGGTGGTTAGGAACTGCCATGGGATATTTAATTGGTGAAGTATTACCCACTTCATTACAGTCAAGCCTAAGTGTTGGACTTTATGCATTATTTGCAGCATTATTATTTCCTGAAATAAAAAAGTCAAATCAAACATTATTATTATCGGGAATATCAGCCATTATCTATATATTATTGTTTTATAGCAAGATATTTGCATCAGGTTGGGATATAATCCTAGGAATCCTAATTTCAGCTTCAATAGGAATTATAGTTTTCAAAAATGATGTTGAAGACATAGATATGAAGGGGGCAGAAAATTGAAAACTTATTTACCACTTATAATTGGAATGACACTTGTAACATATATACCAAGATTGTTTCCTTTGTTTTTTTTAACCCAAAAAGATATAAGCCCTAAATTAAAGCAATTTCTTCTTTACATTCCATATGCATCATTAAGTATATTAATTGCACGTGGAATTATGACAGCAGGACCAGATATGAAGCTTGCTACAGTAGTGGGAGTTGGTGCTGCAGGAATTGTTTCATATATAAATGGAAGCTTGGTATTATCTGTGTTAGCTGGTGTGCTTGGTTCTTATCTCATGATTAATATTTTCCCATAGATAATACTAACTAATATTCTTCGATAGCCCCGGACCGGATTAAAGCCATTTTAG
>JAAZLW010000290.1 GCA_012799135.1 Bacillota bacterium | reverse complement strand
TCTTGCCAATGGAACCGGGTCATTTACTTGCTGAAATTCGCCTAAGACCTTACCATCAGCATCAATTCCTTGCTGGCGGAAGACAAACAAAGGCACCAGCCTTACTTTGCCATCTTCTATCCCTTCAACCCAGGCAATCTCGGTTATCTTGCGACTACCATCCCGAAATCTCCCTTGCTGAACAACTATATCTAGAGCTGCAGCTATCTGTTCCCGAATAGCCAATAAGGGCAGATCCACACTACCCATCATCACCATGGTCTCGAGTCTTGACATGAGATCCAGTGGGGAGTTGGCGTGGGCAGTTGTCATGGATCCATCATGACCGGTATTCATGGCCTGCAACATATCCAAAGCCTCGGGACCCCTCACCTCGCCAATAATAATCCGGTCCGGACGCATCCTCAGTGCATTCCGCAAGAGATCCCTGATACCAACTTCACCCTTACCCTCGATGTTGGCAGGCCGAGCCTCAAGTCGTCCCACATGGGGTTGCTGCAGCCGCAATTCTGCTGCATCTTCTATGGTGATGACCCGTTCATCAGCTGGTATGAAGCCTGAAAGTACGTTGAGTAGAGTTGTTTTCCCAGAACCTGTGCCACCTGACACTAGCAGGTTCAGCTTGGCTCGAACACATTGCTTGAGAAATCGGGCCATCTCCTTACTTAGGGAACCAAATCTGATCAGGTCATCGACTTCTAGGGATTCATCAAAGAATTTTCGGATCGTCAGCATGGGACCATCTAGAGATAGGGGGGGAATAATGGCATTTACTCGGGACCCATCTGGTAACCGTGCGTCCACCATGGGTGAGCTCTCATCGATTCGGCGACCCAAGGGAGCAATGATTCGCTCGATGATCTTGATCACCGCACTATCGTTGGTGAACTCCCGATCAGTCAGTACCAAATGCCCTCGACGTTCCACATATACTTGACTACAGCCATTTACCATGATCTCCGTAATCTCTGGGTCCCTTAATAGAGTTTCTAGATGGCCGAGTCCGAGAATCTCATCAACCATTTCTTCTCGAAATACTTGCTGCTCTTTCTGGGTCCAATGATTGCCAATGTTCTCTATGAGAACATCATCAATGACTTTGATCACCTGGGCTTTCAGCTGTGCCGTTACTTGGCCCTGATCTTCACCTCGACCCAATTGGTTGGGGCCCACCTGTTCGATTACCCGTTGGTGCACAAGTCCCCGCAGGGTTTGCCGACATGGTGTATTCTCAGCTCTTTCTGAATGAGAACCGGCTGCCTCGGTAGTAGTGGGATTCAGGCTGGAAATCAGAGGGAGAAAGCGTTTTCCGATGGGACGGGACTCATCGGATTCTTTTCCTGTGAGTTCATTGAAAATGGGCATGAGCCCCTTGATCATCCGAGCTGACCTTATCTTGTTGCTACCTTCCAGCCATCTTCTGCGGTTAGGGAAATCAGAGATCACGTAGTCAAAAGACTGACCGACGATGGTTTCCATCTCGGGTATTGACAAGATTTCCTTACCGGTCAGCCGATTCAATACTAACCTAGTTCGGCCTCCATAACCTAGCAAGCGCAAGAGTTTGGCTAGATCCCGCACATTCTGCAAAGCAACACCGTCAGGTATCACCAGAGTATAGATCTTGTCACTAATGGGCAAGACTGCCAGTACCCGGCCATCAAAACTACTGGCCAGATCGACGACCACAAAGTCATAACGATAGCGCAAAAGGTGAATTGCCTTCTCAACGTGACCTTCTCGGATTCGCTGCCAACGGTCAGGGCTGGTCGGTGCAGCCAAAAGACGTGTACCGCTTTCATGGTGCAAAAGATAGTGTTCCATGGTATGGGGAACCAACGTATCAATAGCTGGTAAGAGATCAGCGAAATTGCGATCAGGTTCTAGATCTAGCGCAAGGGCCAGGTCGCTGCCAAGACGTAACGTTAGGTCGACCAACACCACTTTGTACCCCGCTTCCGACAGAAGCGACGCCAGCCCGGTGCAAAGCAATGTTTTGCCAACTCCTCCTTTCCCACTATACACGGAAATCACCTGGCCCAACTGATGCTTCGTCGGTGCCTTTACGGAAACTACGGCCATCGCATCACACCTCCGGATCCAAACTATTCCTCATCATGGTTCAATCGATATGTCTGCCCTAGATGATCCTCTGATTGCACTAGTCGTGGACTCACAAATACTACCAGATCGGTCTTCTGTTTTGTCCGGACTTCGCTTCTAAACAAAGCTCCCAGAATCGGCAACTCTCCCAAGATGGGCAGTTGCCGCTGGCGGGTATTTTCCTCTTCTGACAACAGACCACCGATCACTAAAGCTTTCCCCGGTTCCACTACTGCCTGGGTACGCCACCGTCGTGTACGGACGCCCGGTATTAACGCTTGTTCCAGCTGAACCCCATTTTCCCAATCGAGCGAACTCACTTCCGGCTCTACCTGCAGATGGATCTTGCCGTTCTCCAAAATGGTCGGTGTAACCGTCAACCCCACTCCGTAAGGTTTCCATTCAATGCCATTGAGTTCAGCCGGTATTGGTATTTCGCCCCCTGCCAGAAATTGGGCCTGTTTGCGATTTTCAGTTAAGAGAGATGGGGATGCCAGAATCCTGGCTTCAGCCGAACGAAGCAGGCTCTTGAGATGCATTTCGGCCCAGAGAGGCCCCAGTATTAGGCTAAAAGCCGTGCTTGATCCCTGATTCACAGTGTCTTCCCAAAGCCCTACCGGCGATCCTGAGTGATCCACCGTTACCTCTTTACCATCGCTCAAGCTAAGATCCCACTCTATCCCCATTTCCTGTCCCTGATTACAGGAGAGCTCCACCATGCAGACATCAACCCAGACCTGTTGGACATCGCTTACTATGGTGAGAAAGCTCTGTACCGGTACCCCAAACATAGAGGCCATTTGCTCGAGGTGCTCCGCCTCTTGTGCCGATTCGACTGAACCCTGCAAGATCAGGGTGTCTCCTACATACTGACACTGGATATCAGGATACCCCAGAGATGATTCGATCAAGCCCAGAGGGGGAAAAGGTGTTGCTGGGGGGTGCAGTAGCGTGAGCCCGTTTACCCAGTGATCAAATACACTATCCAGTAAAGCCTCGAGATAGGTACCGACCTCACAAGTCACCTCTCCTTCGAGTATCGGTGTAGAGGCGATCTTGTGCAATCTGGCTCCCTGCCTAGATACCTCTTTGACCAAGAGTTCCCAGTGGTTGTCCATAGGTTCTGGGTCAGGGGCAATCTCGATCAGATTGATCACCCGTTTCCCATAACTATCGGCAATGGCGCTGGCCTTGACCTTATCGCTGAGATTGTCTACTGTGCCCTCCAGGATAATAGTTTCATTTAGAATCTGAGCTGTGACTTTCTCCAATTGAAGGGCTTGCTCCACATCGGCGGCAATTACCGGCAGCACTTCTTCACCTTCACCCACCACCATGATTCCATCGATGAGCGGATACCCATAGGCAGAGGCTAAACCCATTACTGCCTCTTTCTGCTCTACAGATGAGACTTCGCCTTTCAGAACTACACTGTCTCCCACTGCCGTCACCGTCACAGTATCAGTGGTAATCAGAGCTTCAATCTCTGTGAGAATCAGATCGGAAAGGCCTTGGCTGGAGATGAGGTCGACGATTTGGGGGCTGTACTGGCCCGCAAGGGCTACCGCGGCCATATGCATTCTTGGTTCTAGACAGCCCTCCAAGACCAGCGTATCCCCTACCCAACGTACTACCAAACCCGGAATGCCTATCTGCGCCTGTACCAAAGACGCGGAGGGCTTGGGTGTGTCCTTGGTAGGGATGCGGATCAGATTGAAGACCTCCAGCCCTAGGCTTGCTGCATAATCCTGGGCTAGCACCTCCGCGAGCTCAATGGTTGCTGAATCCTGACCATATCCCTCGATGATCAAACGATTTCCCTTATGGCTAATACTGACCTCGCGAAGACTCGGCAACTCCTGCAGCATGGCTCTGAGAGTGGCCAGATCATCTACTCCCACAGTCTGCATCTTTTCGGTTGTGGCGTCAACATAGGTGAGATCGTAAGCCTCCAGAAGACCAATTACAGCTGCTTTCTGAGTAGTATCATGCACCTCTCCCTCCAGCATGAGGATCTCACCCACGCAGCTTAAGGTGTACCCCCATATCCCACACAAGGTTTCGATGTCCTGAACAATCATGGAGGATTCTCGAGCATCGTCCAAACCATCAACTTCCCCTTCTTCGCTCGGACCAGGATCCAAAGCCGCCTCTTTAGGCACTTCTGCCACCTGAATCAGATTCAGCACCTCTGGCGCAAACTGACGAGCAACCTCATCAGCGCGCAGGCGATCTGCAGGGGATTCGACTTGTCCTTCCAAGATCACCAAATCTTTCACAACTTGAATCGCAATCTCAGGTATGTCCAGGGCAGCTCGGATCTCCTGACTAGGGGAGTGTTCTATTGATTCTTCCCGGACCTCTTGTGGGTGCTTGGCCACCTTCTCGACAGTAACAAGACTGATTACCGGGTCCCAAAGGGACCTAAAGAAGTTCTCAACGACCTCCTTATCTGCCTCCGAAGCAACGGTTCCCTGCAAGACTAAGTACTCTTTCCACCAACTCGGTTTTACATTCCATGTCTCGACTAATCTCTCCACATATGCCAAATCCAGGGGAGGTCGGGCTGTGACCACCAGATCTATACGGCCTATCCCTCGATCATCCCAAATCATCAAAGACGTATGACCAGCACCCACCCCGTTTACAAGGAAAGTGTCTTCTTCCAAAATCTTGACATCAGCTACGCTTGGATCACCAACAGCCACCCTGCGCAGGCCATCAGCGGATTTGATCATACTCTCACCGGCATAGAGGTAGATTCCTGGCGGATGGGGGGACTTGACCGGGATAGCAGAGTCAGTCAACGCCTGACCGGTGCTTGAGCCACTGGCAACTGCATGAGTTACTATGAGAAGAAGGAGAACCATTGGTACTAGCCCCAGGATCAAAGACCTTAACTCCTTGATGCCACCATCTTCGCCGACCAATTTGAAGAATCCATTTGGCTGCAATAGCGTGTCACCTCCGATTTGCTGCCTGATCTTTGGCCATTAGTCGTGGTTGGCCCGCCTAAAGGTCAGGACCTGGGCATAAGGCCGGGTCTCTAGCCGAAGCAGTTTCTAGGGATGCAGTGGTCCCCCGGATTACTTCTATCTTCCTTTTCGATTGATCACCATTGCCTGGTTTTGCTATGTCGAGTAAGTCGTTTGGCTCAGTGGACTCAAGTGAGCCATCTGCTGATGCAGGATAAGTGAGCTCTATCTCATCTAAGAGTGTTCCTTCACCTTGACTAGACCGAGGGTCTAGAATGTCCTTAGTAGTCAGTGCCAATTCATCCTCACGGCAATACTCACTCGCACCATTCGGCCGCAACAACAGCTGTAGGGAACCAGCGGAGTCAAACAATGCCAGTTTCTTCGCTTGCTGGGGCGATACCGCCAAGATCACTTTTTGGTCCCCCAAGGCGCTACCATATGGGCTTTCATCGGTTACAATGTCCAGCAAAGCTATGTTTTCCAGGACTAAAAGGCTATGCTCCAGACCGGTACGGTAATCAAGTAGGGTGCCAAGGATATCGACTCTGCTGCCCGGAGTTATTTCTGCTTCCAGACCATCTAGACCACTGACCGAAACCACTAGCGCTCTTTCTCCCGGGGCCAATTGCCAGGCTAAGCTCTGTTCCTCTTGAACTACAAGCCGGTTCGCTAAGATGATCTCCCCAGGTACGAGATCAACCAAAGAAAATCGCCCATCAACCTCGGGTAGCTGCGTAACGGCTCCCGGGGGCACCATGGCAACTGGCCACATCTTAGTATCCACCAGGCTAGACTGCATCTCTGTCCCCTTCGGAATGGCAGTCTTAGCCACCACGACCTGTTTGGTCGGCCCTTGTCCGGTAGCCTCTTGCGCTAACCTCTGGATGTACATACCTGTCAGGCCCGTACCCACCAATGCCAGAACTACTGCTGCTACTAGGTATCGATAGCGAAACATACCATCACCATTCCCCATCCTCTCCTAGATCAGCCATGTCACTATAGATGATCGTGTAAAATGTCCCTTCCAGATCATCCGTTGGCGGATGAACGGTGAGCAGGAGCGAGTTGCTTTCGTTATATCCAAAAGTGCCTAGGACGCCTAATGGATATATTTCCCAATCTTGCATCCGAGCATGGTGAGCGATGACTGCCTCCGAGGGACTCATGGTCTGAAAAATATATAGTCCCACGTCCCCCTCCACACCATTATAGAAATAGGCCTCCACCATCTTAGATCCAGGTACTGCCTGATATCCTTCAATCACTAGCCGATTAATATCGGCCCCCAAGTGCGATTCATGGGTGATAATCGCCATATAGTGGTAAGCACTCTCATCGGGATAGTCCCTACCACTATCCCCTTCATCCAGTATGAATGTGACTAACTGCCAAGGGCCTTGCTTTGCCCCTATGCTGAGTTTGGGAAGGTCGCACTCAGACAACATGAAGTCTATGGGAAGGCTTCGACTCAGCCAGTCAGCCAGCAGGTCCAGGCTATCGATATGGTCACCGATACTGATCCCACTCCAACCCCCTCTTCGCAGATCCTCGCTCAGAACTTGAGCCCTTAGGGATCTTACCTCCCCATACTCCAGATAAGACCATTCGTTGTTGTCAACACTCCATGCGCTATCAAGCGCTTGTCCCGCTAGCTCCCAAACATTTGGGACCTTGATTTGCGGTATCGGTGACGCCATAACTATCCCAGACCCAAATACTACCCAACAGCTTAGGCCAGCCAGAATCGCCAGTGAAACAGCTGGATTATGAAAGGACCTGAACAGGTTCATATTGATCATTTACCTCCTTGCAGAAACTCTCCGAACTGCCGTAAGTCCTGAAGTCCGGGAATGCGACTCAGATCGAATACCTCTTCACCGAGACTCATGGAAGCCGTAACGGCTGGTACCTCCCCCACTAACTCTACAAACGGCACCACCGGGGGTTTGCATATTACCTTGAGGGTAGTCATCAGAGGGCTCTCTATCAGCAAAACCAGAACAGTCTGCCCCTCCATGAAGGGATATTGATCGAAGTACTCCGAAATCTCCTTTTGGATAGTGAGTCGTTTTCCCCCTTGCAAGTAGATTTCGGCGGCATGCCTTACAGCCATATGGGTGATCAAATTGGCCTCACAGATCAGCGCCAACTGAAACACACCGGCTAGCAGAATCAACAAGATAGGAGAAATCAGTATATACTCAATCACCGCCTGACCGGATTCTTGTGGCTTATGGATCCCTGGGCGCCATCGCAACCGATTCACCTCCTTACCATCGCCTGCTCTAGCATGTCTCTGATGCTCTCCCGGGGTAGCCCGCGTAATTTGCCTAAACCACCTCGAAACTTGGGAAGCCCAAGTCCTCTACCGTGCACGATAGCTTCAGCCACCCCCACCGAGGGAAGGCTGAGCCCCGTTACGGAGTGAACACTGATCGAGGATGGTGTGATACTTGGCAGCGGCGCGGCGGCCACTCTGACGAAGCGGTTGCCAATGCGTCCCCCTAAGGTATCCTTATACCATTTAACAAACAAAAAACCAGTCTCCCTAGCCCCCAGTGCCGGGTTGTGCACTGGGACGACTACAGACCCATTCACTAGCCCGATTTGAATTGCCCTGGCATTAGCCACCTGTGGGCTTCGCCGAATCGCTTGTTTCGCCAATGTCTCTGCGAATCGTCTGGTGGCTCTTCCCCAATGTGCCAGCAGATGTGAACCATTCCTAATCCAGTTGACGTATGTAAGCAAGTCCAGACTATCAGCTAGGACACCGGCTCCAGCCAAGGCAGCTGCATCAGCTGCATTCTGGGCCCTGATCTTGTCCACCAGCACCCCGGAAGTCACATACATACCTAGAGCAAAGGCCATGATAGCTCCCAAAGTCACCAACAAGAATACCATGGCTTGGCCGGTGTCAAGGCGAGATAATGCAAGTAATGTTTTCATGCTGGCACCAATCCAATCGGACATCACTGACTCCTCCCTATAGCGTATTTCACTTCCAGTTGGCTGAAGGCTCGGTCTAGCCGTCCGATATCCAGCATATCTCCTGGTTGCCTCTGGAAAAGCGAGCGGAATGAAGACCACCATGGTTCTTCCCGACTAACCTCCACCTCCACCCGATTGCGCCCTTTGTTGACAGTAAGCTCACTACCGGCCAGCTTGCGGGTTGTTTCTGAAAGCCAAAACCATTCGCCCCTAGATCCAACCAGAAACTCCGCGGCAGCGCGCTCCCCCGCCTCGGCGTCATCAGTCAGAGCGGTGCGGGCTGCCAAGAAAGCAGAAAAATGCAGCATCTGGGATTCGATAACATAGAGAGAGAAAGCTAGTATTCCCCAGACGAACATGAACAGCAAAGGCAGTACTAAGCAAAACTCCAGGAGTGCTGTCCCTTGTTCCTTCCTGATCACAATCTCTTACCCCCAGCTCTAGAAATTGATCACTCCAGCACTTAAGTAGCTATTTCCTACTCACCCATAGCACAAGTTGTGCAAGTAAACCGCAAGCTGCATAGGCAGCAGCGTAAGGTACCATCACAGCTTGCTTACCCTCATATGCACCCTGGCTTCTATGTTGCTTGATCCTGTTGGCGAGCAGGTACCACAAGCTGACCATCCCTCCCCCTAGCGCACCAACCAAGAAGTAAACCTTCGCTAGCTTTTCTCCAGCGATGAGACTGGTGGCCAAAACCAACTTCACATCTCCTCCCCCCATCCAACCTCGCTCATATCCGTAGTACAATGGATAGGAAAGTAGTACCGCCAGCGTCATCGTCTTCAGTAAAGCAGCGATTCCCTCCATCCCAGTTACGATCAGACCGGCAGCTATTGATAGGACGATGAGATAATTAGGTACGATACGATAGCGTAGGTCGTAGAATACAGTTGTAGCCAGTAGGATAGTCAGTATCGATTCTCTAGCAAGAATGAGCATATCTGACACATCGTAAGGCCCGGCCCGGCTGACGCAGATACCGTTCCGTGGCCATCCCCCTTTTGCAGCCTATTTATGTCTTGCAGTAGTGAGACACTGCCCCAGTACCGTATTGGCGCTGGGGCAGCCGTTGTGCCTTTCTCGGCACCAGTCATCCTAACCCAGGTATGTCCTTTATCACCAGCCATGCCCTGAAGAGGTATTTTGATTTAGTTGGCAGTAGCCTTAACGCTACCTAATGATGCACTCATTTCCTCAAACTTCTGCTTGAGGTTCTCTCCCAGAGTCCTCACTGCCACTAATGCTGCAATGGCAATCAACGCGGTCAACAATCCATATTCAGCCATACCCTGACCACTCTGGTCTGACCATAGCTGGGAGAGCATTCGACCCATCGATATCCTCCTTTCTCGTTGGAATTACTGGAATGCTAGGCACCAATTGCCCACAGCGAGACAGTCACAAGCAGTTGCGCCAGGAAGGCAGCCATCGCATTCTGCAATTGTCTCATCACCAATACCAGCGGTAGAGTAATCGCAGCAAGCACCAATATGTACTCGAGCATGGCTTGACCTTTTTCTTCTAGCCAGTAGACCTGCTTAGAAGCCGGCACGCTCATCACCTCCCTTCTACATCTCTGCCCGTGTCTGTCCAGAATACTGTGTCTTGGAAAACCCACCTTCCAGTTGGTAAGTATATTTTAACACATCGCCGCACTATGTCAAGTCCCGTTTTACTTTGTTTAGTATAATTTGGCCGGATCTGTTCCAAAATAAAGAAAAACAGCTACCTTTTCTCGCTGATAGCTGTCGATGCCAATCTATTCCTTTCATTTTCGGATCTAAGACATAATGTCTTCCCCGTCACTCCACTTTCCGGTTAACTTCTACTAAACCTCACCTGCCCTGCGTAACTCATCGATAATATGATGTGGATGGGTAGCCCCAAAAATTGCGGACCCCGCCACCAGGACTTCGGCTCCGGCTGCTACCACCAATTGAGACGTCTGTGGATCAATGCCTCCATCCACCTCGATCTCTTTGCTGACATCAAGAGACTCCAGCAGCCGGATAGCATCTTTGATCTTAGGAATGGTCTCCCAAAGGAAATCCTGACCTCCGTAACCCGGATTTACGGTCATGATTAGAACTCTGTCCAGTAAAGGAGCTACGTATTTCAAGTATGAAATGGGTGTAGCAGGATTCAGTGCTGCTCCAGCTTTCACCTTCAAGCTCTTGATTACCTGTAAAGTCCGATGTAGGTGACGGCAAGCTTCCACATGCACAGTTATGCAATCGATTTTCCCCTGACCGGCCGCAAGAATCTCTTCCAGTAAGTGTTCCGGTTCTTCTACCATAAGATGCACATCTAGGGGCAAGGGAGTAATCCGGGCAATCGCCGCAATAATCGGTGGTCCATAACTGATGCTGGGCACAAACCGGCCATCCATGACATCAACATGCAGGTAATCAGCAGTATCCACTCTCTCTATCTCCTGCTTTAGGCAAGTGAAATCCGCAGCAAGAACTGAAGGGGCGATTTTCAACATTTGGTCCACCTTTTTCTATGAACTAGAGAATCAGTAACGAGTTCGCGCCTGCTCCAACTCATCCAGAAGCACCAGGTAGCTGTTGTGACGACTGGAGGATATGGTTCCATTCTGAACAGCCTCCAAGACCCCACACCCCGGTTCCAGACGGTGAAGACAGCTAGCGAAGCGACATTTGCTCTTAATATTGTAAAGATCGGGGAAATACCGATCCAGCTCCAATTCATCAATACCTTCAAGCTGCAGCTGGCTGAAGCCAGGAGTATCAGCTACGTATCCGCCAAAGCTAAGTGGCAGCAACTCTACCTGGCGAGTGGTCTGTCTCCCTCGCCCTGTCTTGGGGCTAACCGCGCCGGTAACCAAGCGCAGGCCTGGTTCGATGGCATTTAACAAGGAGGATTTGCCTACTCCTGATGGTCCCGCAAAACTGCTGAGCTTCCCGTCCAGGCACCGGCGCAAATCGTCGATCCCAACACCGGTTTTCGCTGAACACTTGATGACCTTGTAACCGACTCCTGCGTAAGTCGTTGCTAAGTCCTCCGGAATCCAATCAGGTACCAGATCAACCTTGTTTAGACAGATGACCGGGTGGATCTGCCGACTTTCTGCCAACACCAGCAACTTGTCCATCAGCAGCAATTGGGGTTCGGGCTCCGCGCAGGCAGTAACCAGAATCAGTTGCTCAATATTGGCTACTGCGGGGCGGGGCAAAATCGTTCCGCGAGGCAGCACAGCTTCAATTACTCCCTCATCCTGGCCGATAAACGTATATTCCACCCTGTCTCCCGCCAGAATGATCAGGTCCTGCTGCTTGAGCCGGCCCCGGGGGCGACAGCGAATAACCCGGTCACCGGCAGCCTGCACATTATATATTCCACCTACTCCCCTTAATACGATACCGAACTCGGACTCCACGCGTCTCCTCCTCATTAGGTAGCGACCTACTCCGGGAAGCCGGTCTCCGACACCTTGAAGTTGTCAATATAGACTTGGATACGGGCATCAGCACCATAGCCGCGCAAATGGCGGGTGATTGTGGTCTCTCCGGGATGAGTACCTCGATACACCTCCCGAGCCCCTAGAGCATCAATGACCACCACCACAACTTCTTGATCTGGACCCGGTGGGACAGTCACTTGCACACTCGCCTCACGTACATGATCCCTTGCTTCTCCCACCGATATTGAACCGCTATCTCCTTCGGAATCACCGACCGTCCCCGGCTTTCGCTCCCCGGAGGAATCAGGAAAACCCGTAGGAGGCTTTTGAGCCGGCTGCCCTGTTCTCCAACTGTTGTAAACAAAATCAATGGAACTGTTTTGCGCCACCTTCTCACCTGGAGCGGGGTCTTGCAGAATTACCGTCCAGGGTGCCAGTGATTGATTGGTCTCACTCCATACATTCCCAATTGTCAGCCCCAGCCGTCTTACACGGGCTTTGGCTTCCTCCAAAGGCTCTCCCCGCACATCCGGAACAACTACCAATGGGCGGCCTGTTTCTTGTCGGCTGACCATTAGGTCGACTGCCAAGCCTTCCTCCAGGAAGGTCCCGGGCTGCGGGCTCTGATTGACTATATACTCTTGTAACACCGAAGGCTCTAAGACCGGTGTTTCCACACCCACAGTTAAACCCGCTTGAGTAATCCGTTCCTTGGCCTCCTCTAGGTGTAACCCTACTACGTTGGGGACCTCGATCAGGCTGGGGCCACGACTGACCACAACCCATACAGTCCGCCCTTCTTTTACCCGCCGGCTAGCCGCCGGATCTTGCCTGATCACCCTTCCAGCCGGCACCTCAAGGCTATCCACCTCTTTATCTACAGCGAGTTCCAGCCCCCGCTTCTCCAAAGCTAACCTCGCTTCCTTTACCGTCAACCCTGCAACATCCGGAACACTGACTTCTGCCGGAAAGATCAGTTGGGGCAAGTATGAAACTGCCCAAAAAAGACCCCCTATGAAAGCAATCAAAAACAAAATGGCGAAAGCCCTGGTTCGCCGTCTTGCAGGAGAGCGGGATCGTTTACTCTTACTCACTCTCTCTCCCCCCTCCAATCCGTGGACACGAGTGGCTTCTTCTGATTCGGCAGCGGGAACCAT
>JAAZLW010000032.1 GCA_012799135.1 Bacillota bacterium | reverse complement strand
TGGCGAAGTCTAGACAAATAGAGTTTGATCCAGGCTTGACAAGGTACAGCTCAATTGGCTAGAATGGGAGTGAAAACACATTAGCCCTGCAACTGGCGGATAGTGGTGGATTAACCACCGGGGAGCAGGGAACGAGATTGGTTTGCCGACCGCCTGGGCATGAATAGCTCAGGCGGTCTTGGTGTTCCAGGACATCAAACATGGTGGAACGTTGTACTCAAGTCACTCTGAAAGGGGAATTAATGGTGCGCATTCAGCGAGCATTGATCAGCGTTTCTGACAAACAGGGGATTGTGGAGTTCGCCCGGGGTCTAACGGACCTAGGAGTGGAAATAACCTCCACCGGCGGCACTTATGCAGCTTTAAGTGAAGCCAAGATCGCGGTTACGGCCGTTCAGGAGATAACCGGTTTTCCCGAATGCTTAGGTGGTAGAGTGAAGACCCTCCATCCTGCGGTACATGCAGGAATTCTGGCCAAGAGAGACATGCCGGCACATCTGGAGGAATTGCAGAGTCTGGGGATAAAGCCCATCGATCTGGTGGTGGTCAATCTTTATCCCTTTGCTGCTACGGTGGCCAAGCCTGGGGTCACTATGGCAGAGGCATTGGAGAACATCGATATTGGCGGTCCCACCATGATCCGGGCAGCCGCTAAGAATTTCCCAGGGGTTGCTGTTGTGGTAAATCCTCAGCGTTATCCACAAGTGCTCAGGCTGTTGCAAGATGGGGAGGGGACTTTGCCGGAAAGCATACGCCAGGAGCTAGCCCTGGAAGCTTTCGGACACACTGCCCAGTATGATGCACTGATTTATAGCTATTTGGCCCAAGATGCTGCCCAGGCTAATCGGCCTTTGGGTACCGATGTATATCCGGATACAAGTTTCCCCGACCTAGGGTTTATTCCTATGGCGCTTCAGCAGGGATTGCGCTATGGTGAGAACCCCCATCAACGGGCGGCGTTCTATCGAGACATCTATCCTCCCGCTGACTCTCTATGCCAGGCAGAGCAGCTCCATGGGAAGGAACTGTCATTTAACAACATCAATGATGGTGCTGCAGCGGTAGAGATGGCAAAGGTGTTTTCTGAGCCGGCAGTAGTGGCCATCAAACATGCTAATCCCTGCGGATGGGCAATAGCTGATCACCTATCCGAGGCTTTTCGGAAAGCCTACGAAGGGGATCCGGTCAGCATCTTTGGAGGGATTATCGCCTGTAACCGAGCGGTAGATGCGCCTACTGCCGAGCAGATGGCAGAGGTCTTCCTAGAAGTTGTCATTGCACCTGATTTTACAGATGATGCACTCAAGATCCTGCAGCAGAAGAAGAATTTGCGTTTACTGCGGTTACCGGCACTAGCTCATCCACAGATAGACGGCTGGTGGGATTGGAAACGGGTCAAGGGTGGCTGGTTGGTTCAGGAAGCTGATACCGCAGCCGATATGCGGGAGGAGTGGCAGGTAGTAACCACTACTGCACCGGATGAGAACGCCTGGGCAGATCTGGAGTTTGGCTGGAAAACCGTGAAATACGTCAAGTCTAACGCCATTGTTGTGGCCGAGGATGGTATGACTCTAGGCGTGGGAGCTGGGCAGATGAACAGGGTGGAGGCAGCGGCCATTGCCCTAAAGCAAGCTAAAGGTAAGGCCAAAGGCGCGATCTTGGCTTCTGATGCTTTCTTTCCTTTTGATGATGTTGTGAAACTAGCTGCCAAATACGGGATCCGGGCCGTTATCCAGCCGGGTGGGTCTATTCGGGATGAGGATTCCATTACTGCTGCTAATGCAGCGGGTATCGCCATGGTCTTTACTGGCCGCAGGCATTTTCGTCACTAGAGTGAGGAGCGTTCATTTTAACGATAAGTTTACTCAAATATAGCAGGAAACCGAATCGGTATCCAGAATACAGATCTACAACCGTCACATTCCAGGTTATTGCCTGCTGGCGGTCCACTAGGTTTTTGTCCTCAGGACAAGCCTACATAGACAGAGGGTGGGCGCAGAAGGCCGGGATGCAGTGCATATCGCTAGGCGACGGAGAACTCGCCCATTTTCTGCAGATAAGCAGGACCCCATCATTGAGGTGGGGTCCTGTACTATTAGGGGCAGACCGAGCTTTGCAGTTGAGGCAATGGGCGAGTTCGTTTACTGGGATGAGTAGTTTTGTTGCTCCAGAAGTGGCTTAATGATCTCTAGATGGGGTGAAACGAATAGGGTGTTGTGGTGATCATAGATCACCATTCCCGGCTTAGCACCTTTGGGTTTACGGACATGTTGGCGAAAAGCATAGTCTACCGGTACGTTTTGCCCGGTACGAGCTTTGCTGTAGTAGGCGGCAAGCAGTGCTGCTTCCTCAACGGTCTGCTTGGGTATGGGATTTCCCTGCCCTTTGATAATCACATGCGAACCGGGTATGTCTTTTACATGTAGCCACATATCTTCAGACCGACCCAGCCTAAAGGTCACATAGTCATTTTGGCGGTTGTTTCTGCCCACCAAGATCCAAAGCCCATCTTGGGACCGAAACCGAAGAGGTTCTGGCTTGGGGGTGACGGGGCGCTTACGCCTTGGTTCTCTGGTAGCTGGCATGTATCCCTCTTGGACCAACTCTCCTTTAATCTCCAGAATATCTGATAGGTCTGTGGCTAGGTCCAAGGTTGCCTGCACTTGGTCCAGATACTTCTCTTCTTCCAGAGTACGTTGATATTGGTAAAGCCCGGCGACTTTGGTCTTCTTGGCCTTGTTGTAGCGACGGAAATACGCCTGGGCATTACCAGAGGGCGAGAGCCGCGGGTCCAGAGGGATACTGATCTCTCGTTGATCTGGGTCATAGAAATTGGTTACCGTAATGGCCTCCATGCCTTTTTCTACTCTATATAGATTAGCTGTAAGAAGCTCACCGAAAACTCGGTAAGTATCAGCTGACTCGGCTTCTGCGAGGGCCGTTTTTTGTGCCCGCAACTTCCTTGTCACTCGGCGCTGATGACCATCAATCACCCTGGAAAGGCTGTGTTGCCAATTGGCCATCTTTTGCCTGGCCAGTTTCTGTTTGAAATAGGTTTCCGCTGTCAAAGACATGGATGCAAAGGCTTGAGCCGGTTGACGAAGATGATCCAGAGGAATAGCAGATATATCCTCCGGTTGTGCGTTACCATCCAGAAGCAGCCTGGGAGCAAATGCGTTTTGCTCTACACGCTTGCCCAGAGCCACCACCTGATCGTAGAGAGCCTGCAGGCCCTCATCATTAGCCTCTTCTCTTAGTGCATCAGGGCTATATCCGGCTTGATATACCAGCTCCTTAGCAGTACGGGGTCCAATACCTGCGAAGTTATCCAGGACAAGCCGGGATAGTCGAGCCTGGGGTGAAGCTGGAGCCAAGCGGTTAAGGAAACTCTGCCAGCTCAGTCTCAGGGGAGAGAGCTTGGCTTGATCTGGTGGCGGTATGTACTTGGCGCCTGGAATAATCTCTCGATAGCGATTTACCCGACTGTCCACTCGGTTGATGGCATCGAGAATCGTATCTGAACTATCGAGGAGGATAATGTTGCTGTGTCGGCCCATTATCTCAACAGTGAGACGATAGTGAGTCAACTCACCACTTTCTGCAGTATTCTCTATCTTGATTTCCAAGATCCTTTCCAGATCAGGCTGGATTACGGAAACAATGCGGCCACCCTCTAGGTATTTCCTAAGGAGCATGCAAAAGGATGGTGGACTAAGTGGATTTTCCGGAACAGTCAGTGCCAAATGCACCCGAGCATTTTGGGGATCACCGGACAAAACCACCGGCAAACTGACACCAGGCTGGCGGCAATGCAGTATTATCTCTCCTCTATCCGGTTGGTATATCTTGAAAACCCGAGAATGGACCAATTGCTGCATTTCGGCTGTAACTGCGGCCAGGACTATTCCATCGAAAGCCATGCTGCTTACACATCCTCCATAGATTTCATGATCAGCAAAGGAGACGGCTAGAATTCCCTCTAAGTATAGCACAAAGATTGGAGGAAGTCGTAGTCCGTTGCCGAAATAGAGTAGGGTATCCGTTTGTACCACTTAGTAGGTCAGCAGTCTTGTTTGAGATCAGTCCTTGATCAAAGTCATCAGGGCAGTTGAGGGGTGTTGCATTTGCGGAGGTATATTTTGCTGATCCTGGCCGGGATATTGGCAGCTAGCCTCAGTTTGAGTCCAGTATCTAGCGCGGATCGAGACCTGCCGGAGGTTCATTTTACCAATGGGCTGGTATACTATGCTTTGGGATTCACTGAGATGGCTACCAAAGAACTGTTGCGTGTATGTGAGCTGGATCCCACCAACACTGAGGCACGGGTGGCTTTAGGGGTGGCGTATCAAGCGAAAGGCGAAACAAACAGCGCTCTTAAGGCTTACGAAGAGGCCCTAAGTATAGATAGTGGCTTGCTGCATGTCCACGGATTGATCGGGGATATCTATCGCATCAAGGGAGACAGTGGGAAAGCCCGTTTTCATTATTTAGAGGCGAGGGAAGACCCGGAAATCGTGGCAGTTCCCTGTTACGGTTTGGGTGTCTTGGCAGAAGATGAGGGCGATACAGCCGGGGCCATTGCATACTACCGGGAAGTGATCACTGTCGCTCCGGATCATGTCGATGCAGCCTTGCGACTCTCCTATGTGCTCAGGGAGACCGGTGAGATAGATGAAGCTCTGCAGGTGGTAAGTGAGGCAAACCGCTATGACCCCCGTAGCCCGGAGCTGCACTACCAGTGGGGCTTGCTCTATTTGGATAAGAAAGAATACAGTAAGGCTGAGCATGAGTTTGATCGGGTGCTTCAGCTAGAGAAAGGCCACCCCGGTGCCCGGTGGCAGTTGCAGAACTTGGAGAGCCGTGGCCGGGAAAAACTCGAAGGGGTGAGGGAGCAAGAGGCTGGAGGCGGAGAGTAGATCTAGAGCCTGTTGGGAAGCAAGCGGATATGTTGATATTAGAGTAATCAATACGTAAGGGATGGTCTGCCTCATGGAGACAGATCATCCCTTTGTTTATTTTGGCAAGATGACCTTCTTGGGCTCAAGACGGCAGTGGAAGCAAAGGAGAAGCAATGGTACCGCCGAAGGATGTGAAAAGAGAGATAACTAAGATCAACAAGGGAGGCAAAGCTGTGGGTGAGAGAAAACGCTATGCACTTGTAGGGGTGGGAAGCAGAGCAAGGTTTTTCTACCAGGCACTGGCTTCTACCTATAGTAAGAGCAGTGAACTGGTGGCTTTCTGTGATGTTAACCAAGGGAGAATGGATTATGCTAACCGAATACTGGCCG
>JAAZLW010000289.1 GCA_012799135.1 Bacillota bacterium | reverse complement strand
TCTGTCCCCGGCATGGGCAGAACTCCTCGCTCCTCTCGTCTCTTTGGAGAGATGCTCAAGGGGAGCGAGGGTTGTTCTGTATCCCCTTTTTCTCATCTCAAAGCCCCTTCTCCCTCCATAGAGATCTATGCATCCTTCATAACCTGCCTCGCCTCCAGAGAACGGCTAGCTCAATGGCTAGCCCGGGGCAATCTGGATGAGTGAAGACATCACTACCCTTTGCACTGCTGGCAAGAGCATATTCTCCGATACCTGCTAACTTAAAGGCTTCTATAGTCTGCTCAATGGGATCGACAATCCAGTAGTGGGGAACTCCCAGGCGAGAGTAAATACCGGCTTTCGTGATTCGGTCTTTGGATTGAGTCGATGGAGAAATGATCTCAACTACCAACTCAGGGATGCCGTTGATTCTTTGTTTCTCTACTATAGGGCTACTACCGGGTATATAAACAAGGTCAGGCTGAATAACGTTAGTGTTAGATAGTGTCAGATCTATGGGAGCACTAAATATCTCGCCATCAGGATCTTTTTCCCAGAAGTAGTCGCCTAAAAGCCGCTGGAGTCTGTATGACACACGCTGGTGTAGAGTGGTTGGAGCAGGTTCCTTAATCAGAACCCCATCGAGGATTTCATAGTGGTATAGCTCTTCATTAGGTAGCTTCAGATAGTCGTCATAGGTATAGATCTTGTTAGCATCATAGTTGTAAGGAGTCTCTCTGATCCTGCAACTTAATTCTCCGTTCCTTTCACCCTTGTCTTGCTTTAGCTCCAATCTATCAGTCGGTTCTCTTTTGCCACTTTGCTTCATGACAACCCCTCCTCCAAAGCGATCATAACAAAAGGCACAAGTAGTGTCAAGGGAACATGAGTGAAAAGAAGTAACGTGAGACATGCTACTTGCTTTAACCTTTATCAAGGCTATTAGAGGGGGCAAGGAAAATGAGATTAGGGGAGCTCATCACGGGCTATAACCAATGGACATAACGCTAAGTTACTCATGTAGCGTTACCCTAATTAGTCTTTTCCGACATCATCTCTAGCTATTGACACCCATTCCTAAGCATGTTTATAATTGGAGCAGACCAACCGGTCGGTCGGGAAAGTTGATGGAGGAGGAAAAGGCTAATATGGAGAGATTGAACCGGTATGTAGTGGAACATCCCTGGCTGTTCATTGGTATCAATGTCGTCATCACTCTGATCTTCGCTGGCTTTGCCTCAACCCTTGTCATTGATGATGACATGATGAACTATCTGCCAGAAAACGACCCTGTAGTCGAGACCTTTCGGGAAGTTGGTGACCTCTTTCAAGGCAATGCTGTGGGAGCCATCATGGTGGAGACTGATGATATTTTCACTAACGAAACCCTACAGCATCTCGATCGGCTCACCGATCTATGCTCACGGGTCCATGGGGTTAGCTCTGTAGTCAGTTTAACCAATGTGATGGATATGCGCCCTGATGGTGACATGCTGCAGGTAGAGCGCCTAGTGGAAGAAGGGCGGGTATACTCCGATAGCGAACTGGCCGAGCTAAAGGAGTATGTCATGGGAAAGGACATGTATGCAGGGAATCTGGTTTCTGAGGATGGGCGTTTTAGCCTGATTATGGTCAAGTTAGCACCAGACGCTGATAGCAAGTCTGCGGTAGCTGCACTGGAAGAGATTATCGATAGGGAAGAGGGCGAGCAGTTTAAGCATTACCGGACAGGAACGCCCTTCATTGCTGTTGATGGTGATCGCTCTGCCAAGAACGATCTGCGTAATCTTTTGCCGACAGTAATCCTTTTGGTTGTGGCGGTGCTGTTCTTGACCTTCCGAACAGTAAGGGGGACGGTGCTTCCGGCAGTGGCGGTAATCGTTTCGGTGATCTGGGCCATGGGCCTTTTAGCTGTAACCGGTCAGAATCTGACCACAGTCGGGATAGCCATTCCGGTGTTGTTGATTGCAGTGGGTAGTGCGTACGGAATCCATGTGATGAATGAATACTATGCCACGGTACGCAGTGAAGCTACCAAGAAGGATGACCTTACTCAGGCTATGAGTCAGGTAGGTATGCCAATCTTTCTCTCATGCTTAACGACCATAGCAGGCTTTGCATCACTGGCTACAGCCGACCTCTCCCCCATCAAGCAATTCGGTCTTTATACGGCCTTTGGTGTCTTGGCAGCCTTTATCACGGCTTTCACGCTAATACCTTCGCTGTTGTCGGTATTGAAATACCGGCCGGGGGTATTGCGGGAAAAAAGTAATTCAGCGCTTTTCAGTAATATGGCCGGTGGTGTTTTCCGCCATAGAGGGGCGGTAATCGCTGTAGTCGCCGTCATCGTCCTAGTGGCTATTAGTCAGTTTCCTAAGCTCACCTTCGATACTGATGTAGCGGGGTTCTTCAGGCCAGGAAGTCCGACTAAAGTGGCCATCGATCTGGTTAATGACAACTTCGGGGGTGCAAATCCCCTGCATGTGCATATCGAGGGGGATCTGAAAAGCCCCTTTGTCTTGCGCCAGATGCAGGCTATGGAGGATTTCCTCGAGTCTGTAGAAGCTGTTCATCCGGTTTCTTATGCTACTTTGATACAAGAAGCCAACCGTACGATCAATGGCCCAGCTAGGATCCCGGCCACCCGCAATCAAGTAGCATCTTTGGGCCTATTTTTGGAGGGCCAGGAGCAAGTGAAGGATTACCTCACATCAGACTACTCCCAGGGCCTCATTGTCGCCCGAGTGGCAGAGACCAAGTCAACCAAGATGGCCGGGATCAATGAGCAAATCCGAGCCTTTCTGGATGAGTTGCCCAAGTCTGCCTATGTGATCGACCGCAACCTGGCCTCTGGTGAGCTGGCTGAGCTGGCAGAGGTAGGTCTGGTAGAAGGGTTGATTGATGAGATTTCTCAGCAGCTTTGGGAAGCGCCGGACGCGGCAAATCGGGAGCAGGTAAGGGCTGAGCTCTTAGGGCTATCGGACTATACACAGGCGGCCTTTGCTGAGGAGTATGAGTGGGATATCGAAGATACTATTACGGATAATCTCTCAGGTGACAACCTCTGGTTTGAGCTGGATGACCCAGTTGCGAGCCAGGATGCGGCCAGGGAGATGTATCTCAAGGGAGCAACTGCAGAAGAGCTGGCTCTGGCCTGGGAAGAGCTGAATCCCAATTGTGATCCCGTTGATCTGGAAGATGTCGCCGCGTTTCTCTGGGATGACCTCGACTGGCTCTACCAAGGTGCCAAGCAAGAGCGTCTCTCTGAGGCCACTTACAACTTGATGGCTGTCGGCACCGAGGAACTTTCATATGATGCTCTGGCTGGGACATTGCGAGATATCTGGGCTGACCAGGTATATGTGACCACTTTGCCTGCGAAGCTGGCTAAGGATCCGGCGGTGCAGCTAGATGAATTCAAGGTAGAGCTCACCGGTCCACCGGTCGTCTATGAAGTTACTACTCTGCGATTGCAGGCCAGTCAGAGGCGGAGCCTCAGCATATCCCTGGCGATAGTGGCCTTACTTCTCATTTTGCAGCTGCGTTCGGTGTCCATGGGATTGATCGCCTGTACACCCATCATCCTGACTGTATTGATTAATTTCGGGACAATGGCTATCACCGGTATTCCTTTGGATGTGGCGACCACTATGATCGCTAGTGTAGCCATTGGTACAGGAGTGGACTATTCGATCCATTTTGCCAACCGATTGCGCCGGGCACTGGGACAAGGCGATTCACTGGAAGATAGCCTCAAGTTAACTCTTGGCCAGGTGGGTAAGGCAATTACCGCTAACGCGCTATCTGTTGCACTGGGCTTTCTGGTGCTAATTCTCTCATCAACAGTGATTATTGCCCAGTTTGGTGGACTCACTGCTCTAACCATGGTGGTTAGTGCGGTTCTGGCCTTGGTTTTCTTACCGGCAGTCTATGCCGTCACCGGTAGTGCCAACTTCATATCGCAATCAAAGGAAAAGAAAGGGGTTATGTAAGATGAGAAGAGCTTGGGGCTCACGCATGACAATACTTTTGGTTGTCATTATGGTACTCAGTATGTCATTATCAGCTATGGCCATGACTGGTCAGGATGTGGTAGACCGGGTAAAAGATGAGTATGGGGATTTCCAGAGCCAAGTAGTGACGATGCATATCAAGACCTATGATGGGAAAAGCTTGGTGACTGACCGGGAAGTCATCCTCCTGACTCGCAAGAGCGGTGATGTAGAGACATCGTTAGTCAAATTCCTGGCACCCAAGGATGTCGAGGGAGTGGGCTTACTCGATCAGGGCGAAGATGTCATGTATATGTACTTGCCCGAGTTCAACAAGGTGCGGCGTATCGCCGGTAGTGCTAAGCACGGTAGCTTCATGGGCACAGACTTCACTTACAATGACCTGAGTTTCGTTAACTACGACACATCGGATTATGGGGCTGAGTTGGTGGGGGAAACCGCCGACGCCTATGAAGTAGAGCTCCGCGATAAAGACGAAAAGGATGCCAGCTACGAAAAGGTCCTGATGACGGTGCGCAAAAGCGATTGGTTCCCCGTCAAGGTAGTCTTCTACAATACCGAAGGTAAGCTGCAAAAGGAACTAACGGCCTTTGATGTGACAACCTACGGCAAGTACAAATATCCCAAGAAGTTAGAGATGGTAGATGTTTTGGCCAACCATCGTACTGAAATCCTGATCGGTGAACCTGAGTTCGATCGGGAACTAGATGACGATATCTTCACCACCCGGACATTGCAAAGAAGGAGAATTCGCTACTAGGGGTAGCTAGAGGAGGGCCGATCATGCGTAAGCATTTTACGATAGCTGCAATCTTGATCATAAGTCTGAGTTGCGTCGGCGTAGTACAGGCCGCTGATGTTGGCGGAGAATTCGTCGGTGAACTGCGGGTGATGACTAAGGAAGATAAACCTTTGGAAGATGCTGTGGCTTCTCTGGCTGTAGCGACCGACATAGCAGGAGATCTGGGCGATGCCGGTGACTGGAAACTGGGTCTCGATGTTCGTTTGGACAAAGCCCTTAGCTTGTTCCGAGATCATATCTGGGATGCTGACGATACCGATGCCGCCGAGGACTCCATTTCTCTGGAACTGGATGAGGCCTACCTTAACCTCTATTCAGTCTCCGGCGAGCCTTTAGACCTAAGATTGGGTAAGCAGTATGTTGATCTAGGTGTTGGTGATGGTATTACAACATTCAACCTTACAAGGCCGGTGGCAGCCAATTTCATTGATGAACTGCAAAACACCCGAGCTGTCATCGGTGTGCGAGCCGATTACTACTCTGATGAAGCTAATGTCACTGCTTTTCTGCAACCGCGCCTAACGCCGACCAAAACCGGTGAGCGGATTGAGGCTGTATATGAGAAAGTCGAGCAGGCAGCGCTCTTGCCGGCCTTTGCACAAACGGGGATGCAGCTGGCCGATGTGGCCATCAATGAACAGCCCCCTACCTATGATGACGATGGGATGGGGATAACTCTTAAGGCATCCCGTTTCTTGGCTGGGTTTGATATGGGTATTGTCTACCAAAAGGGATATGCAACCATCCCTATGATAAGAGACTTTGCCTTGGAACCCATGGCGGGTGGACCTGAGGGACCAGAAGGCGTGCAGCTGGCCAAGCTCACGCTTACCCAGGGCTATTTGCCCCTGCAAAAGATCGGATTAACCGCTGAAGGCACTTGGGGAGATGCTGGCATCTGGGGAGAGTTGACATATAATATGCCAAAGGAGGACTTCTTCTCCCCTTATCTGGATACATCGGCTCTCCCGGAAGAATATCGCCTCAACAGCGATAAGTATGTAACCGGTCTGGTGGGGATGGACTACTTTCTGGAGAATGGGGTATATATCAATGGTCAGATTATCCATGGCTTTCCACAGGAAATCACCAAGAGTATGCTTAATACGTATCTGACCGGTGATATCTACCAAGAGTTCCTAAATAACAGACTCAGGCTGGAGGCAAAGCTAGTCTACTGCTTTGATGACCAAGGCTGGATCATCATGCCTGAGGCTGTTTATCAACTGGACGCCAATAAGAAGTGTTTTGGCAAACTGGCTTTCCCCGGCGGTAGTGATGAGTCGCTCTTCCGGCAGATGGAAGACCTGACACAGCTACTTTTCGGGGTTAGCATCAATTTCTAGTGATGGATTGAAGGGCACATGGACACATCCTCCATGTGCCCTATCAACCCTGGCCGATGGAGCGGCGCTATCGTAGAAGTTAGGCGGGTGCTGCTATAGGCACATACGCTAAGGGGACAAGTCTCACCAATCTGGGCAGCCTAATACTGCCAGCCACCAATGAAGGGAGTACCACGCTGATGAGGAACCGCCGGCAAGAAATCCTAAGCAAAGCCCGGGAGATGTTTTCCCAAAGGAGCTTTCATGCCGTTAGCCTTGAGGATATTACTCGCTCCCTAGGTATGGGTA
>JAAZLW010000288.1 GCA_012799135.1 Bacillota bacterium | reverse complement strand
GATTGTCTCTTCTTCTTCGCCACCATATCGAATTACAAATCCCCCATAGCCTTCTGCATAGGCGTCATATTCAGTATAGGACGCTAGAACCTCCGCTAGGTCCGATGAATAGGACAAATACACTAAAGGAGCATCCCCGACACCGGCCAAGTGAACCGGGTTTTCCAAAGCCGGTCCAATGGTCAAAGCAGCACAGGGAGGAGCGATACATACCAGCATAGCCAGCAGGACAGATATCCAACACAGCTTAGGCAATTTATATCTCCTCCTCGATGATGTGCGGAGTGACCATGATGATCACTTCGGTTTCGCTCTTCTCAGTACGTTCTGTTCTAAATAGCCTCCCGAACAAAGGAATGTCACCTAGAATTGGCACTTTCCCAACACTTTCACTTTCGAACTCGTGCAGCAGTCCTCCAATCACAAAAGTCTCCCCATCTTTGACCCGAACGGTAGTATTTGCTCTCCTACTGGAGATTATGGGGTAGCCGTCTTTGTTGTAGCCTACCGTAGCACTCACCTCAGGTTCCACCTTCACTGTTACATCCCCGATCGGTGAGACCTGGGGCAAGAACTTCAAGGTCACTCCCGTCTTGACGATCACTCGCTGGCGAGTAACTGCTGTTCCCGTCTGGTTCCCTGACTCCGTTAGCACCAGATATGACTGTTCTTGTCCGAGAAAGATATCTGCTTGGTGTCCATCCATAGTCACAATTCTTGGATTAGCATGAATCTTGGCCTCGCCATTTTCCACGATAGGCTTTAGGGACAAAAGAAAAGATGTTATGCCTGCCGGATAGGTATAGGTGAGTTTGGAGAGCACTGAGCTCAGCATACTCGCGGTAAACGTCAAGGCACCGGAGGCATCCCCTCCCTTAGGCTTCTCTACCTCCCACTGCCATTCAGTACCCAAAGCTTTTCTCGCATCTCCGGAAAGCTCAATCACCAATACTTCCAGCAATACCTGCCGAATGGGTACGTCAATCCTGGCAACATCGGCCTCTAAACGCCTAATCATCTCCGGTGATCCTGTAATCACCAATGTGTTCAAAGTGCTATCTACCTTAACAAAAGGCTTGTAGAAATCCGACAGGAGTTTGGATAAGGTCTCTGCTTTGAGATACTTGGTTTTGATCACAGTCGTATCACTCAGGATCCGGAAGGTCGGGCTATTTATGTCGGCTGCCCCCACCAGATAATACCCATCGTCCATATATCGAAACGTATATCCAAAGGGCACACAGACTCTAACCAACGCATCTTCCAGAGGAACATCGTCCAACTCCATGGTTAAAAACCCCGAAACCGTGCTATCCGCCACAATGGGGACTCCGGTCTGAAGAGAAATGTCGTTAAACACGTCCAGGATAAAAGTATTTGCAAAAATATCCGATACTCTAGCATCCCTATGTTGAGCATTTGAAGGAATGGCAATAAGCATCAATAGCAATACCCCAACCAGTAAAGCCAACCTTTTGGTCTTAGCCATCTGAACCATTGCTCCCTTCGATGCTGAAAGTCAACCCCGTGACCACAGGTTCCTCGCCGCCATAGTCCACACGAATTGCCATTTCATATTCGGCTGGCTCCAAGTCTGCCGGTATCTGAAAACTAAGTGCCCTTGATGTGCCCGGAAGAATCGGAGTAGTATCCAAAGGCAAGCTGATGAATGTCACTGTCTCTGTCTGCCTCGGTATAATTCGACCAGTCTCCTCCTCTTCGTATTGTGGGTGGACCCTCCAGAGAATGAAGTCCACCATTGTGTGAAGATGGTAATTCCCCTGATTGGTGAATATGGCATCTACAACAGCCATTTCTGCTCCCCTTCTAATGCTCGTAATCTCCACCTGACCCTTCTTAGTTATTTCACTTCCCACAAACAGCAGAACGTTTGAGCCAGACTCTATGGTTCCCCCCTCACCGGTTGAGCGGAATACAACATCATAGTAGTATCCACCATTGGCATCCTTGGGCGACCGCATTGATAGGCGCACACGTTTTGATCTACCAGGCTCAATGGTGAAAGCAGCTGGATTGACTTCGACCCATTCTGGTGCTTCTCCCCGTTCCTCTTCTGACAGAAACTCTCCGTGGAGGGAAAACGCCAGGGGCAATATCCTGCTATCTACTTCGATAGCTTCGTCCCCGCGATTCGTAAGTTCAATGATGGAAGAACTAAATGCGCCGGGCCTGGTGGTGATCTCCAATTCACCCGGTTCAACCACTAGCCTTGATAGGGGCTTGGCTTCCTCAGTTTTTCCTTCAACATATGATTCCGTAACCAAAAAGGCAACATCAGCCACTGCCGGCCTGCTGCCTCCATAGTCAATTATGGCCTTAGCCCG
>JAAZLW010000287.1 GCA_012799135.1 Bacillota bacterium | reverse complement strand
GCCGTCATCCATGATGAACACATCTTTTGTCTTTCCTTCGTAGACTCTACGCAACTGAGTTTCCCTCCCGGTAGAAGAATAACCAAGGCAAGTCTACCATATACAGTGACGCGATCCAAGTACTTCGTGCTCGCAAGAAGGGGCTACCTCTGAAGAAGGGGAGAGCCCCTTGGTTGTATGCTGGCAATACAGCATATGCTGGAAAAGGGATCAGGATAAGCAATAGATAAAGCATGTATGACCATATCTGCGGATATCCGCAGATACAATATGCTGCTAATGCTATGTGAGGAGGTTTCTTTGTGAGCCAAGATAGCGACTTCATCTTCACTGACAGATTCCTGAACCTAAAAGGGCAACGGGTACTGATCACCGGAGCCGCCTCCGGTATAGGTGAAGCCATGGCCATACGATTTGCCGATGCCGGGGCTGAATGTATTTTGCTTGATATCGACGGGTCTGGTCTGGAGGCTCTAGCTTCAAGACTCCAAGCGCAGGGGTCTACCGCTTCTGTTGCCAAGATAGACTTAGAGAGGAAAAGCCAGATAGATGCGTTTTGGGCGGGGCTCAGTGATGAGAGCTTACCTGACATATTGGTCAATAATGCCGGTGTCTATGCCCTGAAGGATTACCTGGACATCGATGAGACTTTTTTAGACTCCACCCTGTCGATTAATCTGAATGCTATCTTTTGGATGTGCCAGCATTTCATTAAGAGGCGCCTACAGAAAGGTGGCATCATCGTTAACGTATCGACGATTGAGGCGGTACTTCCCTTCAAGAAGGATCTAGTGGCCTATGGGACGAGTAAGGCCGGGGTCATTGCTTTGACCAGAGGTTTGGCCCGCGATTATGGACCCCATGGCTTTAGAATCAATGTGATCCTTCCCGGTGCCATCAAGACCCCTAGCACCAAGCGCTTGATGAAGATGGCCATTCAAAGGTTTAAGGTGGACCTAATCAAGACTGGCTATGACTTCCAGACCCGGCTAGCTATGGGCCGTTGGGGGGTTCCGGATGAGGTGGCTCGGGTAGCTTTGTTTCTTGCATCAGACTTGGCTGCCTATGTGCAAGGAGCGGTGATCCCTGTAGATGGCGGATTCTTGTCGTCGTAAATCGGGGAGACTCTACGGCTCTGGTCTCCTACCTCATCAGGCTCTTGAGTGGGCCATCTGCCCGCCAAATGCAGGATAAGTGAAGAAGCGTTCAGAATTAAGCATATTAACCGCGGATCTTATGCTGCGTTGTGGCACGGTGTATCCTTACAGATTTTCATAGAGCCGAAAACGGGTAGGTGAATATCCATGGGTGGAGCCTTCAATGTCTTTACAGTGCGAGACCGGCTTATCCATGATTTCAAAGATTATGTGAGTGGATTCATACATATCCACGATGATCGGATCCGGACTCGAGTACAGGATGAATTTGAAAGAGGACTGTTGTGGCCCGACCCCCTCATACAGCTCAACCCTTCCTATGAGCAGACGAAGTCCATCGATGATCTCACTAAGGAAGGATTGCTCCACAGTGAATGCAGTAGGATTTTTCGGCGTGACAAGACTGCATATGACCGGGGCAAGTCTCTGATCTTATTTAAACACCAAGAAGAAGCGATCCAAGCCGCTCGCACGGGGCAGAGCTATGTCCTTACTACTGGTACGGGCTCCGGCAAGAGTCTGGCGTTTATTATCCCCATTGTGGACCATGTCCTGAAAAACGGTTCTGGGCAAGGTATTCAGGCCATCATAGTTTACCCTATGAATGCCTTGGCCAATAGCCAGATGCAGGAATTATCACGTTATCTCAAGGAAGGCTATCCCGAAGGCGGTGAGCCTGTCACTTTCCGCCGCTATACAGGGCAGGAGGGTCCTGGGGAACGTGAGGAGATAAAGCAAAACCCACCGGATATTCTCCTCACCAACTACGTCATGCTTGAATTGATCCTGACTCGGGCTCGGGAGGAGGCCCTGGTGCGAGCAGGCAGGGATCTGCGTTTTCTGGTTCTTGATGAGATGCATACCTACCGTGGGCGTCAGGGGGCAGATGTTGCTATGCTGGTGCGTCGAGTGCGAGAAGCCTTTCAGGCCCCCAGCCTACAATGTATCGGGACTTCTGCCACCATGGCCAGTGAGGGCGGTTCTGAAGAACAACGAGCTAAGGTAGCGGAAGTGGCCAGTTTGCTGTTCGGGGACAGAGTTGCACCCGAGCATGTGATTGGTGAGACGCTATGCCGCATAACACCTGAGGCAGATCTTGAAGACCCAGAATTCGTCGAAAAGCTGAAGCACAGGCTATCCCAACCAGTATGGCGTTCTGTTACCGGCTATGAGTCGTTTAGGACAGATCCACTGTCAATCTGGATAGAAAGTACCTTGGGCGTAAGGCAGGAGTCGGAAACAGGAAGGCTTATCCGACAAACACCCATAAGTATCACAGGGCCTAAGGGTGCTGCCTCAAGGTTGGCTGAGCTGGTTGGCTTGGATGAGGACCTTTGCAGAGAGGCCATTCAGGATCAACTGGCAGCGAGCTACGATCCAGCCAACATGCATCCGGAAACCAAAGCGGCTCCCTTCGCTTTCAAGCTCCATCAGATGATCAGCCGTGGTGATACTGTTTATGCCTCCTTGGAATCCCCTGAGGATAGACACATTACCCTTCGAGGTCAGCGCTACGTGCCGGGAGAGGACAGGTCACGGTTATTATACCCCCTTGTCTTTTGCCGGGAATGTGGTCATGAATATTACAGTGTCACCCGCATTCGAGAAGCAGCCACGGGCGGCTTAGCTTATAGACCTCGGGCTTTCGGGGATATCATCGATGATGATCATGATGAAACCATGCTGGCAGGGTATCTTTATGTAGATTTCGAAAAACCCTGGCCGGCGCCTGACCAGACCCAGGAGATTGTCATGCGTGTTCCGGATAACTGGATCGAAGAGTCGAAATACGGACCAAGAGTAAAGAGATATTATCAAGACAGGGTTCCGCAAGTAGTTAGGGTTCGCCCGGACGGGGAGTTGGCTAAGCTTGCTGATCAAGATGCCATTGCTTGTGCCTTTGTCCCTGGGAAGTTTGCATTCTGCCCGTACTGTGGTATTGCTTATACTTCAGGCCGTGCCGGCGAATATGGCAAATTGTCCACCTTGGCTACGGAAGGGCGCAGTAGTGCAACCACGATTATCAGCCTATCTGCGATACAGTCGCTGCGCAGCTGTGCGGAGTTGGATCAGAGTACCCATAAGCTGCTAAGTTTCACAGATAATAGGCAAGATGCATCACTTCAGGCCGGCCATTTTAATGATTTCGTGCAGGTAGGGTTGCTTCGCTCCGGGTTGTATAGAGCGATGGAGGAGGCGGGCGACAAAGGACTTACCCATGACATCTTGCCCAAACGGGCACTGGATGCTTTGGATTTGCCCCTAAGAGCATATGCACAAGGCGGAGATGCCGGTTTAGCCTATCAGGAAGTGGTACAAGTACGGAAAGCCATGGAAGACGTTTTGGAATACAGGCTTTACTGTGATCTGGAGCGGGGTTGGCGGATCACATCACCCAACCTCGAGCAATGTGACCTGCTGAGAATTGAATATATGGGTATAGATGAACTCTGCACAGATGAAGCAATCTGGCGGGGCAAGCACCCTGCCTTGGAAACGGCATCACCGGAAACGAGAAAGGACTTATGTATTGTACTACTTGATTACATGCGGAGAGGGCTAGCCGTTAACGCCCAGTGCCTAGACCCTGAATACACCAATAGTATAGTCAGGCGAAGTAATCAGCATCTGGTTGAACCTTGGGCCCTTGAATCAGATTATGGATTGGTGTCTGCTACGGCCTTATTTCCAAGTCCCCGCCCCAAACAGGGCCAATATCGGGGCAACGATCTATACGCCTCGGGGCGTGGCCTTTATTGCAGATACGTCAGGCGGAAGCGGACCTTTCCAGATTACCCACAGGAGCTAACCCTAGATGAATCTGAAGGCATACTGAGAGAGCTTCTACAGCTACTTCGGTATGGAGGCCTTGTGATCGAAGTGCCGGAATATCGTCGACAAGTTGAAGGTATTCCCGGCTATCAGGTCAAGGCTAGTGGCATGATCTGGAAAGCCGGGGACGGAACGAGCTCAATGCCCGATCCATTGAGAACATGGCCGGGGATAAGGGATACAGGAAGGGTAAACCCCTTCTTCTTGCAGCATTATACTGCTAAGGCTAGGAATTTCCAAGCTATTGAGAGCCGAGAGCATACGGCACAAGTATCGGCGGATCTGAGGATAGATAGGGAGACGCGTTTTCGTAAAGGAGAGCTGCCGGTGCTTTACTGCTCTCCTACCATGGAATTAGGGGTAGATATTAGCGATCTGGCGGCAGTAAATATGCGCAATGTTCCTCCTACTCCGGCGAATTACGCTCAGCGCAGTGGCCGAGCCGGTCGCGGGGGCCAGCCTGCCTTAGTAGTTACCTATTGCTCTACTTTTAGCTCCCATGATCAGTATTTTTTCCGTCGACCACAAGAGATGGTGGCTGGTGCAGTCTTACCTCCTAGAATAGAGCTGGCTAACGAGGACTTGATCAGAGCCCACGTGCATGCCATGTTGCTTTCTGAAGCAAAGATCTCCTTTGATTCATCAATGACTGCTGTATTGGATGTAACAGGATCTGAACCGACCTTGGCAGTAAACGAAAGTATTGCTAGCGCTTTGCGTGACCCTGTCATTCTGGCACAAACCAAGGCTGCAGCCCAGCGGGTGCTCAACTCACTACAAGAGCACCTGCAGCGGGCCGATTGGTATACAGAGCGCTGGCTCGATGATTGCCTAAACCAAGCTTATGTGAGCTTTGACAGAGCCTGTAACCGCTGGAGAGACCTGTTTAGGTCAGCCAATGCTCAAGCAAAGATCAATTATGCCATACAGATGGACATGTCACGCAGCCCCCGAGACAAAGACCGAGCTAAGAAGCTATTCGACGAGGCCATGTATCAACGGCGGCTTCTAGGCAACGAGGGGAAATATGAGGATTCGGACTTTTACCCCTACCGCTACTTCGCCAGTGAGGGATTCTTGCCGGGATACAACTTCCCCCGCTTGCCACTCTCTGCATATGTTCCGGGGCGAAGAGGTGTGGGAGGTAGATCCGAATACATTTCGCGACCCCGGTTTCTGGCTATATCCGAGTTTGGTCCCAGAGCATTTATTTATCATGAGGGTACTCGGTATCAGATTCGTAAGGTGATCCTGCCTCCACAAGCGATATCTGAAGACGAGCTTAGGCTGGCCCTGGATAGTGTTAAGCAATGCTCAGCCTGTGGCTATATCCACCGCTTTGTCGATGGGGATGACATTAATATCTGCGGGCATTGTGGAGAGAAGCTGGGATATGGTTTCAGGAATCTCTTCAGAATGGTCAATGTTGTAACAGAGCGGGCTGCCCGGATCAATTGTGATGAGGAAGAGCGCCAGAGAGTAGGTTATGATGTCCGGGTTGGGTTCAGGTTTGCTGAAGTAGGAGGTAGGCCGAGTTTCAGGGTTGCTCAGGTATTCAGTGGAGATGAAGAACTGGCTACCGTTACGTATGGTCCTGCTTCCACTATCTCCAAGATAAACTTGGGGTGGTTGCAGCGAAAAAAAGACGAGCACCTGCCAGGCTTTGAGCTTGATTGTGAAACAGGCAGATGGGCCAGGGGCAGTTCGACTGTGGAAAGGGAGGACGAATCGAGCCCAGATAGTGATGGGCTGACCGATTCCC
Organism: Bacillota bacterium; assembly: GCA_012799135.1. GTDB lineage: Bacteria > Bacillota > Limnochordia > DTU087 > DTU087 > JAAZLW01. Next base: position 4,852 of record JAAZLW010000287.1, on the reverse strand, counting down.
GTATCCGGGTGATACCGTATGTCGAAGATACGAAGAACTGCTTAATCTTCCAGCCTTCCCGTCGGTTAGATGAAGCCGGTATGGCCACCCTTCAGGCTGCTTTGAAACAGGCCATTCAGGTAAAATACCAGCTAGAGGATTCGGAGCTAGCCGCTGAACCGCTTCCTTCTCGAGATGACCGCCGTCTGCTCCTCTTCTATGAAGCAGCTGAGGGTGGAGCCGGTGTTCTTCGTAACCTAATCGATGATCCGAATGCTCTGTCCGAGGTGGCCAGAGCGGCCTTGAGTGTGTGTCACTATGATCCGGATACGTTGGAGGATTTGGATGCCCAGGCAACCCAAGATGAGAAATGCGAGGCGGCCTGTTATGACTGCCTGATGAGTTACTCCAATCAAATGGACCATGCAATTCTCGATAGAAAACTTGAGGCTATATTAGATTTCTTAGGTAAGCTCAAAAATGCTCGAGTGGAAGCTTCGTCGGTTGCCAGGCCACGGGGAGAGCATCTGGAGGCCTTGCTTGCCCGCTGCGACTCAGATCTGGAACGCAGGTGGCTAAGATTTATCGCAGATAATGATCTTAGACTACCCACAGAAGCTCAGAAGTACTTACCGGAGGCCAATACGAGGGTAGATTTCTACTACGAGATAGATAAAGCTCCGGCAGTGGCCATCTACATCGATGGTCCCAGTCATCAGGTAGCTGATCGAGTACGAATTGACAAAGCGCAAGAAATGGCTTTGGCACAGTTCGGTACTATGGTCATCCGCTTTGACTATCTCGATGATGACTGGGGGCAGACTGTGGCCCAGTACCCCAATGTCTTTGGGAAAATGGACAGTGATGGAGGTGGTGCACAATGACTCAGACACACTTTACAGTAGGTAGCGTGGTTCGGGCGAGGGGCAGGGAGTGGGTGGTTCTTCCTGACTCTAGGCAAGACCTGCTGTTTTTGCGCCCTTTGGGGGGCGAAGGCGAGATAGCCGGTGTTTCCACGGTACTTGAGTCTGTAGAATCGGCTCGCTTTGGGCTGCCCTCGCCCGAGCAAGTGGGGGAGACCTTTTCCTGCCAAATGCTTAGGGATGCAGCTAGGCTTACTTCCCGCGCTTACTACGGGCCCTTGCGTTCTCTAGGCAGAATTGCCGTAGAACCCCGGCCATATCAATTGGTGCCCCTCTTAATGGCATTAAAGCTCGACCCGGTACGGATCCTGATTGCCGATGATGTGGGAGTGGGCAAAACCATAGAAGCATGTCTGATAGCCCGTGAGCTGCTGGATCGGGGTGAGATCACTCGTACCGCTGTACTCTGCCCTCCCCATCTGGCCGAGCAATGGCAGGCAGAATTGGTGGAGAAGTTCCATATTGATGCAGAGCTGGTCTTAGCCTCAACGGCATCCCGCCTGGAGCGTACTTGTGCCATAGGCGAATCGTTATTTGATGTCTATCCTCATGTAATTGTCTCCTTGGATTTTATTAAGTCGGATCGCAGGCGAGAGGAATTTCTCCGTTCTGCTCCTGAGTTTGTTATCGTGGATGAGGCACATACTTGTGCCTTTGGTTTTGAACGTCGGGGGAGGCATCAGCGCTATGAGCTGATATCTAGACTTGCAGAGGATCAGCGCCACATGGTGTTAGTTACGGCTACTCCCCACAGTGGTAAGGAAGATGCTTTCCGCTCTCTCATAAGTTTTCTTGATCCCGATTTCGCTGATCTGCCTGAGGAACTTTCCGGTCGCCAGAATGAGCCACATCGGCGCCGCCTGGCTCAACACTTGGTACAACGCCGTCGTGCTGACATAGAGCACTATCTTGATGCAGCGACACCGTTTCCCAAGCGGGAGCAAGAGGAAGCTCATTACACTCTGCATCCGGACTATAAAGAGCTATTTGATCGGGCCATAGCCTATGCTAGGGAGGCTGTTGCCGACGAATCCGGAGGTGTTCACAGACAGAGAGTACGCTGGTGGTCTGTATTAGCCTTGCTTCGGGCTTTGGCCTCAAGTCCCAGGGCCGCCCGGGCCACGATGCGAAGCAGAGCTGCTGCCGCTGAAGCCGAAACAGTGGAGCAGGCCGATGAGATCGGCCGACGCACTGTATTCGATATCGATACCGATGAGCAGTTGCTGGAAGGATTGGATGTTGTCCCCGGCAGCATAACCGCCCCACTGGATGACCGGGATGCCGATAAAACAAATCGCCGTGAAGCCAGGTTGCTCAGGCAAATGGCGCGGGAAGCAGAATCACTCGAGGGTGATAGGGATCATAAGCTGGTCAACCTGGTCGGCTTCGTGGACCAATACGTGAAAGATGGGTATAATCCGATCATATTTTGCCGCTTCATTCAGACAGCCGAGTATGTCACTGAAGAACTGAGGAAGCGACTGCCCAAGGGTATAGAGATTGCTTGTGTAACTGGTATGCTGCCCCATGATCTGCGAGAAGAGCGGGTGGCGGAGCTTAGTGAGCACAAGAGGCGGGTACTAGTGGCTACTGATTGTCTGTCAGAGGGGCTTAACTTGCAGGAAAGCTTCAATGCGGTGATTCACTATGATTTGTCCTGGAACCCCACCAGGCATGAGCAGAGGGATGGTCGAGTAGATAGATTTGGTCAGAAAACCGGCACCGTCCGAGTGTTGACCTACTACGGTTTAAATAATCAGATAGATGGAATTGTCTTGGATGTTCTCCTGCGCAAGCACCAGACCATTAGGAGCAGCCTGGGCATCTCTGTACCGGTACCGCTGGATGCCAAGGCTGTAGAGGAAGCCATAATCGAAGGCCTCCGCTTGCGTCGACCAGGGGATGCGGTTCAGTTATTCTTGCCAGGCATGGAAGAGATCGCCTATACAGCAAAGGCAGAGTTTGAAGTTCTCTGGGAAAAATCTGCAGAGAGAGAAAAGCGCTCCAGAATCATGTTCGCCCAAGATGCACTCAAGCCGGAGGAGGTACTGGCAGTAGTCCATGAAGCACAGGGGTCGATTGTGACAGCCTCTGATGTTGAGCGTTTCTTTCTCAGTGGTGTAAGAAGCTATAAAGGTGCGGTAGTTCGTCAGAGTGGCGCATATACCATCGATCTCACTAAGGTACCCCATACCGTACGAGATGCATTCGGTGCCCCGGGTAGGTTTCAGGCGACCTTTGACCTACCGGTTCCCGAAGGAGTGCACTGGCTGAATCGTACTCATCCCTTTGTGGAGGCCATGGCTTCCTATGTGTTTGACTCTGCCCTAGATCCTCATGGTGATACAGTGGCCCGCCGGGTAGGTGCTATGCAAACAGATGCAGTCACAACCATTACCACGTTGCTCTTGGTGCGCTATAGGTACGATATTACCACTCGGATGAAGGGGCGGGAAAGCTCTCAGTTGGCAGAGGAATCTATCGTGCTTGCCTTCGAGGGACTCTCCGATAAGCTACTTTGGCTTGATGAGAAAGCTGCCCATGAACTTATGAAAGCGGAACCAGTAGGAAATGTGTACCGTGAGCAGGCGATGTACTTCGTTAAGCAGGTACTAGAAGGGTATGACGGGCTTTTAGGACACATCGAGGAAACCGCCCATAGAAGAGCGGAGAGTTTACTGCATTCACATCGGCGTGTCCGCCAAGCGGCACGGGTGAGGGGCGTACGTTATCAGGTGGAACCGCGGTTGCCTGCAGACATCTTGGGCGTCTATGTTTATCTACCGCCTAAGCCGGGGAGGGAACAGGCATGAGAAGAGGCTCCAATAGACAATTTACAGCGATACACAGTGAAGGCGGGCTGTTACCCAGTGATCTATTGCAGAGGGTAGCAGCAGGAGATCGCTCTCTACCCGGTCTGGATCCGGCAGCCTATCATCTTGGTCGTGGCGAACGACTAAACGAAGCCATCGCACGATCCTGGAACAGAGTCCGAGCCGCCTGGCAGGGATTTACCGAAGCGCTCAAAGGGCTCCCCGATGCTGACCCGGCGATAGGGCTTACCCGTGAACGCTGGCTAGGAATCATATTTCAGGAGCTTCATTATGGGAGATTGCCCAGGGTCAGCGGTTTGGAGATAGACGGCAAACCTTATCCGATCTCCCATATGTGGGGAGATGTACCCATTCACTTGGTAGGCTATGGGGTAGATCTCGATCGCCGCACACCTGGCGTAGCCGGAGCTGCCCGCAGCAGCCCTCACGGATTACTACAAGAATTCATCAATCGCAGCGACCAGCACCTATGGGGCATCGTGTCCAATGGTCGGAAACTGAGACTTCTACGAGATAATGTAAGTCTGACCCGTCAGTCCTATGTAGAGTTCGATCTCGAATCAATTATGGAAGGTGAATCCTACCCGGATTTTAGCCTCTTCTGGTTACTGTGCCACGAATCACGGCTTGAAGGTGATAAGCCAAGTGAATTCTGGCTGGAGCGGTGGGTTCAGATAGCACAAGAGCAGGGCACCCGGGCTCTCAACGATCTCCGAGATGCTGTGGAAGAGGCCATTCAGACGTTAGGTGCTGGGTTTTTGAAGTACCCCGGGAATCATTCACTCAAGCAGAAACTGAGAGAAGGCCAGCTTACAGGGGGAAATTATCAGAATCAACTGCTTCGCCTAGTCTACCGACTGGTGTTCCTCTTTGTTGCAGAGGACAGAGATCTACTTCATCCTAAGGATGTCGACCCCAGCGCCAGAGAGCTTTATGCCGAATACTACTCAACTGCTAGGCTCAGAAAGCAGGCCGAGCGGTCTCGGGGTAGCAAGCATCCTGACCTCTACCGCTCTCTCCGCGTAGTCATGGATGCACTTGAATCTGACCAGGGAGCCTCGGTCATTGGGCTTGCCCCCATGGGAGGGGGACTGTGGGCACCGGATTGTATACCAG
>JAAZLW010000286.1 GCA_012799135.1 Bacillota bacterium | reverse complement strand
GGCTGAGACTATGGCCACCGCCATCACCAAGCCCAAGAGGAGTCCCAATTCCAAACGCCAGTTCCTGACTATCTGTTTGACTACGATCCATAATACCGTAAGCAGCCGCATATGGACACCTCTTTACTTGCCGATCACAGTCTGGCCTTCTTCCAATCCTTTGAGGATCTGTACATGGGTATCGCCTTCAATGCCCACCACCACATCCACTTCCCGGCGGGCATCTCCATCCAGCACCCTGACAAACCTGCGCCCCATGTAATTGCGTACCACCGCCTTGGGTACCAGTAAGGCATTCTCTGCCTCTTCCAGCAAAATGGTCACCTTCACCAGGCTATCGAATTGCAGAGGTATCTTGGGGTCCTCCAGCCGGATCTGCACCACCGGTTTGTTATCGAAACTGGAGCTGCCTTCTTCGGACATGGCGATCTGGTGGATATACCCATCAACCCAAGTCTCGCCGGTGACATTAACCAGGACCTTCTGGCCTCTAACTAACTTGTTGACATCAGTCCCATAAGGAAGGGTGACCTGGATCTCAAGCTCCACCGGATCAGCGACCTTCAGTACCGTCCTATATGCTTCCACGGCATCCCTTTCTCGGGCATAGACACTTACCATTCGACCATTGAAAGGAGCTCGAATCGTAGAAGCCTCCATTTCCGTTTGTAGACGGTCCACTTCCAGGACTGCCTTCTCCTTGTCCAGCTCTTTGAGTTTTAGCTCATAAGGGCTGACTTCCAAGCCTAACAGGCTCTTTACTCGCTTATACTCCATTTCCACCCGTTGCAGATCCAGCTTAGCCAGTCGCAGCCGGTGTTCAAGATCCCCGGTCTCCAGCTTGGCCAAGATCTGATTTTCCGAAATAGCGTCTCCCGCCTGGACCAAAAGCTCCTTCATCCGGCCACTACGGCGAAAATACAGGGTTGACTCCCGCACGGCCGCCACTCTCCCCAGAGTCCGCAGTTCATCGGCAATATAGCCCCGTTCTACGGCATATGTAACAGTTCGCACCTCCGGTGGTGATAGCAACGGTGGAGGTGTATCCACCCGTTCCTCCGGAAGTAAGGAGCATCCCGCCCCTAGGGTAAGTAGTAACATAACCAAAAAAGTAATGAACAGCTGCCGCCGTTGCCACAACATCCCTACTCCCCCTCCAGCACCCTGCCGTCGGCCATTTCATAAACCTGATCGCCAAACTCCTCTACGGCAGGATCGTGACTGACCACACAGATGGTGACACCATGTTCGTCGACTAAACCCCTAAACAGCTCCATGACCTTGATGCTCGTGGCAAAATCCAGCTCCCCAGTGGGTTCATCAGCCAAGATCAGACTGGGACTTACCGTTAGGGCTCGGGCAATGCCGACCCGCTGTTGCTCCCCACCACTGAGTTCCATAATCCTGTGTTTGGCCCGCTGCCCCAGACCCACCAGTTCCAGACAAGCCTCTGTCCGAGCCCGGCGCTCCCCGGAAGCCTTGCCCACGATCTTCAGGGGCAGCTCCACATTCTCATAGGCGGTCAAATAGGGCAACAGCCCGAAAGACTGGAAGACAAAGCCTACCTCTTTCCGGCGCCAACGGGTCAGGGTTCTCTCATCAAAGGTGCTGATATCGACTCCTTCAAAGAGCACCCGCCCCTGGGTGGGCTTATCCAGGCCTCCCATCATATTCAAGGCCGTTGTCTTGCCGGAGCCGGAGCGGCCCTTGATTACAACCAGCCGACCCGGTGGAACCGACATGTTCACCCCATCCAGGGCACGGACTTCGGTGTTCCCGGTTTTGTAAACTCGATGGACATCCTGCAAAGCTACCAACGGTAGCCTAATGTCGCTGGTTTGCTTCACTGCCATGGACATAGAAGTTGGCGCTATAGGCCGCAACTTGCGACGAAACTAGCGCCACCGCTCCTTTCCGTTCAGAGTCTCTAGTACAATCTACTGCTGACTGTCTTTGCCTATTTTCTTACTATCTTCATAACTTCGCTGCATTGTTTCGACTTCCTCCCTTTCTGACCTTTTGCTCCTTAAGCCGGATGAGATGGGTACCACAGCTCAGGCAAGGGTCAAATGACCGCACTATACGACCGATTTCCACTGGGTTATCTAGATCTTGAATGTCGGTGCCGATTAGCGCTGCCTCCGCCAGTCCGTGGGCCTGGTAGATATTCAAAGGTGAGAAATTCCACATAGTCGGTGTAATAATGCCATACGCCCGAATGAGCCCTTCTTCCACCAAGACCTGGTGCAGTAAGGCCCCCCGGGGAGCATCAGTCATCCCCACTGCTTCTCTTTGTACAGGTGTTTGGTTCCGCTCTAATACGGGTGCAGAAGGCGTGAGCAAGGTTAACCACTCTAGGATCAAGGCAGTGATCTCCTTTACCTCGAGGGAGCGGGCAATGATCCGATCCATGGTAGAGGGCCCACCTCGGTAGCCTGAGTTGATCACCCGTCGCGCCAAGGGACCTACCTCATAGGGGAGCCCCCCATAATGAACCGCCTTGATGAAGGTATAGGCATCTTCCCGATAGGGATCTGGTGCCACCGCATCCATAGGAGATAACTCTCCAGACCCATTTTCATACCAACTGGAGGCGACATCTTCCTTAATCAGCTCTGGACGGATGCCGGGGATGAATCGATCAGCTTCCACCGTTCCTGCCTTCCACACCCGATCCCTACCTTCCCCGACGCGAAACAGGCCAAAGGATAGAAAACGTCGGGGGCCAGCACCGATTTGGTAATAGTCTGGGTAATAATCAGCCAGAAGCTCTGTATCGGGTAGTAGCCGATTGGTGATGAAGCTCTGGACCTTCCGGGTTAGGCCTTGGGCGTGGAGAATCTTGTCAGCAGTTGGTGCCACAGCCACTCCTCCTTGAACCATGCCATGCTGGTGAGGTGCTTTCCCCCCGAAGATGGTCTGTGCCTCATGGGCCAGGGCCGCTATGCCAAAAGACTCCACATAACTGTCCACCAACCTCCGGTTCATTCCGGGATCAAAGCGTCGGTCTACCACCGGTCCCTGATACGGCAAACCCAAAGGTAGCTCTATGTAGTCCGGCAGACCAAAGGCATAGAAATGACGGATATGGTTCTGCACAAACTCCAGCCCCAGCATGATGTTGCGCAGTAGTTGGCCCTGGACCGGGACCTGATCAGCAAAGATAATGTCCAAGGCGTAGTTGCTGGCAGTACCATGGGCAAAGGAGCAGATGCCACAGATCCGTTCAGTGAAATATGGGGCATCCCGAATATCCCGACCGACCAGCATTTGCTCAAACCCACGGTATTGGTTGCCTTTCACCCGGGCATCCACAACTGTCCTGCCCTCCACGAAGACATCAATGGAAAGCAAACCCGATAGACGTGTGACCGGGCTAAACTTGATCTCCTTCACTGCCTTCCCCCCTTGTGTACTCGGATTAGCATAGTCCTCCCTTTGACCTGCAAGCACAGGATTATGCCTAACATCCCTGACATAGGTTCACCCAACTAACTCAATTTGCCGAGGAAGTGTGCTGCCTCTGGCCTTCAGCCCCTGGCGGGGTGGGCTCCGCCGGTGGTATCGATGGAGGCTGCCCGGGTCTATGCTTTTCCGGTAAAGGGACGAAGAAGGGCATGGAACCATCGGGAAATTCCACCGTTGTGCAGCCAATACAGGGAGTATTGGCCCGAACCGGCCAGTTCACATAGCCATTCCACTGTCGGTAAGGACAATCTGATGGAGTTCTCGGACCTACACAACCTAGCTGAAACATGCATTCTATGTCTCCTAGTTCCTCGGCAAATTCATCCCGATCAAAATAGGAGCGGCGTTGGCAATGGCGGTGAACTGTATATTGGTAAAATAGAAGTGGTCGCCCTTCCTCATCCACCTGTGGCTCTCCATAGAAGAGCAGATGAAACAAGGTCCCCATAATCCAGTCAGGATTGTTAGGACAGCCACTGACATTGATGACCGGCCTCTGCAAAACATCTCTGACACCGACACTGCCCGAAGGATTAGGATAGGCCGCTGATGGTCCACCAAAGGAGGCACAGGTCCCGGCGGCAATTACGTATCCAGCCTTGGGTCCAATAGTGGTGATCACCTCCTCAGCTGTAAAACGCTGTCCCTTACTCTCTGCCACTATGGCATAAAGGCCTTGATCCTTCAAAGGAACGGCACCTTCTACGAAAAGGTAGAATTTATCTTCATATCTGGCAACTGTTTCCAGTAGTTGATCCCAAGCATGGTGCCCCTCGGCTGCCACCAAGGCATTATCAAAGCGTACATCGATATACCGATAAAGCACCTCCCCCAGATTGGGATTCTGTGTGTTCATCAGGGCAATCTTATCCCCGGAGCAAGCGTTGCATTCCACCCAGATCATGGGCGGTTTCCAAGCGGGAGCCGGAGCCCCGGCCCGAAGCCATCTGCGGTAATGGGAACAGAAGTCACTATAGGCCTCATCTCTGCTTAACAAGATACTCCCCCCAATCGGTTAATTGGCGTTCCTGGGAACTAGAGACACCTGACTAGAGATACCTCTGTGAAACTATATGCATATGGCCCGCAAGTTAGATGCCTTTACCTTCGGGTGGTCATAAATCACCTCTCCGGCGAATAATGTAAAGGCAGAGTTGTGGACAGGGTAACCAGAAGGCAGATGAGCCCGGTCTGCTGTAGAGATTAAGTGGGGACTGAGAAATGACTGATCGGGAAGATACCATGGAACCCAGAAAACCCCTGATCCTTGCCCTCGGTCACTCTCTGCGTGGAGATGATGGACTAGGTCTTCATATTCTCCGAGAGCTTGAGGAAAAGTGCAGACCCTACGCCGATTGTTTAGCTGCAGGCCAAGACTTGCTTGGCTGGCTCAATCACCTGATCTGCCGCCCAAGGCTCATAATCATCGATGCCCTGGATGGCGGTTACCCTCCGGGAACGGTGATCCGCCTAGTCAGATCGGCCGATAGCCTGCCAGAAACTCTCCTTTGGGATGAAACCCACTCCCACGGTAGTAACCTGGGTCTAGCTCTGGCACTGGCCAGGCAGATGGGAGGGCCACTGCCGACTACCATAGTGTATGGAATACAACCGATGGACGTAACGTTAGGTGAAGGCCTAACCCCATGTGTGACCCAGGCTGCTCGCTTCCTTTTCAGACAGTTCATCAGCGACAGGCCTTGGGATGAGTTGGTCTGCCTATCTGATGCTATCTGGTTGGCTGCTGACTAGATCATCTATGAAAGGATAGGATACAAATGCACGGTTTAGCTTGGATGAAGGAAGTTTTGGGGGAAATCGAGGCTGCCTATGTTCGCTTCGATCTGAAGACAATCACCCAGGTGACTCTTCGGCGGGGTCAGCTTTCCCATCATCCCCAGGAAGAGTTGGAGTCCGCCTGGACGATGTTACGAGAAGGCACTATATGCCAAGATGCCATTTTGGTAATTGAGGAGGAGCCTGCCCAAATCCAGTGTCACGCTTGTGGGTGGAAAGCCCAGTGGTATCCTGATCTGCTGTGCTGCCAGGCTTGTGGAGGCAAGGTTGAGCTAGTGTCGGGGACCGACCTTCAGTTAGCTGGGATCAAAGGGACATGAGACAGTTCCGAGAGGCGGAAGCACTAACCGCAGCTCGACTGATCTTGCATGCCCAAGGCATCATCGCTGTTAAGGGGTTAGGTGGCTATCATCTGGTCGCTGATGCCCGTAGTACCAATACCATCCTCCGGCTGCGTACCGGCAAGCAACGGCCCCATAAGCCCTTTGCTATCATGTTCCGGGACTTGGCTGCCTTGCGGAGTGAATTATCTGTATCTCCTCTGGCCGCAGGCATGCTCACTTCCTTGACAAAGCCCATCGTGATCTTAGGGCGACGAGCGACCTCCACTCTTCCCGACACGCTTGCCCCTGGCCTAGATACGCTTGGTGCCATGTTGCCCTACACGCCCTTATATGCGGCACTCTTTGATGAGCTCCTGGATGTATTGATTGTCACCAGTGCCAATAACAGTGGTGAACCCATGGTTTTCCAGGACGATCTGGCTCAGGCAAAGCTGGCTCAGATTGCCGATGGCATTCTCACCCACGACCACCGGATCCCCTACCCGGTGGACGATTCTGTGCTGTACTATGTGGATGCAGTCAAGCTGGATCAGCCTAAAGCCAAACCTAGTGGATATTTTAGTGGGTCACCTTCCATACCCTGTATGGTACCGCGCAATGGTGAATCTGAAAAAAGCAGATCCCTAAAAATCGCTGCTCAGGCACGGCCTATCCTGATCAGGCGAGGTCGGGGCTATGTCCCTGCACCATTGTCCTTGAATGAACCCGTGGGACAGACCATCCTCGGTTGCGGTAGTGATATAAAGGCCTGTTTCTGTGTAGGCAAGGGTCTCTTGGCATATCCCAGCCCCTATCTAGGCAATCTGGAAAACCCTGCAACTCTGGACCGCTACCGCTACATGCTGAGCTACTACCGGGAGACATTTGACCTCGACCCTGTGGTTGTCGCCTATGATCTCAACCCTGCTTTGATCAGCAGCCGGATTATCGCTCTGCAGGGTTTTGAGCATCTCATCCAAGTACCTATCCAACACCACCATGCCCATATCGCCGCCTGTATGGGGGAGAACCGAATCCACCGGCCAGTCATCGGTATCGCCTATGATGGTAGTGGCTATGGTCTGGATGGCAGGGTATGGGGAGGCGAAATCTTGCTTGCCTCCTCCACTGACTGCCATCGTCTAGCGCATTGGCAGAATGTCCCTTTACCGGGAAATGACCTAGCCATCCGCTACCCATGGCGGATGACCTTTAGTTACCTAAAGGCTGCCGGTCTGGAAGAACCCTGTCGCCTTTTCCTAGCGAGTCTACCTGAAGGTTACCGGGAGATCGCCACTCGCCTCCTAGGCCTTTGGGAAGCTGCCCAGGCTAGCTGGCTCGAGACTTCCAGCATGGGACGTTTGTTTGATGGTATCGCAGCCTATTTGGGTCTCTGCCTGCAAACCACCTACACCGGGCAGCCGGCCATACTTTTGGAAAATGCAGCCTGGCGTGGTGTCAGAAAGGTGGGACTAAGCCATGTGCTTCCCTATGGAGTGGATGAACTGATCAGCAGTGTAAGCCACAATTCTAGCATCTACAGATCCAGCAACACTTTTGCTGGGCAGCTTGGTGCCGATGGATCACTTTGTACAGACAATCTGCCCAAGTCCATCGCCCTAGACCCTTTGCTGCAGTGCATCACCAAGGACAAAGCCGGGGGTATGGACACTACCTTGATCGCCGCCCGTTTTCACCGGACTATCGCCCAAGTGACAGCTGTAGCTACCCAGGAGCTTTGCCAGCAGTTGAACATAGATACTATCGCCCTCAGTGGAGGTGTCTGGCAAAATCAGTTACTCTGCCACTGGACGATCACGCTACTGAAGCAGATGGGATTGGATATCATCCGACACGAGCAGCTTTCCCCCAGCGACGAGTCTTTGGGATTTGGCCAGGTCATAATCGCTGGGGCAAGATTAGCAGCCTCAAAGGGGGAAAAACACCCATGTGCCTCGCCGTACCGGCCAGAGTAGAGCACATAGACGGTACCACCGCATTGGTTACAGCCTTCGGCTGCCAGGAGAGGGTGGATATTCAATTGATCCCTTCCATAGAGATCGGCGATTTGGTCTTAGTCCATGTCGGGTTTGCGCTGCAGAAGGTAAGGCCAGATGAGGCGGCATTCATCGTAGAGACCTGGAATACCCTGTTAGCCAAGGAAGCGAATCCCCATGAATGATTACTGGCAGGCCATTAGTTCCTACCGTTCGCCTCAGCTGGTACACGAGCTAGCCAATGCCATCAATAGTCTCTGTCAAGACCAGGTAACATTTATGCAGGTTTGTGGTACCCACACCTGGAACTACCGCCGTCATGGTCTTGCCACACTACTTACGCAAAACCTCTCCCTGGTGCCCGGTCCCGGCTGTCCCGTCTGTGTGACTGCTCAAAGCGATATTGACTGGATCGTGGATCTGGCTCAAGGGCGGCAAAACACCGTGGTGACCTTTGGTGATCTGATGCGAGTGCCCGGCAGTGCCGGTTCTCTGGCCGAACTTGGGAGCAAAGGTGCGGATATCCGAGTGGTGCTTTCACCCCTCGAAGCTATGGATATTGCCCAAATGGAGCCCTCCCGCTACGTGATTTTAGTGGCCATCGGCTTTGAAACCACCGCCCCTGCCGTCGCAGCTACATTACAGAGGGCCGCTCAATTGGGTTTAGCCAACTTCAGTGTGGCTTTGCTGCTCAAACGACTGATCCCCGCCCTTAGGTACGTCTTTGCCCAAGGAAAACCAGATGGGCTGCTTTGCCCCGGGCACGTGGCTGCCATCCTCGGCCACAAGGCCTTTGCTTTTCTATCTGAAGAATTCCAACTGCCCGCGGCCATCGCCGGTTTCGAGCCTGTGGATATGCTCCTGGGCTTACTGGCTCTAGTACATCAGCTCAAGACAGGCGATGCCCAAGTCACCAACACCTATCCCCGGGTGGTGACAGAGCAAGGCAACGCTGCAGCTAAAGCACTCTTAGAAACCACTTTCACATCTGCCCCTGGCCGCTGGCGAGGTCTTGGGGACCTACCTGCCACCGGCTATCAATTGGTAGGTGCGCTAAAGAGGTTTAGCCTCACCCCACCAACCTGCATTAGCTCCCCTACAGCCAACGGCCAGTGTCTTTGCCATCTGGTCATCTTAGGCAAAAAAATGCCCACAGACTGCGCCAATTTCGGCAAGCACTGCACCCCAGAAAGCCCCCTAGGCCCCTGCATGGTCTCTCAGGAGGGAACCTGTGCCGCCCATTTCTATTACCCGGATCTCACTTCCTTATCGCCAGTTTACAGAAATGAGGTGACTGCTGCAGCTTCACTTCGGTCCAAGAAGCTGCCGAAGAGAACATGAATATAGAGTTCATCCAGTTAGCCCATGGCAGCGGCGGTAGTGGCACCGCCAAACTAATCCAGCAGATCTTCCTACCCCATTTTCATGAGCTGGGACTTCAGCCGGAAAATGACGCTGCCCTCCTATCCTTAGGCAGCAAGACGCTGGCCTTTACTATCGATGGATTCGTAGTGGAACCGCCCTTTTTCCCGGGAGGTGATCTAGGCAGCCTGGCTATCAATGGTACCATTAACGATCTGGCCGTGATGGGTGCCAAGCCCCTGTGGCTGGCCTGTGGGTTTATAATCTCTGTAGGTGTGGCCGGAACCGTACTGGATAGAATTGCGGCATCCATGCAAGAGGCTGCCATAGCTGCCGGAGTTCAGCTAGTGGCCGGTGATACCAAAGTAATTGAATCCCAGGGCAAGTCTCTCCAGATCCTAATCACAACTGCCGGTATTGGTATTCTGCAGACGGAAAAACCCTGGCATACGCCCAGAGTGAGATGTGGTGATCAGTTAATTCTATCGGGTACTATCGGGGAACATACCCTGGCTGTGCTGGGAGCCCGTCAGGGCTGGTTCCAGGATGACCGCATCACCAGTGATTGTGCAAACCTCTATCCGATGCTGGAGCCACTACATTCTCTGCCGGACATCCATTGGGTCCGCGATCTTACCCGAGGAGGCCTAGGGGGAGTCTGTAACGAACTAGCCCAAGCCACAGGATATGGGGTAGAGCTCTACGAAGCGGAAATTCCCATCGACCGGTCAGTTAGGGGTTGGTGCGAAATCTTAGGCTATGACCCGCTGTATTTGGCCAATGAGGGAAAGGCGTTACTAGCTGTTGACCGGAGAGCAGCAGCTCATGTCTTGGGTGAACTGCAGAAAACTGCCTTGGGTAGGCATGCTTCACTGGTTGGAGAGATCAGTTCCCAGCAACAGCCATTAGTGATACTCAACACTTCGGTCGGAGGCCGACGCCTGGTCCCGGCCCCGACCGGAGAGTTGTTTCCCCGCATATGTTAGAGCCTACCCGGGTCTTAGCATCACATCCTGATCACATCGTAAGCTATAGATAGAAACGCCGGGCCTCCAGTTAGGCCCGGCATGTTTGTCCAGTCCAACTTATCTCGCTTCCTGACTCACCAAACTTCTTCTGTAAGCACCGAGGCCCTTTACCACGTAATACAAGATCAAGGCATAGATAGGTATTTGCAGCAAACTACCGAGTAGACGAGGTGGCAACAGAACCCACATGGCCTTGTTAGATAGTATGGCCAGCCATAGGGTGTTGAGCACCGAAACCACGAGCCCTCTCACAAAGGTGGCGAGGAGTATCGGCCAAAAACCAGTCTCTCCCTTCGGGAACAATCGCAAAACAACGGCTGGTATAAAGCCACTCATGGCAGCACTTAAGGTGAAGCCCGGGAAATATGGACCTATCGGAAACAAGATGGCTCCGATAAAATCTGCCAAAGCTCCGGTT
>JAAZLW010000285.1 GCA_012799135.1 Bacillota bacterium | reverse complement strand
TCCGCTGTGAAAAAGGACTTTGAACCCATATTCTGAGCCTTAAAGGGAGTCACCCGCCAACCATCTTCTGTGAGTATTCGACATAGAGCAGCAGTAATCAAGCTTTTCCCCACACTGGAAGCACATCCCTGAATCATCAAAGCTTGACCCATAGGGTTCATGTTGGTCACCTCGCTCTGCCTTACCAAGCTGTGGAGAAACCTCTCCCACCCAGCCAGGAGGCATGTTAAACCATAGAGTTGTTTCGATGCCGGTGAATTGTGATTAACTGGAAGTGATGCCCTTATCCATCAACCGGTATATCTGCTCTATATCCAAGCTCGCCCTTACTACCTCTGCCAGTCGGTTTATGTGCTCTTCTCGGATTTGCGGAGTTGATGATTCCAACTCGCCGGCTATATCTATCTCAGACATACCTAGGGAATCCTCTTCACCCAAGGACAACCCCTCTATATATGGAATAACCCCCAAAACCGGCTTACCGGTCATTTCCTCTATCGTTGTTAGCCCAGGACGAAGGATATCAAAATCGCCACGGAACTTGTTGATCACAAAACCCGCAATATGTTCGTTTTCCAGAGCGTCAAGCAGCTCACAGGTTCCGATCAGGGCGGCAAAAGCACCGCCCCGATCGATATCAGCTGTGAGAAGGACCGGAGCTTTAGCCAAACGGGCTACACCCATGTTGGCCCAGTCCCTGTCCTTCAGGTTTATTTCTGCAGGGCTACCGGCGCCTTCAATGATGATCACATCATATCGCCTTTGCAGGTAGTTCAGTGATTGGGTGATTACCGGCCAGGGACCCTCTGGCAATAGGTCATTAATGTCTTTGGTATAGCCACCTGCTTGAGGCTCTCCTCTAATGATGATCTGGCTTCGGCCCCCACCGCTTGGTTTGAGGAGGAAGGGATTCATGTGGCCCGTGGCGAGAATCGCAGCAGCTTCCGCCTGGATCCCCTGGGCCCAACCGATCTCTTGACCATCATCAGTCATATAGGAATTGAGCGCCATATTCCATGCCTTAAAAGGGGCTACCCGCAGTCCGTCTTGGACCATGATCCGACATAATGCCGCTGCCAAAAGGCTCTTGCCGACACCGGATGCTACACCTTGAACCATCAGGCACCTGCCCTGCACATCATTGATCAATCCTGATTCCCCCCGGTGATGACCACCCAGGATGGCCGCTCTTTGACTTTGCCCTGGGCAGCGATACATCCAGCTGCCGGCGCGGCCAATTCCTGATCATCCTTGATTAGTAGTGGAATACCTGCCACCACCAAATAGACCTGATCCGCCGCCGCTGCCACCATTTGGTTGGCCCAACCCAGATAGTCCCGAAAGGCCCGTCCTAAGGCGGAAGGAGGGACAACCCCCAAGCCCGTTTCATTGGAAACTACGATCACCGTCGCTGATACTGCGGCCTGGGCCTGCAAGAACGACCAGATGGTACTCAGGATCTGTTTCTCTATTTCTGGTTGGGTAGGATCCTTGTCGCCGGCGTATTTGAGTAAAAGGTTACTCACAAAGACTCCCAAGCAATCGATAATCACGGCCTCAGTCCCAGCAGGCAGCGTCTCCAAAGCCTGGACCAAATCCCATGGAGCTTCAATGGTGGTCCAATCTAGCGGCCTTCTGGCCTGGTGACGCCGGACCCGTTCCATCATTTCTGCATCCCCTATTCTGCTGGTGGCGATATAGGCTACAGGACCACCAACTTTCAGAGCCAGTGTTTCGGCTAGGTGGCTCTTGCCACTGCGCACACCACCGGTAACAAGAATCAGTTGATTTGATTTCATTGATCGAATGCCTCCGGATAGATGGCTTCAGCCAGTGCTTCCAACCCTTCGACTATGCGGGGGCCAGGCCGTACCAAGATGTTCTCATCGTCTATCGATACTATCCGTCCCGTGCGTACTGCCTCCATCTGTCGCCAGCCATCTCGTTCTGCCACCTGAGCCGTGGACATGGCACCATGGGCATAAATGATCACATCCGGGTCTGCATCGATGATCTCTTCCAAACTGGCTACCGGATAGGGGTTACTACTACCGGCCATTAGGTTGATTCCACCGGCAGTTTCGATCAGATCGTGGATAAAGGAGCCAGGCCCGACACTGATGGGTGGATCATACCATACCTCATAAAAGACTTTTCGGGGTTTGGCCTTAGCCAAGGATGCAATGGCTGCCTTGACCTGATCGATACGTCCCTCCAACTGCTCTATGAGCTCCCTAGCGGCATTGCCGCGGCCGGTAACCTGTCCGACCAGAGCGATGGCTGCCAATACCTGATCGAGACTGGCAGCATCGAGGATGATGACCTTTAGTCCTAGCTGAGTCAATTGTTTGGCCACTTCGTCCTGAACTCCACCGGTGGCAAAAACCACATCGGGCTCCAAAGCCACGACACTCTCAATACTGACTTCGGAAAACCCGCCGATCTTTGGTTTGTCTACAGCTGCCTCGGGATAGTCACAATAGGTGGATACCCCGACAATGTTGTCGGCTAAGCCCAAGGCATAGAGAATCTCAGTATTGCCTGGTGCCAAAGAAACGATGCGAACCGGTATTGCCTCCAAAGTCACAACTCTGTCCGCCTGATCAGTTACTGTCAATTGCTTCTCCGTGGCGTATGTCGAGCCCGACAACACCAGCAAGATAATGATTACAGCCAAAGATACTTTGCTTTTCAGAAATACTCTGGTTTTATTCAATCGAGTGCCTAGTATCTGACTCCTAGGAGTCGATACTAGCTCACCCCCTTCCCGGGTTTATTGCCCCAGCCCAATGATTCACTCACCTATCTTGGTTGCGGCCCAAGGCCTGAACATGGGGCCTTCCTGTTAAGAAATTCTCATATACGACCACATCGATTCCGTATACTGACGAGAGATTGTCTGCTGTCATTACCTCTTCGACCATTCCCGTCGCTGCTACTCTACCTTGAGACATAAGCAGAAAATGATCACAATACTCTGCAGCCAGATTGAGATCATGTAAAACCGCTATAGTAACTAACCCCTCCTGGATAGTAAGTGTCCGGAGCAGTTCAAAGATCTCCACCTCGTGGTTAATATCTAGAGATGCGGTAGGCTCATCTAGCAAAAGCACCTGGGGCTCTTGAGCCAAAGCCCTAGCTACAATAACCCGCTGTCTTTCCCCTCCGGACAACTCCCGGATCGACCGCCCAGCCAACGGTAAGATACTGGTTGCCTCCATGGCTGCAATTACCACGTCCCGGTCGTACTTAGACATAGCTTCAAAACGGCCTAAGTATGGGCTCCGTCCCATTTCCACTATTTCCTCCACGGTAAAATCGAAGTGGATCTGGGTCTCCTGGGGAACGACCGCCATGGTTCTTGCCAGCGAGCGATGGCTCCATCTGCTTGTATCTTGACCATCAATCAACACTTTTCCCTGATCCGGTACTAAGAGTCGACTGATCAATTTCAAAAGGGTGGTTTTGCCGGAACCATTGGGACCAATAATCCCCAGAATTTCCCCGGCACCCACAGTAAAGCTCACATCTTGCACAACCGGAGATGGGCCGTAGCTAAAACTCAAGTTTTCCACCATCAATTGCATAGTCATCAGCTAGACACCACTTTGCTAGAATCTCTCGGGATGAAGAATCGCAGCCAATTCCACTAAAGCATCGGCCAGTCTAGGGGTGGTGCGCACAAAAGGATCGGAATTCACCTCTACCACCCGACCACTT
Organism: Bacillota bacterium; assembly: GCA_012799135.1. Taxonomy (GTDB): domain Bacteria; phylum Bacillota; class Limnochordia; order DTU087; family DTU087; genus JAAZLW01. The sequence continues at coordinate 3,441 of JAAZLW010000285.1, read as the reverse complement.
CTCACCGCCCTAATCCCCTGCCAGGCACTCCTGGCCATCAACTCATCGATATAGGGTCTGGTAAGGAGAATCACTTCCGGATCTCTTTCTACTACCAACTCACTACTGTATTCCACCCAGGCCTCACCGGCATCGGCGGCCAAATTCTCGCCCCCGGCTAACTCGATCAATTCCTGCATGAAGCTTCCCGGGCCACAGGTCATAAGGGGCTCATCCCACACTTCCACAAAAACCAAAGGCCTAGCCTCAGCGGGCAAATCTCGTACAGCAACGTCTACCGCTTGGATTTTTCCCTGCATCTCGGACACCACCTCGCCGGCAGCATCTACGGCACCAGTGGCTTTGCCTAAGAGCAACAAGGAATCCATCACTTCCTGCAGGTTAGTAGGATTGATGGCCAGGACAGTTAATCCTAGCTCCTCTAGTTTAGCCATATAGTTCTTGACTAGCTGCGCATCGCCAATGATCAGATCCGGCTCCAGTAGCAGGATCTGTTCATAGTTCAACTGGAAGGCATCGCCCACCACAGGTTTGCTTGCCGCCTCCGGTGGGTAATCACTGTAACTGCTAACCCCTACCACTCGGTCTCCCAATCCGAGGGCATATAGATTCTCGGTGACACTAGGGGTCAGGGAGATTAGCTTTTGGGGGGCCGCTAGGATAGTAAGGTCATGTCCCAGACCATCCTTGATGGTGATCGGGAAATTCATTCCGGTGCTATTTGCAGCTAAAGCAGCCCCTGACCATACTAGACACAGTACTAAGATTAGCAGCGCTGAGCGCCTCAAACTCCACCTGCCTTGTCGAAGTCTCATCGGTACCACCTCTCAACTCTGATATGATCCTGACAAACAAAAAATCCTCTTCCCAGTGAGGTTCGAGGATTACGTCCCTTGGCATCCTGCCCGTTCCGACAAAAATAGCCAAGTCTGCGTGTACCATCCCCCTTCCGCGAAGGTTACTGGTCCAACCCTTAGGCAGGTCTCCTGGCTACCGGTTCATCATTCTCACCATCTCCTTCCCCGCAGATGCGAGTGGATGATGGCTCTTCCCCGGCGACAGTGGCGCGACCGCGTGGTCACGAGCCTGAATGCTCGCCCAACTTCCCTATTCTCCCCAGCTCTGGGGCACCTAAGGAATCTATTCAATTGTACTGGATCGACCGACTCCGGTCCTTCATGTTCCCTAGACTCTATTCGGCGTTACGCCCTTCAATCCTGCTGTTCTTCCATAATATCCTAACCCTTATATATACCGGTAGGCTAGCCAGCCAGATTTGGTCAGCGTCGTACCCTGCATAGCTGCCGTGCAAGGCGGATCTCTTCTTTATACTCGTCGTAGTTGTCCACCGGTGTCTCCAAAATAAAAGGCAAATCCCTTAAAGCCGGATGATTGATCACCATCGCAATACCTTCTACTCCTAACGCTCCCTGCCCAAGTTTGGCATGTCGATCTGCGTGACTGCCTAATTCCTTCCTGGAATCATTCAGATGGATCATCTTCACCCGATCCAAACCCAGGCTATCATCGAGCTTTTCCACGAATTGATCTATACCCTCGGCAGTAGTCAGATCGTGACCTGCCGCGAAAAGGTGGCAGCTATCCAGACATATTCCGATCTGGCGGGGCCAGCCTAATCTTGCCAATATCTCCCTAAGCTCCGAGAGGTCTCCACCAATCTCTGAACCTTGCCCCGCCATTGTCTCGAGTAGCAGGAGAGTGTGATCCCCCTCATAGCGTTTGAGGACATAGGCAAGAGCATCGACAATACGCCCAATACCTACTTCGCTTCCATCTCCTAGATGGCTCCCTGGATGCAGCACCACATACTCCACCCCAGCCCCATTGAAGCGCTGCAGGTCATCTAGCAGCGTCTTCTTGCCAAAAGCGTGAATATCCGGCCGGTTAGTGGCTAAGTTGATGGTATAAGGCATGTGACCAACTACGCATCTGATACCTTCAGCCAGTCGATGCCGGCGGAATTGTTCCATCTCTCCTTGGGCAATGTCTCTGGCTTTGCCTCCCCTGGGATTGCGGGTAAAGAACTGAAAAGCATTACCATCTATGGATTTTGCCTGATCTATAGCCACGGACATTCCTTTTGCAATTGATAAATGAGCTCCAATAATCATGTTTCACCTCCACAATCAACCAAAGGAGTTGCACTCTACCAGTATGCTATTCCACCAATGCTGGGATAATATGCTTGGGTAAACTCAAAGTGAGCCCAAAACCAAAGGAGGAGGCGCCGTTACTTGGCCAGATCCAAGCGTGACAGGAAGTACCAAGACAATCAACAAGTCTCCAAACAGGCTCAGCAAAATCCCCAGCAGCAGACCCAGTACGAAACCGGTGAATCACTGGCTGATCCTCAAACACAGCGATCGCCCCAGCAGATGAAGACAAAACCCAAGCGGAAACCGAACCAGCCCTAAGGACCTACCCTCACCAAAGGATGCCGAAAGCCGAAAACTGATGAGCAATATCTGCAGCCGGAGAGTACTGCCGTGCTCTCCGGCTCTCCTTTCCCAAAAGGGGTGTATATACCATGACTCACACTACTGAAGATCTACCCAGGGACAACAAATTTAAACACTGTCGGGAATGGGTGGAAACCACACTCTTGACACAGATAGATGGGAAAACTCTCGCCATGGCGGGATTACTCGCCGGGGAAATACTTCTGATCTCTGCCATTGGTCTATGGGGGATGATCGCTGTAATTACGCTTAAGGGCTCCTTGGCCCAGCGACTTACCATAACCTTGAGAGCGTTAGCACCCTGGCTCCCCTTTATCGTGATCTGCACTCTGCTGTCCCTAGTCGGTGCACAGTTAGCTCAGTGGGGTGAGCGCCGCTATCGACGAGGCCGTCTGACCGCTGCTGCAGCCCTGGTGCCAATCATGCCACTGATATTGGCAGTTTTCTTGAGGCCATCCCTGTTCATGATTGCCCCTATTCTAGGGATCGGATCGATCTGGCTTCTAGGCTGGGTCTGGTGGCAGCTTTTCTCCCGGTTTTTACGGTACCTGGCTACCTTCGACTATTGGGCACAGTTAGAACAGGAGAGTAAACCCCCAAGCAGCGATTGGCTCTACGAACACCGCCATTACTTGGAAACGAAGAAAACGGCCCTAATGGAGCGCAAACTTCGCTGGGGGAACATGGCTGGCAATAGTCCCGAACCATCCGACCCAGCTACTGACAAACCCCGAGATTCTTGGTCAACCGGACCCTCTTTGGCCTCACCATGGATGCGCCGCTGGGCTTTTCCTCTGATAATCGCATGTCTACTGAGTGGCTCAGCTATATGGCACTATAAGAGCCGGGTTTCTCATCCTAAAGTAGCTGCCACGCCTCTTCCAGCAAGTTTGGTATTTTGGTACCAGGCATCAGAACCGGAAGCTTCTTTGCTCAAGGACTTGGTTCTTGCCTACAATGT
>JAAZLW010000284.1 GCA_012799135.1 Bacillota bacterium | reverse complement strand
CCTCGTTCCAGGTAGTAGCTAAAGAGACTACTGTCATTATCACGTGTCCATGACTTCTCTTCTGGTTGCGATGCAGCTATTACTGTGTACCCGCGTTTCTGGAAGGCTTTTGGTTGTTTTTTACGCACATTGCCATCAGCAAAGGAGCCGCTGTAACAGCTGTCAATCAGAAGGGTTATGTCGGACAGATTGAGACCCTGTTCGGCAAAAATGCTCTCAATGATAATATCTCTTAGCTCCCCATCTGACACGAAGTCGTCATAAAGAGCAATTGCATCGAAAGCATGGATTTCGTTACCGCGATCGTCCCTGGCCGTTCCACCAATCCCATGTCCGGAAAAGTATATAACCAGATAATCTCCACGTTTCATCTGACCAATTAGCTCTTCCAAGGCGGACGTAACTCCCAACATACTCGCGTCGTTGTCCTCTAGTACAACGGGTGGTGCCCCTAGAAGGGCGTTATCAGCGGAGAAAACCTCTTTCATGATCCTCAGGTCATTTGATACGGCGGGAATAGGTAGTGGCTGGTCGTAGCCATAATAGCTCCATATGTTTGATACTTGATGGTTGCCTACACCAATCAGTAGGTAATAGCCTTTACCTTGCATCTTCTGTTGTGCTATAGGCTTATTTCTATTGGCTTCAATCTCAACCGGGATAGTCAGTTTGCCCTTGTAAGCCTCATGGGTTATCTCTATTATCTGGTTCCCTACAGGTATACTATCTAAGACAAAATGGCCATTGAAACCGGTTGTTGCCACACAACGAGTACCTACTGCCCGCACCTTCGCTCCGGGCAGTCCCGTATAGTCCTCATAGATTGGTTCCTCTGGAGGAACGCCTGGCTTAATCACTAACTTAGCGATTGCAGACTGGCCCTTTGTCGCCTCCAGCAAATCCACATCTTCGGTAGGTGCCAAGACATACCCGGTTACACCACCGGTTTCTACCCGGCTCCCCCCTCCAAAGCACCCACTCATCACCACCATCATGCCTAGCAAAACAGCAAGCAATGCCCACTTTCTCTTTCCCACCAGTATCTCCCCCATCCTTGTACTATTATGTTCATTAACCCATACCATTCTTAACTAAATCTCAAGCAGTGCTCTAGTCCTGACTTCCACATCAAATGACCCTTTACCTGGTATCCCCTATACGAAAATCTGCCTGTTTTTCAAGTCTTCACATGATTAAAAAGACCCGCCTACGGTTCATATAACCCTCACATAGGATTAACCCGGTAGCATCGAGAACCATTTGTATGGGGGTGAGTAGTGTGTCTAGACCGGTAAGGTTCCTCCATACTGCTGATCTACATTTGGGTATCCCTTTACAGGGGTTTTCTGGGGCGTCGAGGCAAATTGAGGCACAACTGAGAGAGGCTAGCTTCGTAGCCTGGGAGCGGATCTGTGATGCTGCTTTGCTTCATGATGTGGACTTTGTATTAGTGGCTGGCGATCTGTACCACCGGGAAGCTCGGTCAATTCAAGCTGCTCGTTGCTTTGAGGAGCAGGTTCAGCGATTGGCTGAGGCTGGCATCGCGGTCTTTGCCGTCTATGGTAATCACGATCCCTTGGGTGAGCGGGAAGAGCTATTGGATATGCCTGAGAGCTTCCATGCCTTTCCTACAGAAGCACCGACCTTCTATGAAGTAACAGAGAACGGTACCCCCTTGGCTAGAATCTTCGGTGTCTCTTACCGATCCCGACGGGAGTCGAGGCGGCTACATGCCATGCTGCAGCCCTCAGACGATACACTCATCAATATTGGGATCTTACATACCGCTCTCGATCCGGGGAACCGTAATTATTCTCCCTGTAGTATGCAGGATCTACTCGGCCAGGAGTACATCCACTACTGGGCGTTGGGGCATGTTCATCAGCCCAGAGTAATAAAGGGTGGAGTGCCTGCTATAGCGTATCCCGGTACACCGCAAGGTCGTCACCCTGGTGAAGCGGGAGTGGGAGGCTGTCTTTTGGTGGAGCTGGCTCTGGACAAGGTCCCGGATATAAAATTCTTGCCTATCTCACCTTTCGTATGGCAACAGATAGAGCTTTCCATCGCTGAACCCTGGGAAGGTGCGGCGCTCATGAACATATCTGATTTAGAACGGCTCCTTCAGGCTAAGGCAGAACAGGTTTTCGACGATCCATTGGCAAACATAGACATGCCTGAGCTTCCCAGAGCTGACACGGCCTGGAAGCCGGAGGGCTACTTGGTGCGCTGGGTCCTCACCGGGAGGGGGCCGGCCCATGCTCTCTTGACTGAATCAGAGAATGATCTGAATGAATTGGTTGATTGTATGCGGGATTT
>JAAZLW010000283.1 GCA_012799135.1 Bacillota bacterium | reverse complement strand
TCTATCTTTCGTACAGCCTCGTTGTATTCCGGTGAAGAGCAGAAGCACCAGATCGCGGGGAGGTGGGCAGGATCGCGGGGGATGATGACGGCAACATTCGTATCAGAAGGTTCCCCGGTTGAAAGTGTGCAGGGCAATTCGCGCATAGAACTCACCACGACGCCGGCTTTGCCCCAAGCATTCTGTCCGCGAATGAATGCTTTGCCGATCTCGACAGCCCTCCTAAGATCGGCATTGTGCCAGAGAAGAAGCTCTCTACCACCATAGGGTTGAGTTATTAGCACAGTTGACTGCCAAAAAGACCACTCCGGGGATGCAATACCACCGGGCGCTATCTCCCAGAAGCAACGTCCATAGTGGGGAAAATCTGCTGGTGAGATTCCTTGAAAGGAATTCGCAAAGGCTGATAGTAACCTGCCCGAGTCCAATTCGTCCAAGGACACCCGAGCATCAGGATTCCTAAGCTGCTCTACCTGCAACAGAGTCTTCAACTCCGCATCTCGCAGGAGTTTCGCCTTTTCCTGAGCAGTACGGGGAGTTGTGGCATCGAGACCAACTAGGGCGTGGTTCTCGAGAGGAGAACTAGAAATACTCAGCAAGATAACGTTAACCACTTCGCCTGATATAGATTCAAAGGCGCCTGGTCCAAGCCTTGCAACAAAATCCCATCTCTTGGCCTCCAGCAACTCCCGCCGAAACCGCTCATAACTACCTAAGAACAACCAATTCTGCGGCATAACCAATGCCGTTGTGCCGCCAGTATGATTCAACTTGAGCAGTCTATTGAGAAAAACCGTAGCAATATCGTTCTTAGCATCGTCATAGTACGTCTCACCGAACTCCTTTAGTGAATCATGCTGCTTGCCGCGAGCTAAATACGGTACATTCGTTATGATGAGATGGTATCTACCACCCAGGATCTTAACAGCGTCAGCGATCCCACAAGCCGTTACTCCCAGCTCCTGATTATCATAATCGTTATTCTCTTTCGCCATGGCTTTCACTAGTAGGGGGTGTAGTTCATCAATTCCTCCTGCGAAAAGATCCCTGCCCATGACCGACGAAGAATCAATAAGGCTCCCTAGAATTGGTGCCTCTTGGAACAGATCATAGAGTTTGGCCATCCCATTTCGCAGGTGAGTGTCATCCCCGGCCAAAGCCAACCACTTATCCTTCTTGGTATTAGGGGCAAGGCCAGAACACGCTATACGGGGCTTTGGCAAAAAGCGATATCCACCGGCATTAGGATATGTCCACGCCGCTAGTGCCAGGGCAAAGGCGGCAATCTGAGTGCAACGCTCATCAATCTCAAGGCCATAGAGATTATCCCGTAAGACAGCATCACATGCTTCTTTTGCTGTCATACCTTCTTCGGCCATACGGATAGACACCAGATGATTAAACACAGCGACAAGAAAATGGCCAGAGCCACAACACGGATCCAGTATCTTTAGCTCCGAGGCCTCTCGTGGCCATTCGTTAAAGGTGCCAGCGGCTGGCCTCCATGGCTGGTCTTCATGATAACGGATGAATCGGAGGTAGTCCCACGTTATGCCCGGGAGTGCAACTACCTCGCGAAGCTCTACTTCACTCTCCGCCTGTGTGGCAAGCTCGGGATTTTGGGCCAAGACCCTACCTGCATACCAAGCTCCCAGGGTATTATGAATGAGAAAACTGACCATATAAGGTTCAGTGAAAAGCTGTGTCACGGCTGGGAGCTCATCGGCACCAATCTTGTTCCCTGAGGCATTAACCTCTTGCTTACGCCTTGTCTGCCAAAACTGATAAACCCAGCCCAGGGCATCACTGGCTGTAAAGATTCTCGAATCTAGGTCGCGAAGCAGTTGCTCAAGCTCCACTTTATACTCTCGCGGAAAAGTGACTTGCAGTACTGGATGATCTGGCCGAAATATCTGAGGTAACATCTCCTTAGCAAACCGACCAGCCAATGTCCACAGATCTGTACCTTCCTCTTGGGCTAGCTCCTCACACTCTTCCAGGGTAATAGATACATCTATCCCTGGCACAATGAGGAGGTTATTCTCTGCCAAGAAACGGGCAAAGAGCATCTGATGCCAGAGTTCGAACGCGCATTCCTGGCTTAAGTGAGTTATCTCTAGCCTACCACTAGCATCTTGTTTATCCCCTAGCTGCCGTGCCCTTGCTCGTAAATGATTGCGTAGGCGACGTTCTTCTACCGACATATGATCGTACGGCTCG
>JAAZLW010000282.1 GCA_012799135.1 Bacillota bacterium | reverse complement strand
TTACACTTGCAATCCTGAATGTGGCCGGTACTTGGAATGAGTTCATGCTAATCAACATCCTGGTATCCAGTGATAAATTGCGCACCCTGCCTGTAGGTATCTTGAAGTTCTCCGGTGCGCTCTCCTCTGACTTCGGTCGTCAATTTGCGGCTTTGGTTATCGGCATGTTACCCATGATCATTTTCTATCTAGTCTTTCGGAAACAGATTACTGAAGGTGTTTCCGCCGGGGCGGTCAAGGGCTAGGGAAATGACTTGACGACTCTCTTGACAGCGATGCACCGCTGCCGGTGAAGGCAAGGGGGAGCAGACGAAGCCGCTCCCCCATCTAAAAGCAACCGCTATGAGTGATCACTATCTGTTACAGATGCAACACATTATGAATGTAGTTCCGCGAATCCATCGCCGCCTTATAGTTGCAGACCGGCGGATTATCCAATTCTACGCAAAGCACCCCATCATACCCGGCGTTCTTGAGTACCTTATATACTCCCTTAAAGTCAACAGTACCGTAACCCAAAGGGCAAAAACGGTTCATAGGCCATTCGGGACTTGCAGTTGGATCTGGATCGACATCCTTGAGATGCACGTAGGCAATCCGGTCCGCATATTTCTCAAACGCCTTTACACAATCCATACCTGCTAGGGTCGTGTGGGCCGTATCAAGACACAGCTTTACTAATTGTGGATCAGTGTTAGCTAAGAACAGCTCAATCTCATTTTCCCGGTAAACCGCTGTATTGGCATGGGGGTGAAAGCAGGCAACCATACCATTCTCTTCACAGAGTTTACCTATCCTATTGGATAGCTTTGCATACTCAAGAATAGCATTCTTATCGGTAGGCCGATCATTGGGTGGTTCAGACCACATTACAGCCTGAAGATTCAAGTACGTTGCTCCTGTTTTCTTCATGAAATCTATATATTTTACAGCGTTCTGGTAGTCTGTTTCCTGATCATCAGAGTAATGCAGGTAAAGGCATACGAGTTCCAGGCCGTATTTGTTCAACAGACCACTTACTTCCTCGGCATTGTTATCAAAATACTTCGTTATGAATGCGAAATTCTCGACAGCATCATAATCCAGGTCAGATGCTTCTTTGAGAAATTGCTCAAATTCCCACTTATAGTTGTCTTCATGATTGACTAGCCACGTCCACCCTGTATACGCGACTTGCATACCGATCCCTCCAGATGTGTTTTGCTCACTCGCCTCTGACTCTCAAAACGTAATGACACCTTTGATGTAGTCTTTGGGCTTCTCTACAGATTGGGCCAAAATCTTCGCTGCGTCGTGGTAGTCAGCAACGTGGGTTACCAACGATCCAGGGTTAAAAACCCCTCTTCTGACGAGTTCTGCAGTTCTAGGAATCATCTCGGTATAATTCCTATTGCTCATCGGTGAAAGATTATAGACAGTCAGTCCACTCATATGCCACCGGGTTCCATCAAACGTTTTCTCATTGCGATGCCAGCTACCCAGGACGAATTTGCCTCCTAGGTCTGAAGTCAGGCTAGATGCTAGATCATACCCAGAATCGCTTCCAGAGAAGTCGATAACGATATCAGCTCCACCTTGCTCCCGGATTCTCTCTCTATGAGCTTTGCCCTCTTCTGAATAGGGGTCAAAGCAAAACTCTGGATGATAGGATTTTGCCATTTCAATACGCTCAGGTCTCTTCTCAAATACAGTAACAGACCCTGCTGGCGAACCATTTAGCAGACCTTGCAACGTCAGCGAACCCATATACCCAGCGCCCACCAGGACCACTTGATCTCCCGGTTCAATATGCGTCTTATGAAGTAAGTTGACTACACATACAGTTGGCTCTAGGACCCATCTCGCATAATCCTCCGTATCACTTGGAATCTTGGCAACACAATCATGCCTTAAGTTGACGTATTGAGCCATCATTTCGTTACTTCCGCTTGCACAGAAGACTTTGTCACCGGGTTTCACGTTGGTTACCAAATCCCCAACCTTACGTACTATTCCTACTGCTTCATGTCCAATCACATAGGGCAGTGGACCAGGGGCACTAATCCCTTGATAGAGATAGGCATCCCATGCACAAATACCACATGCCATCGTCTCAATTTGTACTTCATCGTGTGCTGGTTCCGGTATGTCTATTGTCCTAATCTCAACTTTCTTGGGTTCTACAATCCAAACTGCTTCTGCTTTCATGCAATTACTCTCCTTTATCTGTGTACTGTATTCGCCAAGCATTTCTCCGCATTCCGTACTGCCTATGGCGCTGCGATAGATTCCGGTTGCTGTTAATGAGTGCCACATACGGTGTGCTCACACCTATTTTCGCAGTGCCTCATATTACCTAGAAATTAACACCTCCCACAAGGATGACATTGGAATAAGGTGAGCACTCTCCGGTCCTTATTACTACACGACTTGATTTGACCAGATTCTTAAATTCCTCATGAGATACGCTTTCCTTTGGAAGGTCTCGCAAGGATAGCTCTAGCTCTGTGAAAACCTCTTCATTCTGTTCTGGAAGCTCTGATGCGTATATGCATGATTCCACCACTAACTCTTCTGCAACAGCCCTAACTACATCAATAAACCTCGGTATCCCGCGAGTAAGTGATAGGTCAATTAACTCGACATTTGCCGGTATAGGTAATCCTGCATCGGCAATCACAAAATATTCGGTGTGCCCCAATTTCGCTATCGCCGCGCTTATCTGCGGATTCAGAATTGCTCTGTTCTTCATGCCTCAGCACATCCTCCTTTTACACTTCCGAGCCTGCATTGAGCTAAACCATTTTTCTTGAACAATGCTTCCACAACACCGGTGAGCACCTAAGGGTCACTCAAAGCCCTTCAGCAAGCCATGGGCACCCTATTGTAAGGAATCGTTCCCATATCCTTGATTCTCCCGGATAGCTTTCTGAAGAGCGTCAATACCGATCCCTTTCCTTCCGATTCTGGTTTCCTCAAAGAGCGGACATAGCCAAAGACGCGAATAGATCAAGCAACCCACAAATCCCACCTGATCAGAAACAATGTTGTTTTCCATATCTTTCTACAGTCTCCGAATCAGTCGGGGGATCTTCGGCTCATTCCCGGAGATACTACAGCATATTGCAGTTCACCAAATCATGACCTGGTGTCGTTTCCAGCCTCTATAATCACCGTTATTCGTTATCATTCACCAGATCTCCTCCTACGAATTCCGCTCATCTTCAGTTTTGACATAAACCCCCTCCAAAAGAGGCGTCAAAACCGTTCATAGGCCAAAAACCCCGGTCTTGCGACCGGGGCTAGGTAACTCACTTGCTTACTGAGTCTTTGAGCAGTTTCCCCGCCCTAAAGACCGGCATACGGCGGGCAGCTATGTCTATCTCAGCACCTGTCTGCGGATTCCGACCCTTCCGGGCAGCTCGCTCTCTTACCTCAAAAGTACCAAAACCGGTCAACTGCACCTTTTCACCGGCAGTTAGGGTCTCTTGAATGACAGAAAAGAGAGCATCTATACATGCGCCTACATCCTTTTTTGTCATTTGAGTATTCTCGGCCACCTTGCTAACGAGTTCCACCTTCGTCACGGGTTCACCCCCTTCCCTCATTACCCCTAGTGTCTCTTGCCAGGGCCTTTCTTATGAGCATTTGGCGGGTTTGAGCAAAAAAAAGCCCCTTAGTAGGGCTACGCCAGGGTACTATGAGAGCCCTACCGGGACTGTGTGGCAGGCAAACAGGGGGAAGTGAAGGAGGAGCTCCTTAGGTGCCTACAGAATAATGCAGATTAAGCCACCACTTCCTTCGTTTATGATGCGAGTCAAAGTCTCCTGTAGCTTAACCTGGGCATTGTCGGGCATACGATGCAACTTGCTATTGATTCCCTCGTGTACCAATTCCTGCAGCGGCTTCCCGAGAAAATCTGAAGACCAGACCTTAGCTGGATCCTTTTCGTACTCATCAGACAGGTAGCGTACCAGTTCCTCACCTTGCTTCTCAGTACCGACGAAAGGCGTTACCTCTGTCTCGATCTCGGCCCTCACTAAGTGAATCGAGGGTGCACTGGCCTTTAGCCTAACACCAAAGTTGCGGCCTTGTCGGAAGAGCTCTGGTTCATCAAAAGCGATATCTTCCGAAGTTGGATTGACTATACCGTAACCCCGAGCTCGCACGCTTGCTAGGGCTTCTGCTACCTTATCGTATTCACGCTTGGCTTGGGTGAGTTCTTTCATCAGACGGAGTAGGTGGTGATCTCCTGTCACCTCAAAGCCGGTAAGCTCCTCCATCACTTTGTAAAACAAGCTCTTGGGGGCCTCAACATCAATCAGTGCTGAGCCGGTGCCCAATTCCATACTACTCAACGTGACTCTATCCACGAACTCATACTCCGCCAACCTCTGAACAGCCACGTCAATATCTCTTAGCCGCTCAATCTGATCAAAAACCTCATATACTGCCTGATCGTATTCCTGCCTTACCCAATAGCTAGTTGGCAACTCGTCTATCCATTCTGAAACCCGGATACTGACTTCTCTGACTGGGAACTCATAGAGCATTTCATGGAGAATATCCATGATATCTGCTTCAGAAAGATGTAGGCAATCTACAGCCATGACTGTTACTCCGTATTTCTTCTCCAATTCTTGGGCCAGCTCTTGGGTAGCATCCGCTTCGGGAAATCTGGAATTGAGCAGCACCATAAAGGGTTTCTGAAGCTCCTGCAGCTCCCGAATCACCCGCTCCTCCGCCTTTAGGTACCCTTCCCGGGGTATTTCGGTGATAGATCCATCTGTTAGCACCACCAAGCCTAAGGTTGAATGCTCAGCGATGACTTTACGAGTCCCTATCTCAGCCGCTTCCTGAAAGGATATCTCTTCCTCCAGCCAAGGCGTCCGAACCATGCGAGGGCCCATCTCATCCATGTAGCCCAAGGCACCCTCAACTGCATAACCGACACAATCTACCAAACGGATACGGAAACTGACATTCTCTCCTAGAACCAACTCTACCGGCTCATCCGGTACAAACTTGGGTTCTGTGGTCATGATGGTCCTTCCGGATCCACTTTGCGGCAGTTCATCCCGGGTCCGTGTTCGAGTATGTTCATCCTGGATGCTAGGCACCACCATCAAATCCATGAAGCGCTTTATAAATGTGGACTTGCCAGTCCGCACAGGACCGACAACGCCGACATACACACTGCCGCCTGTACGTTCTGCCATATCTTTAAATATATCGAACCTCTCCACCGACGACTTCCCTCCCTCATCTCACCAGTTTCCCGGTTGTGTGGCTTGGCCTCCCCCACCACTTTTACCGTTTGGCATGCAAAGACTAATGGCGTCTGACTTAACAATAATACTATATTAGACCTTTGTCGCGATTATTACACTTGGGGGAAACGAAAGGCCCGATCTTGGTCAGTGGTCTACGAGTACCCCATATGAGGTGAGCAAAACTATCGTGGTCACAGCCAAACCGGGCCTCTGAAGATTTCGAAGGAGAGCCTGGTTTACCTATTGTTCATCAGTCTTTTTCGCTTTCTCCCCTATCTTTAGCTCTGTTCCCGCCAGTAACCGCTGAATATTAGAGCGATGACGGTAAATGGCAAAGGCGGAGATAAGGACCCCTGCCAGTATGTATGCCATCGGAGCGTGGGATATGATCAGAAAGACAGGAAAAAGGACGGCAGCAGCGAGGGAGGCCAAAGATATATACCGCGTTATACCGACGATGATGATCCAAAGCCCTAGAAGGATCAGTGCTACGATCGGGGTCAGGCTGATCACCGCACCTAAGCTCGTAGCAACCCCCTTACCTCCTTTGAATCTAAGATAGATCGGCCAGTTGTGACCGGCGATAGCAGCTACTCCGGCCATGATCTTGACAAGTTCGGCACCGGCCAGCGAACCAAGATACACAGCCATGGCGCCTTTACCCACATCTAAAGCAAAAACGACAATGGCTGCTCCAGGCCCCACTGTCCTCAAAACATTGGATGTGCCAATATTGCCACTACCATACTCCCGCACGTCTATATTGGCCCATAGCTTGCCGACTAATAGCCCGAAAGGGATAGAGCCAATCAGATAAGAGGCAATGATAGCCAAGATCGGTCCCAGCATAACAACTCTCTCCTCTCTTAATGCTTTATCAGGTGTGGAAATCTCCAGCCTTCCGGCCTGAGCCACAGCCACTATAGATCAAGTTCTCTTGCGCAGCTTAAACCAGATAGGTGTGCCATGAAACCCAAAGGCTTCCCGCAGGCGGTTTTCCAGGTAACGGCGGTAGGAGAAATGAAAAAGCTCTGGAGCATTCATGAACAAAGCAAAGACGGGTGGTTTCACACTCAGCTGGTTAATATAGAAAATCTTCAATGACTTGCCCTTATCGCTAGGAGGTTGATTGAAATGTATTGCTTCTTGTAGCACTTCATTGAGCCGGCCTGTACTGATTCTCAGGCTATGCTGGTTGGCGACATACTGGCTCAGCCTTAGGAGCTCCTCGAGCCGTTGGCCGGTAACAGCCGAAACGAATGCGATGGGAGCATATTCCACAAAACTCAATTCCCGGCGAATCTCCTGTTCGTATACCTGCATTGTATTGGCGTCTTTCTCAACCAGGTCCCACTTGTTCACGACCAGGATCAATGCCTTACCTTGCTCATGGGCATAGCCCACCACCTTCTTATCCTGCTCCGTCACACCATCCACAGCATCTAGTACAGCCAAAGCCACATCACTGCGGTCTACTGCTCTTAGAGCCCGGATTACACTGTAGCGCTCGATATTCCATTCAATCCGCTTACGTCGACGCATACCCGCAGTGTCAACTATGACAAAACGCTGTCCCTGCCATTCAAAAATGGTATCAACGGCATCCCGAGTAGTCCCCGGTATGTCGGTGACAATGCTCCTCTCCGTACCGCTAAGGGCATTAACTAACGACGATTTGCCCACATTCGGTCGGCCAATCACAGCAACGCGAATCATATCCTCCTCATAGTCTTCATCATCATTGGGGGGGAAATAGCCAATGACCTGATCCAGGAGATCACCAATATTGCGATTGTGTTCAGCTGCAACCCCAATGGGATCCCCCAACCCCAACTCATAGAACTCATAGATAGCCGCTTCCAGACTTGGACTATCCACCTTATTGGCAACTACCATCACCGGTTTATCAGTTCTGCGCAATAGATTAGCGATCTCTTCATCATCAGTGGTGATCCCCGTTCTAGCATCTACCACAAACAAGATCACATCAGCTTCGTCGATGGCAATCTCCGCTTGTCGGCGCACTTCCACCACGATGCTATCAGTGTCATCAAAGTCAATGCCACCAGTATCGATTAGGATAAAAGAACGAGTTAACCAATGGCTTTCAGCATAGTGTCGATCACGAGTAATACCTGGCTCTCCTTCAACGATAGCCAAGCGTCCACCGGCGATACGGTTAAAAAGAGCGGATTTCCCCACATTTGGCCTTCCTACTATGGCCACTACGGGTTTGCTCATGGCCTTGTCACCCTTTCTACCAATTCCCGTGCTCCCAGCACGGGAACTACCGGTACCAGCAATTTCTGTGCCACGTCATCCAACGAGTAATCGTCAAGAAAGCGTTCCCCGTCTTTAAGACAGGTAGCGGGAATGAGCAAAGCTTCTCCTAACGACTTCCCTGCCAAAGCCGTGATCAGGTCTGTTCCAGTGATCAGCCCACTGACTGTTATGCTTTGCCCAAAATACAAATTCGGAATCACATATAAGGAGATATTCAGGTTCCCTAAGGCCTGCAACTTCTCCATAGGCTGCCGCAATACCTTCGCTCCTAGCACACTGGTAGCCAGAGAGATGTGACGGGGCTGAGGCAGGGCCTTGGGAGCCGCCCGGATGGCCTGGGCAAAATCCTCAAGAAACAGAGCTGATAGGCCTATACCATTCTCCAATTGGGGAAAATCCTCGTAGGCATCATACCCCGGCAGTGGCAAGTCCGTCAGAAGATAAAACTCATCAGCCAACCACACAAACCGACTCCCGATTGCCTCGAGGAAATGCTGTTGCCAACCATCCACCCGGAGGATCAGATCCTTTGCCTGATCGGGTAGAACCGGTTGCAGCAAAGGCAGCCCTTGGCGGAATTGGGTTAAGCCTACAGGTACTATGGCAACTGACCTAGCCTGGGGCCAAAGGGCCACCAAGTCCCGAATGGTTTGCGTAAGCACAGAACCATCATTGAGACCTGGACACAGCACTATCTGGCAGTGGAAAGCAATTCCCCAGTCAGCTAGACGCTCTAGGTTCTCTAGTATAGCACCGGCCTTTGGGTTTGTCATTAGCTGCTGCCTAATCTGGGGATCAGTGGCGTGGACTGAGACGTAAAGAGGGCTTAGGTGAAGACGCCGAATGGTATCCCAATCCGTTTCTTGTAGATTGGTGAGTGTGATGAAATTACCATAGAGAAAAGAAAGCCGGAAATCATCATCTTTGACATAGAGGGTAGAGCGCATGCCTCTGGGCATCTGGTCAACAAAACAGAATTGGCATCGATTACGGCATCGGCGAGTCTGATCAAAAAGCTCTCGGTCAAACTCCAGCCCCAGGTCATCATCTACTTCTTTCTCTATCTCGTAAATTAGTTCTTCTCCGTTCGCTTTCCTAACCAGCAAGGTCACCAGGGAATCGGCCACATAGAATCTATAGACCAGTAAATCCGTCAGCGGATATCCATTGATCTCGATCAGCTGATCCCCTTTAGCGATTCCAACTTCTCTAGCTATGCTCCCCCGCCGAACACCGGTAATTGTTGCCCCCATCTTGTGCTGCCTCCAAGTACCATGATTGGTGCTTCCTGCAAGGTGTAAGATTCCACATAAGCTGCATTATTCCTGGTTGGAAGGGGAAGATACTGGATGGATAGGCCCTCTGACACTCTGGCAACTCGCCTTTGTGTTAGCCACTATCTGAGCCAGCTTCCGATATGCCCGCCTAGCCCCTCTGGTAACTAACGGCCGACCTATTGAGACCAGGCCCAAACGCCGGGAGAGAAAGCCACCTACCCGCATCTGCCAGTTTACGGCTTGCAGGGTATTGACAAACAGCAATTGACGGGGATCTCCCCCCGCCAATATATATCCGGACTTGACCGCTTGCAGGATGGATCTTTCATCACTTCCCCGCCCCAGCATATATACGTGATTGCCGAATTCATCGATGCCGACGGGAAATACCCGGCCTCGATCCTCATCACCGATCATGTCAAAATACAATAAATTCTGAATGTCCGTCAAAGAAGGTAGAGGATCACCCCAGAGCCTACCAACGTGAATGGCCGCCGCCATCGGCGAGGAATGAGCTCCACCGTAACAAGCATAAACTATCTGCATAGCTACCCCTAATGCCTGACAATGATATATACCCCATTAGCCAAATCATGTACCATACCCCTCGTAACGCGGCTAAGATAAAGCGCTATTCTCTCCTTTTCAGTTTGGCTTGCAGCATAAAAGATGGGCACACCGCCACCGACTAAGGTCCTATCTTCAGTTATGATAGCAATGACGTTTTCTACTGCGATCTCCTGCAAACCGGCTCTCCTTTCCAAGACCCAGTCGAATACTTACTCCCTATGAGTGTCTGCCAAACGCCCGGCCCGAGACGCCAGCGGTTTACGGATCGATGCCTCCAAAACCGGTGTCCGCCGTATCGCTTCCAGCAGTGCCGCTGTGTTCTTTTCAGCGGGCACTATGGCCATACCTAGAGCACCGGTTACGGGATGACGCCGGAGTAATGGAACAAACTCGGGCTCACCAACATCCATTTTTACACCCAATAACGAAGAAACATCATGGAGGATAGCTTGCCTCTGACCGAGATTAGCCAAAGTGGCTTTGCTGTCCGGATCTTTTGGCTCCACCAAAACACCTATACCTTCCTGTAATAGCTGTTTGCGGGCCGCTTCCAACCCGACATTCATGATCACAATATCCTCTACCATCAATAATGGACCATCGAAGCGGATCTGGGCTGCTCGCACATGAGATAGATCCCCTACCTTGGGCCCAAGCATCATTCGGTTCAGTAGCCACATGCACCCTAAACCAGTGACAATCCCTCCCATAACCGCAATGATGAGAGACCAATACTTGCCCAAGCCCAATACCACAATACTGGTAAGTAATGCAGTACCGCCGGCCAGATAGTTTCGAGCTTCAAAGACGCGGGCTATACCCTCTATGTAAGCATTCCCTCGGGGAATGAGCTCCATGGGTTCAAGGTTACTTAGTGTCTCCCTTTCTATCTTGCGCACTTCCCGAAACTGAGTAGCAGCTAAAGCCAGAAAAGTCGCAGCCGTGTAGTCTTTCATGAGCAGAGCTGGGACTGCTACAGCCCCTAAGAGGCTGGCGATCAAGCCTAAAGATAGGTGGATGACATAGCCCTGGGGATAGCTCGGGTACTGACGGTAATCAGTGCGCAGCATATATAATCGGGCAAAGAACCCCAGAGCAGATGCCGTCACTATACTGGCAATTGCCTCCACTTTTCCACCCTTTCTGCCCGCTCTTGGTCAGCTGATCCCGGATCCTTTGGAGCCCCAGCATTAGTGTGTTTTGTCATCGGAGGTTTCTCTCGACTCCATCTCATTGGTTGCCTTTGCAGAATTCTCCTCTGATGCCTCTGATGATCGCCTCCTGCCGCGAACCCCAAAAGCACTGGCGAATTCCCGGCCGAAGAAATCTCTGATGCCCTGCCAGCCTATGGCATTTACTACGACAAAAGCAATGGCAGCCAATACTACCAGCCCGATAATCCAAAGTACCGTTCTATACCCTGAAGCCCCCATAGGGGCCCGGGATACTCCCACAGCCGCCGGCAACACATCAGAGATCAGATCAGCGGCCTTCTCCGCCATATTGAGACTCGTCTCATGGGTACCAAATTCCAGGAGAATGGAGCGAGGTGCCAGGTCTTGATTGTAGTTACCTTTAGCATCGAAAATCCCCTTTACCAGACCGGGATACTGCTTGTCCGCTTCCGCCTTAATGGATTGAGCAAACTGCAAGTTGGCATCACGGTTCTGGTTTTGGCGCCCTACAACTAACTGTATCTTCGATAATTCATCACCTTGCACTACAGTGCGGTATTCACTCTCTGGTACCGCATCTCTATGCACATCGAGCATCACCAAGGGTCGTTTCCGTAACAGCTCGCTAACAGTGCGGCGGGACCGGACATAAGCTTGGGAGTCATGGGGGTTATGATTGTTATAGGAGAGATCTACCGAAAATCCCCGTTTCTCGAACTCCTTCTTCAGAGCGTCACCCACTCTATAAACATCACCCCATTCTTTCGATGATGTTCCACTAGTAGGTACATATGACTCGTCACTATGTGTACAGTAGATGGCGATCCGCCTTGGTGTAGGGCTTGACACTCTGGTTAGTAGCTGCTGGACCCACGACAGACGCCCTGTGGACGTTGCTTGTGTGTGTCCGGTTAGGTCACCTGTTTTCACCACTTTTTCGCCGGTGTTTCTCACGTAAACGATATCCCCTTGGATCCGCGTAACCTCATAGCATCGATTATCACTGTCAATGTAAGAATCGCCCACATCCAAAATTCGCGCTGCCTTGGTGACTTCCTTATCTGTCTGCTCATCAATTAAGGTGAAGTACCCCCCATCAGTCCGTTCAAAAAGGCCAACAAGCCCCTCGGGAAGGACTGCACCGGCTTGCATGCTTGAACCAGCCCCTAGCAAGAGACTTGACCCTACCAGGAAAATCGCCAAAGATAACCGCATTAAGCGTCTCAATAGCAATCTATCGTTCATGTGGTTCTTCCTCCTCATCAGCCGCATTGATGATTGCCGGCCCCCCCTGATCTTCTGAGCACCATACCGAGAGTTCACCGGTTTCTTCCACCCGCAGGACATGCTGACGGCCAGGATCAAGCCGCGGGGACCCCTTCGCCAATTCCTCTGCAGTTATCCCAACTGCACCTACATCGATGGGCGGTTCTTCGTGCTGGACATCGGCTTTACCTTCGAACTCATGGACCAGGAACTCTTCGTTGTCTAAGGCCCGGGGTCGGTCTTCATGATGGACGGGACCGCCTGCAAGCCTTTCTCGACTCTCACCTACTACTTCGGCGAGGATGACTGCAATCAATCCAGCCAATACCACGGCATCAAAAACGCCGGCACCACCAATCGCAACCGTGGTAGCCATGCCCCTAGCCAGTGCAATCCCCATGTGAATCAGATCTGATACAATTATCCCCAGAATACCTGCGATAAAGGCACTACGACGAGACCGTCCAGCTAAGTAACCTGCTATCCCTGCAATCAAGCTATAGCTCCAAATGGGATCAAGCCACTGTTCTGCCGGCTCCCGATAGCCTACCAACTGAGCAAAGCCCCAGATGACAACACCCGTTGCCACACCGGCTACCAAACCTCTCCATTTCTCTACACCGGTCCCTGCTCGGCTGATCAGCCAGAAAACCAGGATCAAGGGGACTACTGCACCACCTAGGTTGATAGATATGGCCACAGGCCCTCGGGAGATAGGGATATCTATAAAGCTCCCGGCGATTACCAATCCAAGGAAGATCAAGGCCTGGCTGTCAGTGAGATTCATCCGATCTAGGACTCGGTGTGCCAGACCAAAGTATACGAGACCTGCGGTGATCAGCAAAAGGATTAACCCAACAGGCAAGACAATCACTCCTTTAGATAGACACTAAGCCACCTAATTCAATAGGTAGCTTTCCCAGGCGTTCTTTGCCTTATGCGAAAGAAAAAAGCAGGCACATGGGCCTGCTCGATTGTCTTGATTGGGTTTTCTAAAGGTCAATCCAGCTTGATTCTGACCTTACTTCTCGTCATCATCTTCATCGTCATTATTCTCAAATAACACACCCAGATCTCCCACCAGATCACCAATGGTGATGCCGGATCCCTCAGACCCTTGGTTGCCAGCTGCCGACACTTGTTGCACAGGGGCAGGTTTAGGCCTATCTTTCTTTTGTGCTTCCTTGATGCTTAGACCAATCCGGCGAGCTTCTTCGTCAATACTAATAATCTTGACTTTCACCAATTCTCCCGATGTCACCACTTCTTCGGTATTGGCCACATGTCGGTCTGCCAGTTGGGAGATGTGGACCAGCCCTTCGACACCATCTTCTAGTTTGACAAAGGCCCCAAAATCTACCGTTCGAGTAACCTCACCCTCCACAATATCCCCTTCATGGTATTTGCTACCAACATTATCCCAGGGATCTGGTAGGGTCTGCTTTAGACCGAGAGAGATGCGCTCAGTCTCTTTATCCAGATTGAGGATCATCACTTTGATTTCCTCGCCCTCAGAGAGGATATCTGAAGGGTGACCTACCCGGCTATAGGCCATTTCGGAAACGTGCAACAAGC
>JAAZLW010000031.1 GCA_012799135.1 Bacillota bacterium | reverse complement strand
TAAGCAGTATGTCAATCCATTCTTCCTTGCTGAAACTGCTCCTAGCATCCAGGATTTCGTTAATATCCATGGTCGGAAGCTGGATGGGGTTGAGGTTAGTTAGAATAAAGGGGCTGCGATTACGTTCGAACTCATCATAGTAGTACTCCATCTTAACTAAGCACCAGATGCCACCAGCCAGCAGTTTGTCATACTGCCTGACGTAGTTTACCGGTACATCCACACCTCGAAGTCCCAAGTTGGAGAACTCCGCCTCATAGATATCCCGCTTCTCGTTAAGCTTCACAGTCAGCTTATCTATGACAGTATACTGCCCAAGCTCTCTGATCTTGGATTTGATCTTCTCCGCTTCATCAGGCCGCACGAAATTGTCGGCGAGGATGTTCTTCACCGTAGATACACCGGATTCGATGGCACTCTCATCATCGGTAGCGCAATACATCCCCAGTAAGTACTCTAGTACATAAACAGGAACGTTGGCACCTTCCTTTAGCTTCTTGGTGAGATCTTTGCGAACCACGCGGCCACTGAAGTGCTCGTGAAGCTTCGTATCCAAATCAGTCAAGGACATGTCCCCATCTCCTAGCTAAAAGTCAAATCCAAACGCAATGGTCAAGTCTATCTGAAACCTGCGCTTGTAGATCACCTTTTCCACCCGCTCATCGGGATCCTCTAGCACCAGGTAATAGTCGGCGTCTTTATCAAACTGGGTGCCGCTAAGTGTAAATCGTTCACGGAACAAACGATCATTGCGATCCTGACTGGTGCGATCAGCGATCATCACAACCTGATCCGAAACGGGACGACCATCTGCATCCACAAATTTGGCAATAACATTTCTAGGCAGCCATTCCACCCCAACAGGGTGCTCTTGTAAGAATTCTAAAGTGAACACCCGGTTAGTAATGCGGTATGCCGAAGCTCTGAGCTCCAGATTGACCTTGGCAACAGTATGCTTACCAGCCTTGTCGTTCCTATGCCATATCTTTGGTATGACTATCTCCTGCAAGCTCGGTCCACCATGGCCGTAGTTCAGCCCTGGCCCGTGCTTCTTGAATCTCATATAACTCCTCGGAGCTATAAGGTATAGATCGTCTCCATCAGCGGATTTATGGGGCAATTTGATGGAGACCACTCCACTATCGGAAACCCGATATCTCACCAATCCACAGCGCCTATCCATGTAAAGGAGTGACGCCGTTAGGGCCTCTAGTTTATCACTTTCACCTAAGACATCTCTCGTATAGATAAAACCGTGGTCGGCGGTGATGTAAATATTGGTTGCGCTGATCTTGTTGCGTAAAGCCCGCACCACATCCACTATCTCATCCATAGCATCTTCAGCTGCCGTAAACACATCTGATTCGTTCTTGTGATGACCGGTATCATCGATCCTATCTTGGTATATATAAACCAGTTTGATCCCATCGAGGGCTGAGCGCATCTCATCGGTGGTCATGGCGAGAATATCTTTAGCCTGCATAGCTTTGGAGGCATACCCCGCGCGAGCCAGGAGCATCTCCCTGCCCTGGAGTCCTGCGGTGGACTGTCCATCAATGAGACCATCTCCCCCACTCCCGATAGTCAAGGATTCATGGGGAAGCAAAGCCGCCATACCCAGTGATGTAGTGGATGGAAGCACACCTTGCATAGCCCGTATCTCTGTCTCACCGGAGAACTCACTTTGCAGCCTCTTAGCCAGCTCCTTACCGACTTCATAGCGCAGCGCATCTGAAATGATAACAAACACCCGTCCATCTCTCTCAAGATGATGCTTGATGCTCTGAAAAAACATGGATTGCTGGTCTACTGGGCTGTCTAGGCACTGCCACTGTGGAAGCTCCTCTTCGAGTCTATCGCTCCAAGCCATCCCTAGCTCCTGCAAAAACCAATTGGCATAGATTCCCTCAACTCGATCCCTGACTTCCTTCAGCAATTCAGGATTCTTCACCTTATCATAGGCGAGGTAGAACTTACGATAGGCCTGATCCATTAGGTAGTAGCGC
>JAAZLW010000281.1 GCA_012799135.1 Bacillota bacterium | reverse complement strand
CTGCTGCCATAACCGCCGAAGAACCAACGGCTAGTGCAAACACCGCTACCCATACCAGAACGACAAATGCTGTTTTCTTCACTGCTCTCTCCCTTTCCAACTACTAACAGTATGATTTTGCCCTTCCCAATACTGCACAAACCTATTCTCTCTGCTCTCCTTTTAAATACTGACTTACCCGGTATTTATTTTACCACATTACCTACTTCTAGGCCAAGGGTAATTTATGATTATGTGTACGCCCTCAACCAATACCGGAAACCCATCTGTTACCACTGCCCAAAAACCGTGTTACCCTCTTTACCTAAGCGATAATCCTAGCTCGAATTATGCGGAGTTCTCTGTCCCGAGCGGTCTGGTAAGCAAAATCAAACTCACCATGGTTGGCTGCTGCTCCAACGTTACCCTTCTGATCGATGGCTAGAACCGCCATTTTGGTCATGTCTTCAGTAGCGTTGCGAACAGGAAGGCATTGTTCCAGCCGGCATATTAGCCGATTCAAAGCTTCCTCACAGGCTTGTTGTGCTGAAGCGCCGCCCTTCATCAGTTCCACAATAGCAAAACTGAGGCAGCCCCGCATGATCAGCTCTCCACAACCGGTGCCTACGGCAGCTCCTGCCGCATTATCTGCATAGAAACCAGATCCTACTAAAGGTGAGTCTCCTACCCTACCTGGCAGCTTCAGGGCTAGACCGCTAGTCGAGGTTCCTGCTGCTATGTCTCCATTCATATCTAAGGCCACCACTCCCACGGTATCATGGCCTCCGCCTAAGGAGGGGTCCTCTGCTTGGGCCTGCTTCTCCCGACGTTTTCTCCAGGTTTCCAGTGAACTGGCGGTTAGCAGTGGGCCTCTCTCTAATCCATAGGCGTCAGCATACCGTTCAGCCCCCTCCCCTACTAGCAGGTGGTGAGGAGTTTTCTCCAGGACCAACCGAGCGATACTAATTGGATTGGGGAAACCTTTAACACCGGCAACTGCACCCACGGCCAGGTCTTGGCCCCGCATCAAGGCGGCATCTAGTTGCACCTCCCCCTCGCAATTGGGAACACCCCCTACCCCCACGGAATCAACACTCGGATCGAGCTCCACAGCCCGTATGGCTTGTTCCACAGCATCAAGACCGCTCATACCTTGATCCAGCAATCTACTGCCAACCCTTACAGCGCTTTGGCCAAAGGGCCACGTGGCGGCGATAGCCCACTGCATCATTTATACCCACCTCCGTTTGGTTCCAATCACGTCAACTGTAACGCGTCAAATCCCACCAGAAGTATTTCAGCGATTCCATCAAAAAACCTGCTAGGGCCGCTGGTTGCGTTTCCAACTCCATAGCTATATAATCTTGCTAGATGAAGAAAGGGCGATTAGATGCTGCAGCGTTGGCCGAGGATTCTTTTAGCAGGGATAATGGCAGCTATACCACTTCTTTCAGGCCCCCAGCTTTACAAACTTTTCAGCGATAGAAGTACACTGGAAGCTTTTCTTGATCAGGCAGGCCCTTGGGCACCGATGGGCTTTGTGTTACTCAATATCCTGCAGATAATAATCGCCCCCTTGCCCGGGAATATCATTGGTGTGGCTGGGGGCTATGTTTTTGGCTTTGCCCTAGGCTTTCTGCTCAACCTAATCAGTATGCTGATTGGATCCCTTCTCGTTTTTCAGCTGACCAAATGGTTTGGCAAACCGCTTGTCGATCGGTTTGTGGGCCAAAGAACCAGTGCGTTTCTGGAAAGACTGGCCACCAAAAAAGGACGCCGAGGGATTGCCCTGGTCTTTCTTCTGCCTTTCTTGCCGGATGACGCCCTTTGCTTCATCGTTGGCCTTACCCCGATGTCTATCCGCACTTTTACCATCCTGCTTTTGGGCTTTCGTACACCTGGCCTTTTAGTATCCACCTTAACCGGTGCCGGTCTGATCAACCTGAGCCTTCAGGGTTGGACCATTGTCGGTATCCTCGCTCTACTGCTTCTCTATCTCGGTTGGACCAGAGGAGATGTCCTCGAGGACTGGGGCATGCGCCTTATCGATCGATACCTAACACCCACCCATCAGGCCCGTAAAGACTAAATCATCGTTGGCTAAGGATGCTTGGTTCAAACCATCATCCAAGGTTAGCACAAGGCTTTTTAGAGAAAAGAAAAGGAGTTTCCAAGCTAGATAGAGAATCACTTGATCAAACAGAAAAATCTAGTCGAAATCCCATAAGTCAAACTCCTAGCCAAGGCATTGTGAATGTGGGATAGGACCAGAATGTGCCTATCAAGGCAGCTCCTCAGAAATACTTCACACACTCGATATCATCCAAAAAACAACCCCATGCTGCCCTTTCATAGCCGGTCAGGTGTTGCGTCTGTACATGCGCCTGACAGAAAAGGAGGTGGCACTTGGACGCAGATTAGAACCTGATGACTACCAATCTCATGTGCCTGAGAGAAGCGAGAATGCCGCAACAAGAGTGACCTAGTAAGCGAGAGGAGTGACGTGAAATTGCGGACAAGGCTATTTGCAGTGGTATCTGCTGTTGTCCTGCTCTTGGCTATTTGCACGGGAGTTAACGCTGCAAAACAGCAGCTTGAGTACTACTCCATGTGGAATCCTGGCGAGGACCAACAGCAGGTCTTGGCAAAAGTGATAGCCGATTTTGAGGAAGCAAATCCAGGCGTAAGTGTCAAGGTAACATGGGCTGGCAGACAGGTAGTAGCCAAAGCCAGAAGCAGAGTCATAATGGGGAACCCCCCGGATCTCATCGACCAGTCCTTCTGCGAACTCTGGGGCGCGCTCTTGGCAGACAAGGAAGTAGCTGTTCCAGTCGACGATCTACTTGATTCCCCGGGGCCGGAAGGGCAAGCGCGTTTTAGGGACATCTTCTATGCTCCTACATTTGACCTGTACCAGGTATCGGGCAAGTCCTACTTCATCCCCTACGAATTCATCACATCGGGTTTCTTCTATGACAAGACAACCTTCAACTCATATGGATTGCAGGAACCTAAGACATGGGATGAGCTCATGGATGTAGCCGAGAAGCTGAAAGCGCAAGGGATAGCTCCCTTTGCACAGGATGGCAACATATCATTCTATAACGCCTATTGGTTTTACTGGCTGACCAATAGGATATTGGGTCCCGGATCTTTCTATGCTGCTGCCGCTGACCGAACTGGGGAGACATGGGATCACCCAGGCTACCTGCAAGCAGCGCAGATGATCTATGATATCAGTAAAGCCAGAAAAGGGTACTTCCAGGAAGGCTATGATGGAAGCAATTACCCCGCCGCTCAGATGGGCTGGGCTCGCCGAGAGTCAGCCATGATCGTTTGCGGCACCTGGATCCCAAACGAGACTGCTGAAGGCCAAGCGGCCGACTTTGACATCGGGTATTTCGCCTTCCCCGAAGTTAAAGATGGCAAGGGTACACTAGAGAACTTCGAGGCCTACATGATTGGTTTTGCGATCCCCAAGGGTGCCAAGAATGAGGCGTTGGCCAAAGAGTTCATCAAGTTCACACTCAAGAAGGAATACCAGGAGATGATCGCGGGCCAGGCCGACAATATTGCAGCTCGCGAAGATGTGCAGCTGCCTACAGTGCTAGCCGATGTGGATCCTTACCTGAGAAACGCTACAGAGTTCCACATGGAGTACGATGGCGTACAGGCTAAGCTTCCAGAATGGTTCACAAGCGTATTCTATGGGCTCGATGATAGGCTCCTTTTTGGAACCATCACGCCCGATGAATTCATACAGCAAATTAAGCAGCAAACCATCAGTTACTGGCAGAAGAAGAAGTAATGGTTGAGAGGGTCGCAATCCGGCATCAATGAAAACTGGGGCAGATCATAGACGCGGTCAGCCGCGAAGATGATTTGCCCCGTCCTTCACTTTACTGATGAAGATACGTGTGCATCTAGCCCGAACTCTGGATTGCTTAGCCACACGAATTACCACTGCGACCGAGTTGCCTTGATGCCTGATTGTGGATGCTTACTTAAGCGAGGGGTGTATGTTGAAACGAAACGACAAAACCTTTGCAATCGCTTGTCTGGCGCCGGCTTTGATTCTGTATATTCTGTTTTTTGTGTTTCCCGCGCTATCCGCGCTATATGTGAGTCTGACAGATTGGAGTGGGTTTACCCCCAATCTCGAGTTTATCGGACTCAGGAATTTTCAAGAGCTCTTCACAGATGAGCATTTCTGGAAAGTCGTCATGAGAAATACTCTCGGCATAATCTTCATAGGCGGAGCCATCATCTTCGCACTAGCATTCTTAATCAGCGCAATATTAAGCAGCGGGATCAAATCCAAACGCCTGCTGAGAAGCATAGTATTTTTCCCGAACATCATTAATCCGATTGGCCTTGCGGTCATGTGGTCTTTCATCTACGAGCGTGACTCTGGCCTGCTCAATAATTTCCTTAAGGCGATAGGTCTGGGGACGCTTACAAGAACTTGGGCTGCTCCCGACCGGTTGTTCTGGTCATTGCTGGCCGCTTTGATATGGATATACGCGGGATTCTTTGTGGTCATTTTGATGGCAGGCTTTGATCGCATCCCCAATGACGTCATTGAATCCGCCAAGATAGAAGGCGCCAACGATGCCCGCATATTCTTCTCCATCAAGGTTCCTATGATCTGGGATGTGCTCACCATGGCCATTGCCTTGTGGGGCATCATGGCCATTAAAGAGTTCGCCTTCCTCTACTCATGGGGAGGGGGGCAGGCAATGCCACCAGAGGGCGCGCAGAACCTGGCCGTTTACATGTATGTGATGGCATTTGGGACCCGCGAGCCTGTGTACCGTATGGGATACAGTACTGCCATGGGAGTGGTGATGCTGATGATGGTCATCCTCATTGTTCTCCTGGTTAGAAGCCTCATGAGGCGGGAGAGCGTAGAATACTGAGAATGGGGATGGCCCAATGAATGATCAGCCCGTATCAAAGGGCGGCTGGATTGATACTGTCGCGAGGAGGATGGAAATGCACCATAGAGAACAGCCGAGTTCTATGAGAAGAAGCAGTCCGAGCGTCACCCCAAGAAGGCGGAGGGTTGCGGCTGGAGATGTGGGTGCCCAGATAATCAGGATCATAGGATGGATACTGATCATTGGATGGTCCTTCTTTTCCATATTCGCATTTGCATGGGTGGTCATGACGTCCCTTAAGTCCAACCATGAGCTGTTTGCCAATGTATGGCAGTTACCGAAAGAACCGCAATGGTCGAACTATGTGAAGGTATGGACCCTCAGCCAATTAGGGACGGGGTTTGCCAACAGCATGCTGCTGGTCCTTTCATCCGTTGCAGCTCTGGTGGTTGTGGGTTCGCCGGCTGCCTACGTGTTAGCCAGGAAGCCGTTTAAGGGAAGCAATGCATTGACCTATTTGTTCACCTTCGGTATGGGTATACCCAGCCAGCTACTCTTAGTTCCCTTGTTCTTCCTGATGTTCAAAATGAAGCTCATTGACTCTCTGTTTGGATTAGCAATTATTTACGTAGCTCTGTCTCTGCCATTCACCATCTTCTACCTCGTTGGCTTCTTTAAGACGCTTCCCGGGGAGCTTGAGGAAGCTGCAATGATCGATGGCTGCACATCCTTCCAGGCGTTCCGGAAAATTATGCTTCCCCTTGCATCGCCAGGGGTTCTGACGGTATCGATTTTTAACTTTCTGTTTCTATGGAATGACTTCCTCTTGGCCTTGACTTTTCTAAGCTCCAACGACAAATTTACCCTATCGCTGGGGCTTTTTGGGCTGAAGGGAACAATGCAGTACACAGGGGATTGGGTGGGACTCTTTGCAGGATTCACTGTGATCATGCTGCCCATATTGATTGTCTATCTATTTCTCTCTAACCAAATGGTTGAAGGTCTATCGGCCGGCGCTACAAAGGGTTAACGTCCAAAGGCGTACACGGCGCTGGCTTCGTCCAATGATGCACAGGGATCACGCATCTTGCTATAATAGACCCGTCAGTAGGGATTCCCCTAACCGACGGGTCTTGTTTCCTAAACCACTCAGCATCTTTCCGGCTACTTCCTACCTGGCTACTTTGTGAGTAGCCCATAGGCCGACTAGAAATCTATGGTCTTAAACTGAGGTAGATAATCCTTGTTCTGGACGAACATGGCTTTCACCATTTGCCCAATCTCATCAAGCGAACATACCGCGGCTGTC
This sequence comes from Bacillota bacterium, assembly GCA_012799135.1. Taxonomy (GTDB): domain Bacteria; phylum Bacillota; class Limnochordia; order DTU087; family DTU087; genus JAAZLW01. The sequence continues at coordinate 4,740 of JAAZLW010000281.1, read as the reverse complement.
AATGGGTCATAGCAGATTGCGTGAAACACCAAGCGCGGGTCCCCGGTCAAGGCCCCTTCCACTGCCATCTCCTCCACGGCGACACTTATATTATTCAGAGCAGCCAGCTGGGGAGGCAATTCGCCTACATACATGGGATTGAACCCTCTTCGGTTAGCCAAAACCGGAACCTCTACACACACATTCTCCGGCAAGTTGGGTATAAGACCGGTGTTGGGGACATTGCCATTAAACTCGTAAGGTTCGCCTCCGAGATAGGCATTAATAATATAAGCAGCGTATTCCTTGCCACGCTCCAAATTGATATCCTCTTGCTCAAACCATTTCTCCACATCCTGCATCCAGGTATCCTCCCGGCGCAGATACTCCTTTAGAATATAGGCATACTCACCCGGATTCCAACCAGTACCATGAATGCAGTACTTTTCGATTAGCTCTGGTCGCTTTCTAAACCACCAGTTGTACTCCGAATTATGCCCACTGGATTCTGTTACATAGTAGTCCAGATGCAAGAACATCTCATTACGAACGATTTCCTCATTGTAGATCTCCGGTTTGGCTACCGCCTCCCGGATCAGAGGATAGGCATCCTTCCCTTTCCATTTGTACTCCAGATACCAAGCCTGATGGTTGATTCCGGCACAAACATAGTCGATCTCATCCATGGGTGCATCAATCCAACGAGCTAGCATAGCCGCAGTCCCCTGCACGCTGTGGCACAAACCGGTAACCTTGACCGCTGTCTCCCGCTGCATTGCCCGGCAAAGCATAGCCATGGGATTAGTATAATTCAGCAAAATAGCATCCGGACAGTGTTGTTCCATATCTCGGCAAATGCCCAGCATAACCGGGATGGTTCTCAGAGCCCGAAACACCCCTGAAGGACCCCGGGTATCACCCACGTTGGTATCAACGTTGAACTGCTTGGGAATCTCAATATCATGCCGCCAAACTGATACATCCCCAGCTAGGATTGTACAGAGCACGGCATCAGCACCATCTAATGCTTCTTTGCGGTCGAGGGTAGCTACCACCTTGGCGGGATAGTTACCAGCCTTAACAATCCGCTCCACGGCGCGTTTCGCAAAATCCAAACGCTCCTGATTGATATCCATGAGGGCAATGGTAGAATCGGTCAGTAGTGGAAAAGTGAGCAGATCCCTGACCAGAGAGCGAGTGAAACCCAGACTTCCGGCACCGATGAAGGCAATTTTCGCCATGTCAGTATACACCTCTTTTTCTGGAATTTACTACTTCTGCCACTGTCTTTCGCCACCTACGAGAATTCCTCCTGCACCGAAAGGCAAGAGACACCTATACTTCCAGACGCCCCTTAACCAGAACAACCCGAGAAGGTGCTGCCTCAGCACCGATTATTGCTAAAGGAACTGCAAGCATCAGGTAATCGCCCTCCGGCACCTCTGCCAACCGCAACCCCTCAATAATCACTATCTTAGCCGCTAGTAACAGCCGATGAGTGGGATGTCCTGACTGCCCCCGCTCAATACTCAGAGCATCAATCCCGACTCCCTGTACTTTCCGCTCCAGAAGATACTGTGCTCCCGCAACATCGAGAAATACATAGTTCGGGTCAAATCCCTCGGTAAAGGAATTCCTGGTCTTGAGCAGAACGAATTCACCTGCTTGAATGTCCTTGTCCTGCAATTCTGCCGGTGTTATTCTGTCCCGAACAGCAGTCATATCCAGTACTCGACAGGGCCTGATCATTTGCTCAAGGGTGAGGCTATCGATTCGCTCTCCCTCTGGTATAAAGTGAAAGGGAGCGTCAACATGGGTACCTGTATGCATATACAAAGTCAGACTTGTTTCCCAGGCACCTTTGGAAAAATCCCGGATTACCGTTAATCGGGGCCGGTTCTCATCTCGCCCCTTGTATACCGGCATATCTGCGTGAATCGGCATGGAAACATCGTAGAGCTTCGCCATATATGTATCTCCCCTAGGGTTAGCAGTCACTCAGTCCCTCATCTTCAGGTCGTTCGCCTAGCAAACACTGAAAAGGCAAAAGCCATCGATGCCCATGCCGGGCCAGAAGCCTATCGGCCGCCACCGGACCCCAGTCACCCGCGGGATATAGCTCAACTCCCGCACCGGTCTTCTCCCACAATGAAGCAATCTGATCAACGAAATGCCAGGCATATTCCACCTCATCCCAACGGGTGAACAAAGTGGAATCACCTCTCATTACATCAGCCAGCAGTCGTTCATATGCTTCGGGAGAGTTAATGCCGGCATGGCAGTTCTGGCAATAATCCATTTTTACGGGCACGATAGTGCTCTGGGTACCCGGCTGTTTGGCATTAAACTGCAGGAAAATGCCTTCTTCAGGCTGGATTTTGATTACCAGCAAATTGGGTCCCAGCATATGGTGCTTTTGACCAAAATAAAGCACTCCGGGTTGCTCACGGAATCTGACAATGATCTCAGCAGAGCGAACCGGCAGCCGTTTACCGGTACGCAAGTAGAAAGGCACCCCGCTCCACCGAAAGTTGTCTATGTGAAGCCTAAGGGCCACATAGGTTTCTGTATTGGATTCCGGGTTGACCCGATCTTCCTGTCGGTAACCGACTAACGCTCTACCATCAATGGCACCTGACCCATATTGCCCTCGGACAACTTGGCTCTCGATATCCTGGGTACCCAAGGGGCGCAAGGAACGCAATACCTTAACCTTTTCATCACGGATAGAATCAGCATCCAATGCCACCGGGGGCTCCATGGCCGTTAAGGTAAGCAGCTGCAGCATATGGTTTTGGACCATGTCCCTAAGGGCGCCGGCCTCTTCATAGTAAGCGCCCCTACCCTCGACCCCTACTGTTTCACTCACACTGATCTGAACTTCCTCAATGTAGCGGCTGTTCCAAAGGGGCTCGAAAAGAGTATTAGCAAAACGAATGACCATGAGATTCTGGAGCATCTCCTTACCTAGATAATGGTCAATTCGGTACACCAGTTTCTCACTGAAGGCTTGAGTAAGGCGTTCGTTCAATTGACGGGCTGTAGGCAGGTTGCGGCCAAATGGTTTCTCCACCACCACACGCTGCCAAGCCCCTCTGTTGGTTGCCATACCTTGCCTATACAAATGACCGGCAATGGTCCCAAAATACTGGGGAGCCACCGCTAGAAAGAATATGCGGTTCCTCCGGGTATGGTACACCGTATCGAGCTTAGTCAAAAAATCCCTAAGTCGGGGATAAGCGCCAGCATCGTCAAAATCCATCTGCAAGTAATGAAGTCGCCCGAACAGAGCACTCGTCCTTGTATCAATCTCGTTGCCCTGATCTACTGCCGCGTCTTTCGCCTCTTCCCGCACGATCTCGTCAGTCTTTTCTCTCCGACCCACCGCCACGACGGCAAAGCTATCGGGCAGTCGCCCTTGGGATGCTAGGCTAGCAAGTGCAGGATAGAGCTTCCGCCTGGTGAGATCTCCGGTTGCACCAAAAATCACTAGAACACACGGTTCCAGACCCGAAGCTGCGGTGATAGTCAACTAACCATACCTCCCTCTCCTCATCCGACACCAATCTATGAGGACCATTCTGTATGGAAGCTGCCAGGCATATCAATCCGCCGATAGGTGTGGGCGCCAAAGTAATCCCGCTGGGCCTGAAGCAAATTGGCTGGCAGTCGTGCTCTTCGATAGGCATCATAATAAGAGAGTCCTGAAGCAAACCCCGGAACCGGCACTCCGCTGGTAGCTGCTAGCGCCACTACCCTGCGCCAACCTTGCTGTCCTTCATCGATAGCTTCTTGGAAATATTGATCGAGTAGCAGGTTGGCTAGTTGCGGACAGCGCTGGAAAGCAGCGGCTATTTCATCCAAAAACTTGGCCCGAATGATGCAACCTCCCCGCCAAATCAAAGCTACCTGACCCAAATCGAGATTCCAGTCATAGTAGTCACTGGCCCTCTTCAGAAGGGCAAAACCCTGAGCATAGGAGCATATCTTCGAGGCATACAGAGCACATCTGATATCCCGCAAGAGCTCCATCCTATCGCCATCGACCTGGATCTTGGGCCCGCCAAGCGACTTGGCTGCCTGTACTCGCTCTCCTTTCAGGGCTGAGAGCGCCCGGGCAAAAACCGCTTCCGCGATGGTTGGTGTCGGTACTCCCAATTCCATGGCTTCCTGCGCCGTCCATTTACCGGTACCCTTTTGCTCGGCTTCATCAAGAATGACATCAACCAGTGGCTGTCCGGTCCGGTCATCGACCCGGGAGAGAATATCGGCGGTAATCTCGACTAGATAAGACTCCAGCTCACCCTGATTCCACTCCTGAAAGACATGGCCGATCTCACTAGCTGGCATGCCCAACAGCTCTTGCATGAGAAAATAGGCTTCACTGATCAGTTGCATGTCTCCATATTCAATGCCGTTATGTACAGTCTTGACAAAATGCCCCACACCACCCGGGCCCAGGTAAGCACAGCAAGGTTCATTCTCACCGGCCTTGGCCGCGATATCAAGTAAGGGCTCCCGTACCAGCTCCCAGGCTCTCTTATCCCCTCCCGGCATGATGCTTGGTCCTCGCAGAGCTCCTTCTTCACCTCCCGAAATGCCCACACCAAGATAGAGGATACCTTTCCCTTTGAGCAGATCATGCCGTCGCATCGTGTCCTTGAAATGGGAATTGCCACCATCCATGATCACATCTCCGGGACTGAGAACACCCAGCAGCTCCTCGATCACATCATCGACAGGCGAACCTGCTTTGATCAT
>JAAZLW010000280.1 GCA_012799135.1 Bacillota bacterium | reverse complement strand
CCCTGCTGCCCAATCCTTGTTAATGTTTACTCCCGTCTTCAGACAGAGTGATACTGTAGTTGTACCCCCATCCAAACCCGATGATGCCTTGCAGGGCTTCAATGCATTCGGGTTTGCTGCTAACAGAGCCTGGCTCACAATTCGCCATACCGTTCTTTCCCCGCGCCCATATAGTGCCATCTTCCTTTGCAGCCAGGCGCGGGCAAGCGTGCACCTGACATTAGTCATCTACGCACGAGCCGGCATTCCCCACTACTGGATAGTGGATCCTGAAAAAGACACTGGAAGCCTTTGCCCTCTCCGATACCAGCCGGTACACAGAGCAGAGCTATGCCGAGGGGATACAAGTGTTCACCCACCCGGACTACCCGGGGCTAACCATTCCCCTTGGCAAGTTGTGGGAGCCTGGTAGGCTCTAAGGCTCGGATTGTCGATAGAAATGCATAAGCGGGTGGTCCGAGTGCTTAATCGCCCCTCCATTTGTGCCTCAATTCCTGGGTCCACTATAGTGAAAACCAACCTATCGCCATCAAACACCTTCCATGGTTTCCGAAAAGGAATTCTCACTATTCTGTAGAATGTAGAATATGTCTATTTCTTTTGGGCGTATGGTTGACATTGGGGATCTGCGAGAACGATCGATTGTGGTTATTTGAATGGCAGGAGGTGACAGAACCGCCGGATACAGAAACTTGAGCTACTCTCACGTTGGTTGGAAACAGACAGAAGCCACCAGAAACACGAGGGAGGAAAGAGTAAAATGAAAAGAAGTCTTTTCGTTCTGCTTCTACTTTTTGTGCTGGCAATTAGCTTCGCGGGAATCGACGCGGCATCCCAATATCAGGAGGCACCGGAATTAACCCACCTGGTTCAGGCAGGCCAATTACCTCCTGTGGAAGAGAGACTTCCCAAGGAACCACAGGTCGTTAAACCCGTAGAGGCTATCGGGAAATATGGGGGCACCTGGCGCCGCGGTTTTACCGGCATCAACGACTTCCATGCCTTTGGCCGCCAAGTCTATGAACCGATTCTAAGGTGGCCCCGTGATCCCAAAGACCCTATCCAGCCGGGCTTAGCTAAGGCATGGTATTGGTCAGACGACGGAAAAGTCTTGACCTTACACTTGCGTGAAGGATTGAAATGGTCCGATGGACACCCCTTTACCACTAAGGACATAACTTTCTGGTGGTATGATATCGAACTGGATCCAAACATAACGCCAGCACCTCACGGAGAATGGGTTATTGACGGCGAGCCAATGGAAGTCGAGGTTGTGGATGACTATACGATAAGACTCAAATTCGCTAAACCTAATGGTCTCGCCGAGACGGTAGGATTAGCGTTCCACGGGAACCAGTGGCCTTTGGGTTTTGAACGCTTCGGGTTTTTTGCCCCGCGACACTACCTGGAACAGTATCACCCCCGCTACAACCCGGAAGTAGACTACTCTGTCTTCGAAGAGAAAGCACTAGACTACAACGTAGACCGGCCAGTTATGACCGCCTGGAAAATCAGCGAGTGGGGTCCCGGTGCCACCCGGTTGGTGGCCAAACGTAACCCCTATTACTGGAAAGTCGATCCTGCCGGAAACCAGCTCCCTTATATCGATGAGATAGTCTTGACCCTTTTTGAAAATGTTGAGGCTTTGAACCTTCGGGCCATTGAGGGTGGTTTTGATTTCCAATTCCGCCGTCTAAGCCTGTCAAATTACCCTTCGTTTATCTCGAACAAGGACCGCTACAGTTATGAAGTTCTCATGTGGCCGGACGCGCTCTCTTCAAAGACCGCTTTCTTTTTTAATCAATCCATTGAGGACGACGGGTTACGAGAAATCTTCCAGAATCCCAAATTCCGTCAAGCCATGTCCTTGGCCATTGACCGGGAACAGATCAACGAGGTGTCCTATCTGGGCGTAGGTGTACCGCGGGCCTTTAACGTAGTATCCGATTCGCCTTACTATGAGCCTGAGCTTGAGCAATACTGCGCTCAATATGATCCTGTTCTCGCCAATGAACTCCTTGATGAAATCGGCCTAAAGAGGGGACCTGACGGTTTCCGGACCCGGCCTGACGGCAGTCGGCTGGAAATAACCATGGAAGGTACGGATTGGGACAAAGCCACCGTCGACGAAATTGAATTGGTGGTAGCGGCCTGGAATAGTATTGGAATACGCACCGCTTTGAATATCATGTCCAGGGAGATCTACTGGATTCGCGCCTGCGGTAATGAGGCCCACGTCACCACCTGGACCGCAGACCGGGGTATCAACCCCATGGTCGATCCGATCTACATATTCCCCTTTGATGAACGTTCCTGGATGGCACCGGCTTATGGAACCTGGTATAAGAGCAAAGGCAACCTCGGCAAAGAACCACCGACATATTTCAAGGAAATGATGGCCCTGTATGACGAGTATAAAGTAACGGTTGATCCTGATCAACAGACAGAACTGGCCAAGCAACTCGTTCGGGCCAATGTTGAGAATCTGTTGGTGATCGGGACAGTCGGTATGATACCAAACGTGGTGGTGGTGGGAGCAGATTTCCGTAATATCCCGAAAAACTTCACTACAGACTGGATCTATATGGCACCAGGCACTCTTGATCCGTGTCACTTTTACTTTGACCGCTAGAAGAGCTTGCATTGCCTGAAGCGATAGACTGCCACGGTCATCGATTGCTCTAAAGGCAGGAAAACGAACAATTGGAGGGCGGGTTCTGTAAATCAGATCTTCCCGTCCTCCAGTCTACCCAGCCTTCGGATAATTCCCTGGCAATGGCTATCTCAGCGGAAGGGTGATAATCCATGCTTGCCTACATAGTAAAACGCATATTGGGAATGATCCCCACTCTGATCGTTATCTCCTTCATTACCTTCGTTATTATCCAACTACCCCCGGGAGATTTCGTGACCAGTGTCCAGGCTGAGATCGCCGCCACCGGCGGTGGGATGGATGCCGCAACAGTGGAAGCGATGCGTGTTCGCTATGGGCTAGACCAGCCTAAGATAGTACAGTATTGGCGGTGGATTAGCGGCTTTCCCAGCGGGGATTTTGGCTATTCCCTCGAATGGAGTGCTCCGGTGTGGAATGTAATCGCCAAACGTCTAGGGTGGACTCTGCTCATTTCTGGTCTCGCACTCATATTTATGTGGATAGTATCGATTCCGATCGGAATATATTCAGCCCGATACCCGTATTCCGTGGGCGATAATTTCTTCTCTTTTCTCGGTTTCCTAGGTCTATCGCTTCCTGACTTCATGCTTTCCCTGATGTGGCTAGTGTTTGGCACTTTAGTGTTAGGTGTGCCTGCCTATGGCATTTATTCACCCCAAATGGTTGATGCTCCCTGGAGCTGGGCTAAGCTGCTTGATCTATTAAACCATCTATGGGCACCGGTAGTCATCATGGGGGTAGTGGGTACGGCTGAGCTTATTCGCATTATGCGGGGCAACTTGTTGGATGTGCTCAACCAACAATATATAACAACTGCGCGCGCCAAAGGGTTACACGAAGACATCGTTATCCGAAAATACGCTGTTAGAATGGCAATCAATCCCCTCATTAGCGTCCTGGGAATGCAGGTTCCCAAAATGATTTCTAGCTCGATTATTGTCGGTGTGGTTCTTTCCATCCCAACAATAGGACCAATTTTCCTACGTTCCTTAACCACTCAAGACATGTATTTAGCCGGGGCAATCCTAATGTTCATGACTGTTCTGTTGCTAATCAGCAACCTCCTGGCCGATATTGCCCTAGCCTGGGTAGATCCGAGGATACGATATGAATAACATAGGCGGGAGAGATCACCAAATGAAGCATTACCAAGAGACCGCTGCCTATATTGAAAAGCTATATAACCGGCAGGACCTCCTTGATGAATCCATTGCCCACCAGATGATCCAGGCTGAACAACTCTCCCATCCCACCTCCCAATGGCGATTGATGTGGCGGAAATACACTCGTAATCGGATCGCTGTCATGGGTGGGATCGTAGTCTTGCTTTTTTACCTAGGGGCTTTGTTTGCCGACTTTGTCTCTCCATACAGCTTGGACCAAAGAATGACTAAGTACTCCTTCTTACCACCGCAAAGCATTCATTTTTTCGTGGAAGGGAGATTCCAGCTGCATGTCTATGAGCTCAAGGTAGGGCGTGACCCGCTAACGCTGCAACGGGTTTATATCCCCGATCCGCAAAAACGGATCCCTATCCGTTTTCTTGTTCAGGGAGAGCCATATAAACTTATAGGGCTGTTCCCAACCGACCGTCATCTATTCGGGGTCGATGAAGGGATTGTTAGCCTGTTGGGCACTGACGGACAGGGGAGAGATATGCTCTCCCGGATCATGAAGGGCAGCCAGATTTCCCTAACCATCGGACTGGCAGGCGTTGCCCTTAGCCTCTTCATAGGGACTGTTTTGGGGGTGGCCTCCGGTTATTACGGAGGCTGGGTAGATAACCTAGTGCAAAGATTGATCGAAATTGTCAGATCCTTCCCGCCTATACCATTGTGGATGACGCTAACCGCCGCCTTGCCCCATCACTGGCCACCGTTGCGGACCTATTTCACCATTACCGTGATCCTGTCGTTGATCGGCTGGACCTGGCTTGCCCGTCAACTGCGTGGCAAGGTATTGGCTCTACGGGAAGAGGATTTCATCATGGCATCCCGGTTGGCCGGCGCGAGTGATTGGTGGATCATATTCAGACACCTCATTCCTGCCACTTTCAGCCATATTATAGTGATTTCAACCCTCGCCATGCCTGCCATGATCTTGTCGGAATCCGCTTTGAGCTTCCTGGGTTTGGGACTTCGTCCCCCTCTGACCAGTTGGGGAGTATTGCTCCAGCAAGCTCAAAATATCCAGGTCTTGCTACTCTACCCGTGGTTAATGGTTCCTGGCTTCTTCGTGGCAGCCTCCATCCTGGCCTTCAATTTCCTAGGTGACGGCTTGCGGGATGCCGCCGACCCTTACACTGTATAGGAGAATATGAGATGAACACGGAAAGAAAAGAGCACCTGTTGAAGATCAATAACTTGAAGGTCCATTTTCATACCCTAGAGGGAACTGTCCGTGCTGTGGAAGATGTTTCGCTGACCATCCAGCCCGGCATGACCATGGGCCTAGTGGGCGAGTCTGGTTGTGGGAAAAGCGTCACCGCCCATTCTATTCTCAGACTACTACCACCTAGAACCTGCCAGATAGAAGCCGGAGAGATTCTGTTTCAGCGGCAGAACAACAAGGAGATAATTGATCTGACCAATGTGGATCCTGAAGGTGAGTTGATCCGGTCCATTCGCGGACACGAAATCGCCATGATCTTTCAAGAACCAATG
>JAAZLW010000279.1 GCA_012799135.1 Bacillota bacterium | reverse complement strand
TATAGAACGCATTTCCTAGAAAAGCCGGTACGATCAGTGGTTTGAAGGTATTAATCCAGCCAAGCCTGCCGAAAGTGACAAAGAGAGGAATCATAGTCACCGGGAAAGGCAGCATCATAGTACTCAGGATCAGGATTAGCAATGCATTGCGACCCGGCCATGGGATCTTGGACAAGCTATAAGCCACCAGGGTACTGGAAAGTAGCGTCCCGATGATCGTGAAGAGACAGACGGTCACAGTGTTTCTAAGATACAGTAGAAATGGAATAGCCTTAACAGCTATCTCGTAATTCTCCCATTTGGGCGGCCATGGTAACCAGATCGGCGGGTAAGCCATCACTTGTGTCGAATCTTTTACAGATGTGGTGAACATCCATCCGATGGGAAGTAAAAAGACTATACTCATGACGATCAGCAAGATCCGCCCCACGATCTGGGAGCGCAAATGCTGTCTGCGCTTGGAGCCATAGACTGTGTCCGCCATCTGCTATCTCTCCTCCCCTTGATAATAGACAAATCTTGCCGAAGTTCTCATAACCACCAGTGTAGTGATTAGTGCTAGAATGAACAGCAGCCAAGCCATAGCTGACGCGTAGCCCATTTTGCCATAGTTGAAGGCATTACGATACAGATACAGCACATAGAAAAGAGTAGAGTTAGCCGGACCGCCAGCAGTCATGATGTAAGAGGGAGTGAAGACCTGAAATGCCCCAAACAGGGCCATGATTACATGAAAGAGGATCACCGGAGATATCAGTGGTAAGGTTATGTAGCGGAACTTGGTCAGGGAGCTAGCCCCATCAAGGTCAGCCACTTCGTAAAGGCTCCTCGGTACATCCTGTAAGGAAGCGAGAAAAATCATAGCCGAACCTCCCGCCCCCCATTGAGCCATCAGTACAATAGAAAACTTGGACCAGCGCGGGTCTGTAACCCAACCTGGACCCCAAATACCGATCTTCTCTAGCAGAAGGTTTACCAGCCCATATTCCGGGTTCAGCATCCAAAGCCAGATAAACGATGAGGCAAAGGCCGGTACGATATTAGGAATATACACACAAGTCCTGTAAAATGACACCTCCCTGATCTTCAGGTTTAGAAGAAGTGCCAAGATCATCGCCACTACCAAACCAAGCGGAACTGCCAGGGATAGGTAGTATAGGGTGTTGTAAAGCGACTTATGGAATAGCTCATCTTTGGTGATCATGTGCATGTAGTTACCGAAACCAACAAAGGCCGTTACGTCTAGACCGGTAAACTCCGTAAAACTATAATACAACGAGGCGACTACAGGATAGACAATGAACAGAGCAAAACCGATCAACCAAGGTGACGCGAAGGCCAGCCCCAACCAGATGGTACGAATTTCTTGCTTCGTCTTTCGCAAAGCCCTTACCCCCTTGGATAGAGACTACACTACCACTTTGCCACAACTCTACTACAGTAGCTGATCGGTATCGATGCAAGGCGTATGGTGGGAGGTTAGCTCCCACCATGCGCTCATCCTACTTTCTAGAAATGCTTTTCCAGCTCTGCCTGTACCCTTTCTACTACGTCATCCAAGGCTTTCTGGGGTGCCTTATCTCCGTTAATGACATAGTCTCTGGCGGCGGTGAGCTCATCCCATAAGAGGGCTCCTACCGGTAGCGCAGGCCGAGACCTGGCAAAAGGTAGCATGTGCAGGAAAATATCGTGAGCTTCGTCAGCAAACAGATCTGTCCGGTCAACCATAGCCTTGAGGGTGGGTAGATGATATGTGTCTCTTGAGTAGATCTCCTGCCCTACTGGACCCGCCGCAAAGCGAGCAAATTCAAAGCCACCCTCAGCGTTCTTAGCACCTCTTGGAACCGCAAGTGCCCAGCCACCGGCCCAAGTGGTGGAACCCATACCGGCCTTGACCGGGATATCTGCCACACCGTACTCGACATCGGGGCCAAAACGCTGTAATCCTGAGATCTTCCAGTCCCCATCGATAATCATGCTGATCTTGCCGGCTATAAACGGATCCTGTGCTTCTGAACCGAAAGCACTGGCAAATCCCTGAATAGCCGCAATGCTGTACTCCTCGGCAAACTTCTGCTGCCAGGCAAAGGACTCCACTATGGCAGGGTGGTTACAGGTGAGTTGCCGAGTGGCTTCATCGTAGAACTCACCACCAAAGGCCCAACCCCAGGTATAGTGCCAGCCTTGCGATAACCACGGAATCAAGCCAAATCGCTCAAAACGCCGATCAGTGATCCGCTTGGTCAGCTTGGCAGCGACCTGGTCCAGCTCGCCAATGGTCGCCGGAGGGACCTCCGGATCAAGTCCGGCCTCCCGGAAATCAGCTTTTCGATAGTACAAGCCCCGCGTATCTGTATCAAACGGCAGTGAGTAGACTTTACCAGCCCAGGTGGACTCCTCTATGGCAAAGTCCAGGAAATCATCTTCTGGCTTCCAGCCGGCTCGCTCAACAAAGGGCGTTAGGTCAGTCAATGCCCCTGCTACAGCCCTCTGGGCAGTAGTAAATCGGTCAACTAAGTAAACATCTGGCCCCGTACCGGCCGCAACAGCTGTCATCAATTTCGCGATATCAGTCTCACTGCCCGGGACAATGGTAACCTCTACCTCGTATTCGTTCTGACTTTCATTGAACCTCGTGGCGATCAGCTCTAGGGATTCGCGCTCCACTTTGCCGCTGTGGCTAGTCCAAAACGTGACTTTCTCCTTAGCCATCACCATGCCGCTCACTGATACAAGCATGGCCAGCGCCAAACACAATGCCAATAATCTACCTCGCAGACGGATGCTCATTAACAAAGACCTCCTTGTGAGAAATATTATCGGCTTTTCCTTTAGGCGAAGCGGACCTGAGGTCCCTTAGGCAACCTCCCTTCTTTGACTTTTCTGACCGAATTGTCAGATCTTTCCCCCTATTGATCATTCGCCGCTGTTTTGCCAATTCCTCTTTTTCGGCCCCTATCGTATCTGTTTTTCTGAGTTCTCTGTTGCTTCACCACTATTCGGTTAATTTGCCTTAGTTAGAAAGAGATGTTACGTGCGTTCTAGAGTTTGTTTGGGGAAAACGCTTCTTACTTCGGAAGC
>JAAZLW010000278.1 GCA_012799135.1 Bacillota bacterium | reverse complement strand
GCGAGCTGTCAAGCCCGGGGGTATGAAGGTATATATGACGGCAACACCGGAACCGGCCATGCTGCAGGCGGCGCGTCGGGGAGCTATGGGACTGGTAACGGTACCGGTCCGCCACCATGGCCACCCAATACCGGTGCCCGAGCTATTGATCGACAGACGCCACCTGGTCCCTGACCTCCCTAGACAGAGGGTTTCCCCTAGGGTAGAGACCTGCCTCAAGTTACCTGCGGGGTTCTGGGCAAAACTCCAAGAAAGCCTGCGAGCGGGTAACCGGGTATTTGTTTTCGTTCCCCGAGTCTGGTTGGTAGCAGAAATGGTCAAAGCGATTGCTGCCAGGCTAAAGGATAGTGGAGGAAGGCAGGAAGAAGGTCTATTCATCCCCACTGTTCTAGGCACCCACTCCCGAGATGCCCGGAGGGATGAGAAGCGGACTGCCTTTGAAGATCAGACACCAGCGGTAATGGTCACTACGAGCGTACTAGAGCGGGGCATCACCGTTCCCAGGGCGGATGTGATCATATTGTATGCCCACGATCCTTTGTATGATGCCCGTACCCTAATGCAAATGGCGGGGCGAAGTGGCAGAGCAGCCTCTTACCCCCACGGCCGCGTGTATTTCATAGCGGCGACGAGCACCCGGGCTATCGGGTGGGCAATCTCTAACCTGAAGAAGATTAATGCCGTCGCCAAAGAGCGCGGCCTTTTGGTGGAGACTTGAGGATTCGCTGATAGAGAGACTGAATCTATCTAGTCTTGTTTTCAATTGTCGCCCCCTTTATGGAGGAACATGGCCCCCTTAGGTATAATTGTATTCATACCCCGAGAGTGGATCCGTGACCAGACATTAAGGAGGGAGTACCGCCATCTTTCCGGTTTGGGGGCCGAAGGTATGGGCGGTGCGCATCCTGTGATGGAGGAAATCATCCAAGTGAATCAGCGGGTAGAGCTAGAGGCGGTTGTTAGGGGAGAGTGGCAGTCGTATCCCAGCCGGATTGAGATCCTCGATGACAATGGTATCGTACTGGCTGCTCCTCTTAGGGGTGGGGTGCTGGAGCCAGTCCGGATTGGAGACCAGGTGAGGGTTACCATCCCGTATAAGGATAGCCTCTATGGTTTTGAGACTTCGGTGATCGGACGGCGTACTGGACAGATCCCTTACTTAGTGGTGGGATGGCCCACCGGGGTCACGGCCGCCAATCGCCGGGCATACTTTCGCTTGGATGTGTTGCTAAATATGGATTATGCGGTGCTGGAGTCGGAGGAACAATTGATCAACCCACCCCTTCCAGAGAAGCGGGGATTGGTAAAGAATCTAAGTGGTTGTGGGCTATTGGCCTGGGTAGAGGATGAACCTAGTTTGCATCATGGCAGTCGCTTGCTAATAGACATACATTTACCGGAAATAAGTGGAACCGTCATTGCCCGGGTCGTCCGTAAAGCACCCATCCCCGAAGACCACCGAGAACGAGTGGCGGTGGGGCTGGAGATAGAAGACATAACTCCGGCCTTCCGGGACGAGATCATCCGCTATCTCTTTCAGCAGCAGCGGGAACGACGTAATAAGGGGATCTTGTGATCATATAAGCCATTGAAGGAAGAACCAAAAGGAGCCCACTTTTGAGCAGGGCTCCTTCGCGTTCTTGGGGCTCTGGCCAGCCATATACCCTGAAATAAGTCTTATGCTTCTAGCTTCGCAGCCTCTCGGAAACGGTCTTTTAAGGCCGGGTATAAGGAGCGGAAAAGCCCATAATAGTCATCATAAAGCCCAACTAGAGCTCGATTAGGCTCTGTGGTATGCACGATCCGGACTGTGTTTTCGGCAGCTTCTTCGACGGTATCATAGACTCCGGCAGCGACCCCAGCCAGTAGGGCAGCACCGAAAGCCGGTCCTTCATCAATATTCAAAGTAGCTACTTCCAGCTGCATGATATCAGCTTGCATCTGTCGCCAGAGAGGGCTCTTGGCTCCACCACCAATGGCTCGTACCTGCTCGATCGGAATCCCCATACCTCGGATAATCTCCACCGAATCCCGCAGGGCATAGACAACACCCTCCATGACCGCTCGAATCAGATGGCCCCGGGTGTGTCGGGGAGTGAGTCCAAAGAAAACACCCCGAGCATAGGCATCGGCATGGGGAGTGCGTTCCCCGTTGAGATAGGGTAAGAAGATCAACCCTTCAGCTCCCGGAGGTGTAGGGGTCGCCTGTTGACTCATCAGGTCATAGGCATCGGTGCCGGTAAGGCTCTCCATCTGCTTTTCCAGATGCCCGAGATTATCTCGAAACCATTTTAAAGAAAGCCCTGCCGCCATGATTACGCCCATGACATACCATTTATTAGGAATGGCATGGTTGAAGGTATGGACTTTGCCTTGGGGATCAGTTTGGGGTTGGTCAGTATGGACTAAGATCACACCGGAAGAACCGATGCTGGAAAGCACACGGCCGGGCTTGACAATACCCGCACCGGTAGCACCACAGGCATTATCAGCACCGCCTCCTGCTACGGGAATGCCTGCAGGCAGACCAGCATGTTCCGCCACTTCCCGGGTAAGGGTGCCACAGGCATCGATCGATTCCCGACATTCAGGCAGGATCTCAGGGGAAATATCCAGGGTTTTGAGAACCGCCTCTGACCAACGTCGGTGGGTGACATCAAGTAGTAAAGTCCCTGCAGCGTCTGACATCTCAGTAAAGATCTCGCCGGTGAGTCGATAGCGCACATAATCCTTGGGCAGCAGTACTTTAGCCACCTGCGCATAGACCTGGGCTTCATTTTGCTGCAGCCAGACAATCTTCGGTGCTGTAAAGCCTTCCAGGGCTGGGTTGGAGGTATGGCGGATCAGCTGCTCTCTGCCCACCTTTTCCGTGATATAGCGGCATTGGTCAGCAGTACGTACATCACACCACAAGATGGCGGGACGTAGGACATTACCGGACTTGTCCAGGAAAACCGAGCCATGCATCTGGCCGGAAAGGCCGATAGCTTTGACTCTAGCGGCATCACTGCCCAAAGCCTCGCCAACCTGCTTTAAGGTCGCAAGGGTTGCTTCCCACCAATCTTCCGGATTCTGTTCAGCCCACCCGGCCTTAGGGTGGTACAAGGGGTATTCGGCTGTAGCTTGGGCTACTATCTTCCCGGTCTCGGTGACAACCAAAGTCTTTACCCCACTGGTGCCAATATCGATCCCAATCATGTAGCTCATGGTTAGCCTCCTCAAGTTCCGTGGTTCAAACATGACTAAAGCCAATCCGCCACTACTACCTTGGCAGATAGAAGTCGGCCATAGGGCTCATGTCTATTCTGTTTCTCTCCGTCAGGGCAGAGCCTAGCAGGTCTTTCTGCCCTATACGGGGAATCTTGTCATTAGATAATAATTCCACATTATCCAAAGGAATACCTTTCAACACCCTTGCGAACAGGGCTGCGTATTCCTTCCCATAAGTCAGTACTTTGAACCGGCCCCAAACCATGAACCTGGTAGGTGATTGTATTGATCGCAACTATTACTCTAAACCCCTCTATTGATCGGACCCTTGAGCTTGATCGCCTAGTCGTGGGTGGTTTGAATCGGGTTAAGAGCAAGATCGACCATCCTTCAGGTAAGGGTATCAATGTTTCCCGAGCCTTGAAGCTCTGGGGACAACCAACTGAGGCGCTAGCCTTGGT
>JAAZLW010000277.1 GCA_012799135.1 Bacillota bacterium | reverse complement strand
TCTCCTCATCATCATCCGCGTGGCTAGACGAACCAGGTTGCAGCGAATCATATATGCCAGATGAAATGATTATACCGCTTGAACTTGTTGCACCATCCCTTCCCAATGTCGAACTGGAGAACCCACTATTTTGGAGAAGCCCAAATCCCACAATCTGGGGCATCTTGCTTGTGATACGCATAAAGCTGTTCTCCGTCGCGAAATCATTAATGATGTAGTCATCATTGTAGTGGACAACCCAGGCATCGGTCCTTATTAGCCTGTCACGTCCCATAGTCAGGTAGAATGGATCCCTTTCCGGATAGAGCTGTAGATCACAGAAGAACAGCTGCTTGTTCACGTTATCGGCTATTACCGTGTGATACCTGTTACTAAACTGTGCATTAGTGCCTAACACGACTTCAGTGAGCTTCAAGTCTTCTGTATCAGCTTCTATCAGCAT
The DNA here is from genome assembly GCA_012799135.1 of Bacillota bacterium. GTDB lineage: Bacteria > Bacillota > Limnochordia > DTU087 > DTU087 > JAAZLW01. The sequence continues at coordinate 2,084 of JAAZLW010000277.1, read as the reverse complement.
GGTGTCGCTTTCCAAGTGTTCAAATACCATTCCCACGGAGGAGCTGCCTGAAACAGTGATGCTATCAGCCATCCTCTTGCTGCCGCCACCCATCCTTACCTTCAGAGGCCCAACACCCGTATGGATAAGGTTAGCGAATTCAATCTGATCAGCACTAACGGTCAATGTTTCACTAATTAATGCTTCAGCAATGCTAACACCCGCTTTTCTGCCAGAAACGTATAGATTCAGCTGAGAAGCTGCTGTACTTCCAAGAGAAACGCTGCGGGGCGTCCGCACAGTAATCAAGCCAGCTGCTCTCAACTCATCTACGTGAATCCCTCCCGCAGGCACAAGCAGATCAACAGACCCATGTTCACTAATTACGAAGTCGGAATCTAGATCAGTCTCCCGTTCCTCAAAGAAGATATCCAAACCGGCGGAAAGGTTAGTGCAACCGTCTGCAATAGCCACAATTCTAGTCTCCTTCGATCCAATCCCGCCTTCCTTGGCTTCCAGCCTGATATCCGTACCTCGGATACTCACATCTCCGTGGGTACTATGGATCGTCCCGTCCGCTACGACGCTGATATCACCGGCAGCAGAACTAATCTGTCCTGAAATTGCCAGATCTCCCACGTTGGTGAGCTCGATATCTCCCCCATCTGCTTGCACGAGCTGGATAACCTCCAAGCTGAGAGCAGCATTATTCAGCTCAACCTTGCCTCCGCCGACATTGGTGCCCTGGAAACCATGTACCGTATTGGCACCCAATAACTTCTGGCCGCCAGTACCTGCAATAGTCAGCGAAGCTGCTTCCTCTATCCGTCCATCACCTGCTTGCTCAATGGTTCCTTGGGCAGTCAGGTGAGCACCATCCCTGGTTCGAACTAGCCCAGTAATGGTAATACCACCCTCGTTGTTGGTGAGTGCTATATCGCCGCCATCTGCTTGGTTAATGCTGATGACCTCCAGATCATAGCCATTGTTGTTTAGCTGAATATCATCACCTTGGTTACTGGCTTGGAAGCTCCGGATCCTGTTGTCACCCAGCAGAACCTGACCACCGACACTGCTTGTTACCAATCTTTCCGCATGGACCTCGCCTGCTGTTCCTTCGACTATCCTCCCAGCAACATTCAGTTCCACCTGGTCTCCTGTGCTAACTGTCCCAGAAATCTGCAGATCTCCGGCATTGGTGATCTCAATATTTCCACCGACTGCTTGGGTAATCCCGGTGATAGACAAAGCTGACATGTTACTCAGTTTGATGCTTCCTCCGCCAGTGGTAGCCGCTGCAAAAGAGGTAATCTGATTAGCTCCATCCAATATCTGCCGTCCACCACTACTTGTTCTTAGAGTCTGAGCGGTAATACTGCCATTCCCCGCCTGGGATATAGTTGTACCAGCGGTGAGCTGCACATCATTGTCTGCCTCTAGCTGGCTGACCTCTACCCCGTTAGCAGCTGTAATATCAATCCCGTCGGCTGATTTCCCTGAAGAACCCTCAGCCATTAGGACCTCCTCACCCATAAGTGTGAGTCGCCCACTGCTATCTAGTCTCCCTGAGGATTCAACCTGAAGGGTTCCGTTGGAGGAGATGCTGAGCGCATCTACAGCTGCCAGTCTACCATGAATACTCAGTTGCCCAGCTGCCGCAATGGCTAGAGTCCCTCCAGCCAATATGTCACTAAGGTTAACCAGATTAGTGGATGGGGTAGCCAAATACACATCGCCTTTCAGTGCATAGGCTGTCAGCTGTCCGCTGGGGTTAACTGTCAAGTACACGGGATTTGCCTCTGTACCAATTGAACCTTCTTCGGCAGTTAGGTTCACCCCGTTACCCATAATGGCAATGGAACGTTCACCACGGCTGTCGAGAATGGACTCCTTGGCCTGAAGGACTATATTGCCCCTACCGAAAACCTCCGCCAAGTTCAAATTCCCTACGGTTTCGTGGATATGAATGTCCTTGGCGGCCCGGGCGGTCAACTCTGCATCGGGTTTTAGAGCCAGGGTTAGAGGAGCTTCAGCCGTACCAAGACCTCCATCACCACCTTCTAGGATGGTCCGACCACCTTGAATAGCAGCCGGCCCCGATGTGG
>JAAZLW010000276.1 GCA_012799135.1 Bacillota bacterium | reverse complement strand
GTTTCAACGCACCCATAATTGGGGCACGTAGGACACTTCAGCGATGGATCCCCGATAGGAATGTGCGCTATTTCTGCAGCGTATCCGTTCTTGCCGCGCAGCAGTTTGCTGTCGACTAAAACGCCAACCCCAACTCCCTCAGAAATATGTAGATAAACCACATTCTCCACATCCTGTGCCTGACTCCTGACCGACAGCGCACACAGGTTTGATTCATTATCGACATAGACAGGGAAATCGAAATAACGAGACGTAATAGCTTTAATATTCTGGTTCTCAAACATGGCAATGGATGAATTAACCAATTTGTTGTCAGCCGTATCGTATATGGCCGACACCGAGATACCTAGGCCACAGAAGCTTTGGGATTCTATGTTTAGTGCTACCCTTTGCTCATCAAAAACATCCTTGGCAAAACGAATGATCTGATCAAGGTCTGTCAAATGAGATATGTCGTAATCCGCCTCAAAAACCACGTTATTCCTCAGATCGAGTACTGCAAACCCCAGATTACCTTGCAGTTGCAGATCTATGCAAATCGAGAAAAACTTGTAATAGTTGAATACTAGACCTCTAGGCGTTCTTCCGACTCTGGATACACGAATGTCTGTTTCACTTAAGATGTCCTTGCTCAGCAATTCGTTGCAAAGATTCGATACAGTTGGAAAACTGAGCCCGCATATTTCCGCAACCTCTTTCCTGGTGATGTTGTCGCGGAAGCGAATAGCACTCAGAATATCCTTTGTGTTGTGACTACGAATGTCTCTAACGTCGTATACCTGCACTGGAGTTCCCCATTTCTTTTATGGCATAGATACCCATAATCGTATCATACCAGCATTCGTTTTCCCTTGTACCTCACATAACTGCGGTTACGCACCTCGTCGGTATTCAATACTTTTACTCACATAAAGTGCGAATTTCCCCGGACATGTATACGTGTCCGGGGAAATCTTAGCACTTCAGTGCTACTGCAGCATCGTCCTCGCTAGAACTTAGGCGGATTTTCATAAAAGCTAGCGACTTCCGGATCCTGTAAGTCTTCCGCAGTAATGATATACGAACCTCCGTAAATAAGAGGAGGAACGTGCCCAAACGGTGGATTCTGCGATGGAACATCCGTTGGGTGCGCGGCTTGGTAGGCAAACATCATCGCTTGGAAGCCAAGCAAATACGGGTTGTCGGCAACCGTAGCAGCGATTTCGCCTGTCTTGAGCAATTCAAGTACTGGTCCACCGTAATCACTGGCAACCACAAAGACCTTACCTGCCCGATCAAGCGTGCGCACTGCTGCCGCCGCACCGGGACCGCCATATCCATGGGTACTGAAGACACCCTTGATGTTAGGGTTAGCAAGCAGCGCCGCTGTTGTAGCAGACTCTGCCTTAGCAACATCCCCCTCATCATTAATGATCGTGGCTACCTTCATGTCAGGGTAGTTGCGTTCTAGTTCTTCTCGAAACCCTTGTGCCCGCTCTTCCATTGAACCGGCACCGGGTACCATAATGATCGCTACCTCACCTTTGCCACCTAGCAGTTCGGCCATAGCCCTTGCACCTACGGCACCGAAGTCATAGTTATCGGTGCCCACATATGAGAGTCGTTTGCTCTCCGGAGCATCGTTATCAAATGCGATTACCGGAATGCCCCGATCAATGGCCCGGTTGATCGATGGCACAAGCGTTGCCTCGTCCGCTGCTGCTACCAAAATACCCTTAGGTCTCTTTACTGCAACTTGGTCAATAGTCCTCGCCTGTAACGACGCATCCCACTCGGCGGGACCTTGGAGCTCAGTCTTGATATGGCTCCCTAATATCTTTGCCGCATCAATCATACCTGCATAGGTCCAATTGAAATACTCGGCTCCCTTTGTGAAGACAATCATCGAGTACAACTCAGTATCCTGTGCAAAGGCAGTCGAACCTGCCACCCCAAGCAATACTACAGTCAGAGCTAATACAATCACAGCTGGACTCATGAGTATCCTTCTACGCATTTTTTTAGAACCTCCTCGGTGATCTCCTATAAACAATCCCGCTTTCCTACGTAACAGTTGAGCTATCCCCCCTTCACTCATGATACCGACTGCTACCCTTACTGTTCTGATTTCTTTCCGAAAACCTGTGATCTGAGCACGACGGCTATGACAAGCATTAATCCTGTGAACACATCCTGGTAATACGCGGATACACCACTCATAACAAACGTGTTATAAATCATCGCCAGGAAAAGGCTACCGAGAATTGTCCCCTCAATGCTACCAATGCCCCCCCTTGTCAGACTGGCACCACCAATAGCTACTGCGGTTATAACCCGCAACTCGACTCCCTGCCCGAAGTTAGCGCTAGCGCTGTTATATACCATCGTGGCAAGCACCCCGGCCACACCCGCCAGTAATCCCGAGAGCATATATACCATCCTATATATGCGCTCCACTCTGACTCCTGACAGTTCAGCCGCAGTTGGATTGCCCCCGACGAAATAAACATGCAGAAGAAACCGTTGACCTTTCGACAGCACGAGGCAGACTACGGCGAGCACGAGGTAGGTGACCATCGGTAAGGACAACCCCATGACAGTTGTATTAGCCATTTCAATGAATCCGCTAGGCAGACCCGAAATCACACGACCATCGGTAATGGCCAGGTTCAACCCCCGAAGCGTTAACAGCATGGCCATCGTGACAATCATGGGATGGATATTGAGGACCCTTCTCAATTCGTTGTTAATAAACCCAATCGTAGCACCTACAACCAGTACAATGAGCATTGCTAAATAGTAATTCACGCCACTGCGCAAGAGCATGGCCATCAAAATGGCCGACAGCGGAAAAACGCCGCCCACAGATAAGTCGATACCACCTGATACAATCACGAACGTCATTCCGAGTGCCATGATCGCCTCAAACAAGAAACAGCTGGCCATGACCTCGAAGTTCCCCACAGTCAAGAAGTATGGATTGTTGAACGCCATCACAACACTGATCACGATAATCAGAAAGATGATGACACCCATCTGCCTATCCATTTTGCCAAATGCCCGCATCAAGACATTCACGCTGTGACGGCCTCCCCATAGGCTATGTTCATGATCACCTCTTGAGTCAAGTCCACATTTTCCAGGATACCTCTCACCTGCCCTTCGTGCATAACCATGATCCTATCAGATAACCCCAAAATCTCTGGCAAATCGCTGGAGATCATCAGGACCGCCATACCACTGTCAGCTAGCTCCCTCAAGAGGAAATGGATTTTCGATTTGGCACCAATATCTACTCCGCGAGATGGTTCGTCCACGATCAAGATTCGCGGACTTGTTGCCAGCCATTTCGCTAGCAATACCTTCTGCTGATTGCCACCGGATAGCCTTGATACAACCGAGTCGGTTCTCTTGGGGATCACGTCCAGCTGTTCGACCAGCTTGGATGCAATCGCTTCTATCCGTTTGGTTTGCATCGTCCCGAGAGGACCGCAGACGTTCTCCAAAGAAGATGAGACTACGTTGTCTGCCAACGACATCTCCAAGAAAAGGCCGAGCTGCTTCCGATCCTCAGAAAGGTAACATAGCCCATTGTTAACCGCCTGTCTTGGTGACTTGGGCGAGAAAGGCATCCCGGCCAGCCGCACCGAGCCAGAGTCCAGCCTATCGGCACCAACCAGTGATAACGCCAGCTCAGTTCTACCAGAGCCTACCAGGCCATAAAGCCCCAGAATCTCACCGACCCGAAGATCAAAGGAAATATCCTTGAACTTGGCGTCACGGGATAGCTCGAAGGCTTCCAGCAGGACCCGACCATCTCGCCGTTTTGCTTTTGGCGGGTAGAACTCATCAATATCTCTACCTACCATCATGCTTACGATCTTACCGGTCGAAGCTTGTTCTCTTGCCAGTGTACCGACCAGTCGACCGTCTCTCAGGACAGTCACACGGTCCGAAATCTGCTGAACTTCATCTAACTTGTGACTGATAAAAATGATAGCTTTGCCTTCTT
>JAAZLW010000352.1 GCA_012799135.1 Bacillota bacterium | reverse complement strand
GGTGTAATACCTGCTATCTCACAGAGGTAGTTTAGTGCATCTACTCTATCCCCCTGTACACCCAGAACATGATTGCTGGGGAAGGCATTAAGGAATTCCTCGAAGGTGCCATCGATCCTAGCATGGACATGGGGCCAGGTTGGATCAGTCTGGGCATTGAGTGCTTTTCTTTCTTCTGCCGGTAGATCTAGCGATTCTCCGTGCATGATGGCCATGTAGAGTTTATCGTTGTCCCAAAGTCCCAGGCGAGCAAAGGTCATTTCACTGGGGGCAGCATCGAATTCTACTGAGGCTCCACCGGCCTTGAAGTAGAACTCCATGGCAGGATGGAAGGTAATGTGCTTGAAATTCTCCTTGGGATTCATGCTAAGAGCCGCATAGTAGCTGGAGTGGTTACCTGAGTTGCACCAATCCCATAGATCCTTGTCAGGATGATACAGCCTAACATCCATAAAGAGGGTGGAAAGTCCACCACTAAGATATTTAAGCATCTGCATGGTTACCGCTGCGTAAGAGTCAGCCTCGGTAGCGCAGACTGTGGGCTCCTTGGGGCCATTCCAGTCATAGGGGTCATTCATCAGCATTTCGGCTACATCACCGAGACAGACATGTTCAGTTAGCTCCCGCTGACCTTTGAGTCCACAGAAATCGAAGCCTTTCTCTTCATTAACCATGCGCATAGCTAGGTATAGCCTGATCTGCGTCTTTAGGGTCTCGGGTGTTAGCATTTTGCCATCAAAACGTAGGCGGGGGCCCAATAGGTCCTGAAACCACTGTAAGCCCTTTTCTACCTCGGCCTCGTCAACTTCTTGCTCCATTCTTTTCACCAAAAGCAGCTGATCGATCTGACGGCCAGTGGTACCCAATTGGGTAATCGTGGGGGTAAGGTGGAAGTAGCCTGTTTCCATACCCATAGAATGCCCGCCATAGATGCCAAAGACCTCATTTTGCATAGTCGTATAAGCCTGGCTAGCCCTCAGCCAAGCAATAACCTGGGCCTGAGTATTGGGATCATGCATATCCCCTACTATGCGGTGAGTGCGCAGGCCTGTCTGTCTTAAGGCTCCATCAGTAGCCAGAAGGCCCACATTGCCCGGATATTTGCCGTTGTTATTAGATAAGCTGAGAATCGGTATATGCCTTCCCAATGAGTTCAAAAAGGGCCATGCTAGGAAGGGGAAGTTCCACACATTGTAGCACATGATGATCTGCTTGACATTAGCCTTGGAGAGTTCCGTACCTACCTTCTGAGCTGTCCTGACACTTGTGATGGTCTCAGAACCTACTATTACCTCGGGAGCGGTACCATCGACGTTCCTGAGATTCTTGCGAATGATATCTGCCCATTGGTTCACCACTCGCATGTTCTCTTCATTGTTCAGAGTATACACATGCTCTCGCTCATCATTCATTAGCACTATACCAATTGGTGTTGAGCGCAATCACACAACCTCCTCCTGCAGTTTAGTTTCCAGAAAAGACCTACTCCTTGGTTCGCTATCAGATGCTGTTTTCCTGTCTATTTTGCATGAAAGAGGTCTTTTCGTATGATTGCAAGAGGTCTAGTAGTTTCTCCCGTTGATTGAGCTTAGGCTCATCGACTACTTTTTCTAAAAGCCATTCCAGGGCAGAACCGACTTCAGGTCCAGGTGGAACATCTAAAGCCACCATCACATCATGACCATTAACAGCAAGATTAGAGACTGCAAAAGTGGCGTCACTATCCATGATTTCTACCAGACGGTCTTTGAGTGTTTGCCAGTTGATCCAGCTCTCATGGGTTGTCTGCCTACCTAGTGCCAGGATGTCTGCTCGGCGTAGCTCTACTAGATCTAGGACGTTAGCCTTACCTACTTTGCGAATAAAGCGGCGGAGTGCCTTATCTGTAGAATGGGCGTGAACGGGGAACATATGCCAGCGCACCAAAAGCGCAACCTTTTCGGTGAATTGTTTGCTATAGCGTAGCCTGGTGAGAATAGCCCTGGTGAGTTTTTCGCCTTCGGCATCGTGACCGTAAAAATGAATACCACTTGCATCTTCTGTGCGAGTCACTGGTTTTGCCACATCATGCAACAGGGCTGCCCAGCGGGCATCTAGGCGAGGTAGGGCGTTATCCACAGTATGGAGAGAGTGGCGGAGGACATCAAATCGATGATAGCTACCTTGGGTGATACCATCACCTCTAGCAACCTCCGGCAGAAGCTCGTCAAGAAGCCCTACCCTATGCATCGAGAGAAGCGTGGGCCCTGGTAGCTCAGCTAGAAGCAGTTTGTTTAGTTCATCCCTGATGCGCTCAGGACTAATCTGCCGAATAAGTGGCGGCTGAATGGATTCTAGGGTCTTCCGATGGGGCCTAAACCCCAAAGTGGCTAGAAAGCGAAAAAACCGTAGCATCCTGAGGGCATCCTCTGTAAAGCGCTCCTTAGGGTCGCCGACAGTTTTGAGCAGGCGCCGTTTTAGATCACGACGTCCCCCATAAGGATCGATGAACTCTTTAGTCCAGGGATCGTAGGCTATAGCATTGACAGTGAAATCCCTTCGCTTGAGGTCCTCTTCAATACTAGTTGAGAAAGATACATCATCCGGATGGCGGGCATCTCGGTAGATGCCATC
>JAAZLW010000358.1 GCA_012799135.1 Bacillota bacterium | reverse complement strand
GGCTACTGATTCTGACTACCTTCCCGTCCACGTATATTTCTCCGGAGTCTGCATTTACTACGCCGGTGATGATTTTTGCAAGCGTGCTTTTGCCGGAGCCATTTGCTCCCAGAAGCGCGTGAACCTCTCCCGGCTCACATGAGAAGTCCACACCATCTACGGCGACGACTCCACCGAATCTCTTTTGTATATCCCTGGCTTGAAGGTAAGACAGTATGACCCCTCCTCTCATCCTCTTGGCTGCAAACGGTGTGTGGGGACCGCGCACTGATGTTCTCTCAAAAGAATCCGGTTCTAAGGCAGTGCACGGTCCCTGTTACCTGAGTCCTCGAGATTAGTCAGAGTGTTACTTGAAGTATGCTCTTGCCTCTTCTTCTGTGATCATTCCATCGAGGACGTATGCATCCGGATTATCCTTGTACTGCTCCCATAGTTCATCGAAATTGTCGTTTACGATGAATCCTGGAATCGGGACATAAAGGGTAGTCCCTCTTGCAAGGATGCCTTCCTTAAATTCGTGGCCCTGAAGTATCTGGACAGCTATTCTAAGACCACTTCCAGCCACGGCAGGAGGGTTGATAACACCAATCGTTGAAAAACCTCTTTCTTCTTTGAGCTCTTTCCAGAGTCTCATGTATCCGATTCTGGCTTCGCCTACCATTACGGGAAGCTTTCCGCCTGCGGCTAAGACGGCTCTAAGAGCACCCTCTGCCATTCCATCTTGTGACCAGACTCCGTCAATATCCGGATATGTCGCGAGCAAGTTTGACATAACCTGCTGTCCTGTGGCTTGATCCCAGTCAGCATTAGTGACAGTTAGAACCTTAATACCGGGATAGAGACGGAATACTTCACTTGCGCCACGCCAGCGGTCTTCGCTTGCCGGGTGTCCCGCAAGTCCGTTTATGGCTACGATGTTCCCCTTGCCGTTCAGTTGTTCACAGAGCCATCGAGCGGAAATGCGTGCCCACTCAGCCTGGTCAATTACGACGTTTATTGCCTTGGGACTTGTAACCTCCTGGTCTATGACTATTACCACAATACCTCGCTCAACCGCTTCTTCGATTACGGGATTGAGCGCAGTCTGAGAGTTGGGGTTAATAATGATTATGTCGTATCCACGATTAATCATGTTCCGAATTTGAGCGATCTGGGCAGTGACTTCGGGGCCGGCATGGTTTACATACATATCGCCTTTGACGAGACCTTGTTTCTTGTACTCATCAAAGACTTTTTGCGCTTGCTCTACCATTTGGATTCTCCACTCAGAACCTACGAAGCCGTTACTTATAGCTACTGTGTAAGGAGGATTCTTTTTTGCAGCAAAAGTCGGCGAACCCAATACAATCATCATGGTTAGCACTATGGTGACGGCGATCACAAAACAACGTGAAATCCTAGCCATAACTTAACTCAACCTCCTGTGAATAATTGAGATATTTCATCGGGCAGTTGTGTGGCAATACTGCCACACGATCACAACACATGATCTTTCCTGTCCTGGCTCACCTCCTCTTAGTCATGAGACGCTCCTATGGCGACCATGGGTTCGTGACATCAGATTCACATGAGGGCCAATTCTTTCTCCATGAAAATCTTCAGCGTTTAGTCAGGTATCAATACCAGCTAGGAGTAGCTTATGTGCATGTCTTGAAGCGAGAGCCGCGGCTCCGATGAGTCCGGCGTTTTCTGCAAGATTTGTGATGCGTAGTTGTGGGGTAATTGGTGATAAGACGTTCATTCGATCTTTGAGTCTGGGAAGTAGCAAGTCAGCTGAATTTCCAATGGCGCCGCCCAGAAAAATCACAT
>JAAZLW010000275.1 GCA_012799135.1 Bacillota bacterium | reverse complement strand
TTGAGATGCTGCATGACGGTCCAAGTCGCATAATCAGTGGGTAGTGGCCCCGTCAAGGCCTGAATACTGCCCGCGGCTGTAAAAGATGTCGTTATGGACATGATCGCTCCAAACATGAGATAACCCTTCATTACCGGCAAAGTCACATACCAGAGTTCCTGCCAGCGATTGCGTACCCCGTCAATTGCAGCAGCCTCATACAGACTCCTATCAATTCCCTGCAGACCGGCAATGAATACCAGAAAACTGGTTCCCAAGCTCATCCACAAGACGACGATAATCACAACCGGCATCATGCAGGTGGGATCCTGCAGCCACTGAACAGGTTTATTAATGATACCCCAATACATCAAGAATGCGTTTATGTAGCCGTAACTGTCACCACTAAACATAATTACCCAGATCATGTATGCATTGCCGGCAATCGAAGGCGCATAGAAGAGTAGAGTCAGGAACGCCCGCAGCTTTGGTTGCAGTTCATTGATCAGCCAAGCAAGAATGAAACACATAATGTAGCTGATCGGGCCGGTAACCGCAGCGAAAATCAGGGTGTTTTTGACGGCAATCAGGAATACTTCGTCGGCCAAGAACAACCGAATATAGTTTTCCCATCCCACCCAAGCCGGCCACTCCAACAGGTTGAAATGAGTGAAACTCAAGACAATGGCCACCAAGACCGGTAATACTGTAAATCCTAAGAAGATAACTACAAAGGGTGCCAGAAAGAGATAGGAGGTCCTCGCTTGCTTGATCTCCTCATACTTCGCTTTCCAACGTGCCTTCCACCCACTCTTAGGTATGGTATCGACTATGATCACATCGGTCTCTATAGCACCCATTGAATCCCTCCGTTCACCACCGGCCACCCAGCCTAATCTGTTACCATCTCCTGTGTTAATCGAGCCGATTCACGTGTGTGTATTGACTCCAGTACAAATCAACCCACTTATCCGGTAGATCATCCAGGCTAGTCTCAAGCCCAAACTCCTTGCGTTTGCGGGCTATCTCCTCATTGGCCGGTCGATTGTAGTCATGTACCGCTTCTCGTGCCCGCTCATGCTGGAGGACTACTGACCGAAATAGCCAGTCAAATTGCCGATTCACATAATAAGCACCAAGAACCGGTGGAATCCCCTCTACCCAGTCCCATTGCTGGAGGAGTACCTGTCGTTCCTCTGCCCTCCATGGCAAACGCTCAAAAGCTTGCACGTTGGCGGTCGCATATCGGGCGGCAGCCCCTAACAGGCTTTCCATTTCCCGCCCGAAACGCAGCTGGGTTGCTTCACTTGTCCACCATTTGAGAAATTCCCAGGCAGCCTGCTTATTCTCCGATTGCTCCATAATGATCGCCCCTGATGTTCCCGGTGGGACAGCGACAGCCCCTGGAGCTGCTTGTGTCGCGGTTACCGCTACCGTCCGGTTGATCGTTCCGTCTGGCATCCGCGTACCCGGAACCATCGTGAAACCCCATTCCCCTCGCAGTTCCGGGGCGAAGATGGATAAAGTATTAAAAAGATCATAGTTGGCGATAACTAAAGGCATCTCTCCCAGGCGAAAACGGTTTTCCGCATTGTATACTAGCGGCTGATTGTATAAGGTAAACAGATCTGTCAGCTCAATGAAGGTCTGAATAGCGATTTCAGAATCTAGATTAGTGGCAACCACATCGGGTTTAAATAAAGCAACCCCCTTTTGATAGAGAAACATCAAGTATGTTGCCATCCCGGCCGGAATGCCGAATTGCAGGTTCTCTTTAGTCAACTCCGGAATC
>JAAZLW010000274.1 GCA_012799135.1 Bacillota bacterium | reverse complement strand
TCCTCAGACCAGTGATGCTGATGGTGATCGTGATGGCTACCATTGGTTCGTTCCAAGTGTTTGACGCTGTCTATGTGATGACTTTTGGTGGGCCGGCTAACTCCACCTCTTCCATAGTGTGGCTGATTTACCAGAAGGCCTTCGTTGCTTTTCAGATGGGTAGCGCCTCAGCCATGGGTATCATTCTCTTTCTGGTCATTTTCGTGATTTCCATCATTGAACTTCATGTATTACGGCAAAAATTCGAGTACTGAGTATGTTAGGTGGCGATTATATGAAACCATGGAACGGCTTCTCAAAGGCAGCTAGGGTCTTTGGTGAAAGGGGGCATAAGTTGTGACTATGAAGAAAACAAGTAGAGCTAAGTCACCGGGGCTATGGTTGGCCCATATTCTGCTCGGATTCTTGTCCTTAATGGCGCTCTTTCCATTCTTGTGGATGGTGGCGACTTCCTTTAAGCAGACGACCGTGCTATTTCGTTGGCCCCCTGAGTTTATCCCCAGGTCTCCTACTACAGCCAACTATGTTTCGTTGTGGACACAATCGGATTTCGTGTACTGGATGAAAAACAGCGTGATTATCAGTGCCGTTGTGACCACTATTAGTCTTCTATTTAACTCCATGGCCGCCTACTCTTTTGCTAAACGCTCTTTTCCGGGGAGAGATATTCTCTTTCTCCTCGTGCTTGGTACATTGATGGTGCCGGGGCAGGTAACCTTGGTCCCGGTGTTTCTCTTGATTTCCAAATTGAAGTGGGTTAACACATATCAAGCAATGATCTTGCCACTGGTTGCAGGTCCCTTTGGGATTTTCCTGATGCGGCAGTACATGGTTACCATTCCCGATGCGTTAATCGATGCCGCAAGAATCGATGGTTGCTCAGAGTTTGGGATTTTCACCGGTATCATCTTGCCTTTGGTCAAGCCAGCCCTGGCAGCCTTGGCAGTGTTTGCTTTCCAGGGTTCGTGGAATAGCTTCCTTTGGCCCTTAGTGGTTACTACGACCAGCAAGATGCGAACACTGCCTGTGGGATTGGCGGTTTATCAGGCACAGTTTACCACTCAGTGGGGCCTGGTTATGGCGGGAGCTACCTTGACAATGATACCGGTGCTGGTCTTCTTTCTCCTATTCCAACGCTATTTCGTGGAGGGCTTAGCCTTAACCGGCATAAAGGGTTAGTAGGTCGTGGGCCGACCGGACCCAGGAGTTCCCGGCATCGTGAAGGTACCTCAGCAAGGTAGCAGACCAATCTTCAAAGGAGTGATTCTATGAGTAGAGTGATCCGCTTGGCCACAGTACAGCCACCCAATGAACGATCAGGCAGTACTTGGCAGGAAAGGAAAGCATCCAACGTTCAGATTGCCCTTGACATGCTTGAGAAAGCAGCGCAGGAGAAGGCTGATATTACCTGTTTGCCGGAGTGTTTCCCAACAAGGGGGCTGGGAAATGAGCCAGTAGATCCGTTTCAGGTTGCAGATGCAGTCGGGGGAGAGGTGTTTGAGCAGCTAGCCGCTTTCGCCCGGCAGCATTCCATGTATCTGGTAGCTCCGGTTACTGAAAAGATTGCCGAGTGCTTGCGCAATGCGGCCTGGGTTATTGACCGACAGGGAAATCTAGTGGGCACCTACCACAAGGTACACTGTACGGAAGGGGAAAGAAAGGGAGGCGTTATTCCCGGTGATTCGTGGCCGGTCTTTGATCTGGACTTCGGCAGAATTGGAATAATGATCTGCCATGATAACTCCTTTCCGGAAAGCGCTCGCTGTTTGGCTTTAAATGGAGCAGAAATCGTGTTCTGGCCACACGTCCAGTGCGGGTGGGGTGGCGAGCTCTGGGATATTACGCTGAGGTCTCGAGCCATCGATAATGCCGTGTATCTAGTCTCCTCCTGCTATGGAGTCCGGCCAGGCACTGCTTGGCGGCCGGGACAGATGACAGGTCGTAGCGGCATTGTGGGTCCTGATGGGATGATTCTAGCAGAGGCGGGCCGGCTTCCCAAGGTAGTGATTACAGAGATAGATCTGGATCACGTATTGCTCAAACATGATTTTACCAGGATCGGGGATCACCCCTTCTGGCAAGATGTTTTGGCCGATCGCCGTCCCGAAACCTATGGAGTAGTGACCAAGACAGACTAGCTAGGCAACGATAGTATATGGGTTTGCGGTAAGGATGTTGATGTAGGATAGGCGAGGGCGAAATCGGCCAGGTAGACCAGGTAAAGGCTCAGTGAAATGGGAAATTCTATAGAAACTCCATAGGTTGGGGGCTAAGAAGCATGTTTCAACTCGGGATTATCACTGATGAGGTACATGATGACTTAACCAAGAGCTGTGAGTTGATTAAGGAGGCGGGCATTGAACTAGTAGAACTGCGTACCATTGGGGGAGCTAATATTCTTGAACTATCACAGGAGGCAATTCACAAAGCCAAGTCTACCTTAGATGAATATGGCCTGAAGGTTGTGGGGCTTTCTTCTCCGATCCTAAAATCGCCTCTGGAAGGTAAGACCCAGTCCGTTACCAGGGGCGATTTCATGCTGGAAGGGCATATGACATTTAAGGAGCAGCTAGATCTTTTAGAACACGCGGCTGGCCTTTGTAAAGTGTTCGATACCTCCTTGGTGCGGGTTTTCACCTTTCTACGGGAAGATTGGTCAAAAAGTCTGGTGGAGAAAATCGCCGTACATTTGCTGGAGAGTGCAGAGCTAGCTAAGCAGCACGGTATTACCCTAGCTGTAGAAAATGAGCCAATCTGCAATGTCCGCCATGGTCGGGAAATGGGAGAGTTGTTTGACTATCTAGAGAAGATTGGATCCCCGGCTTTGCTTAGGCACCTTACGATTCTCTGGGATCCTGGCAATGCTTTCTATGCCGGTGAAATGGATGCCAGTGAAGCGGGGTACGCGGCCGTTAGGGGAAGGGTAGGGCATGTTCATATCAAGGATGTGTTTTTCGATACTGAGGGTAATCCCCATTGTGTACCGGTAGGAAAAGGGAGAGTTGATTACATTCGCCAAATCTCGGCACTGACTGACGATGGATATAGCGGGCCTCTGATTCTCGAACCCCACTATATACCCGAGGGGAGAAGCCGCATGGAAGGGGCGATAGAAGCCATTAGTGCGTTGAGAAAGGTGCTACGAGATCTGGGTAATCGAATCATATAGCGGGTGAACCAAAGAGCTAATCAAGACAATGAAATACCGGAGTACGTACAGTAGACTAAGTCAGTAAACGTCCGAATCATGCTGGATATCATGCGCAAGTGGCGTGTTGGAGTCGTCTGGAAGTATCAATCGGAAATTATCCGGAGGTGAAGATAGCATGGGCTTAAGGGCGGGATTGATTGGTTGTGGTGGGCTAGGGAAAGTGCATACTGAAGCATTACAGCAGCTCGATGGTATGAAAATGGTGGCGTTTGGTGACATAATCGGGGAAAAGGCCGAAGAGTTTGCGGCTAAGTATGGTGGAGAGTACGGGACCACCGATACCCAGCACATTATTGAGGATCCCAGGATCGATGCAATCTATATTTGCACACAACACGATTCCCATGCGGATCTATGTATTCGCTCTTTAGATGCCGGCAAGCATGTCATGGTCGAAAAGCCCTTAGCATTGACCGTGGAAGAGTGTTTGGCAGTCGGGGAGGCTGTCAAGCGCAGTGAAGCGATCTTGATGACGGCTTTCAAGATGAGGTACTATGAGTTGATTCAAAAGGCGAAGGAGCTAATACCAGAGCCACTGCTTGTCGTCATGCAGATGATGGATAATCGCTGGCCTGACGAGATTTGGGCCAATGATCCAATCAAAGGTGGTGGTAATGTCTTAAGTCAAGGTTGCCATTCTTGTGACATCCTCCGGTATGTGGCCGGTAGTAACCCAATAGAGGTATACGCTGGAGGAGGCAATTACTATCAAAAGACCGGCGTAGTCGACAACTTGGCGGCAGTGTTTAGATTCGAGAATAGCTCGGTGGGTAATTGGATTCAAGGAGATAGCAACAGCCCACCATTGACCAGTAAATTCTATCTGGAAGCATTCGCTGAAGGTAAATCGGTAACCCTATCAGATCGCCTCTGTACTCTGACCTATAGCGAAAACGGTAAGGAGCCGCAAGTCTTCAAGGGCACGGAGACAGGCTTCGTGGAGGAAAATCGGGCATTTATTGAAGCGATAAAAACGGAGACACCACCTCCCATCGATCATATCGACGGGCTATATGCTACACTGATGGTTCTTCAGGCTTTTGAGTCTTTGGAAAGCGGTAGGCCTGAGCCGATTGCCAGCTTGGTAGAGGCTTAGCTGATATTTAGAAAGCAAATGGGGGTGTATATTATGAAGTCTCTCAAGATCGGCCATGTTGATATTGACACATCACATCCGCCCAGCTGGATTCCCATCGAAAGAGAGATGGGTCATACAGTTGTGGGCATCTGTGACCATGGTGCTGTCTACGATGAGGGTTATGTAAAGAAATTCGCCCAAGAACATGAGATACCTAAGGTCTTTGAGAATCTAGAAGACATGGCTGAGGCAGTAGAT
>JAAZLW010000273.1 GCA_012799135.1 Bacillota bacterium | reverse complement strand
GAAAGTGTTGTCTTGGCTGTTGAACTCTGGATCCTCGATCCCATAGCGTGTAGTTAAGTCGGTCATGAATGTCAGTGCCTTCAATGCTTCTGGAGTGTTAAAAAGAGCTTGGGTCAGATCACTGTCATACATTTGGCCAACACCAGCCTGGAACATCATTGTCTCCAAGACTATAGAGTAGTAATCTGTGTCTAGTCCAGTCTGACTAAACCTCCCAGCCTCTTGTTTGGTGAGCTTCTGTCCGTACTGCACCAGTTCTTCCCAGCTAGTGGGTGGGCGATCTGGATCTAACCCGGCTTCCTTGAATAACCGTGTATTATAGAATAGGACTATGCTTTGAATGTCGGTGGGTAATCCCCAGATCTTATCATCACTGATTAGTCTCTCTACTGTCCAGGGGAGGAACTCTTCTTGTACTTCAGATGGAGATAGTGCCTTTAGGGGCACAATATTACCACTTCTAATGAACTGCTCGGCTAAGCCAGTAGGTGCCTGGAAAACATCAGGCCCCGAACCTGCAGCAATGGAGGTAAAAAGCTTATCGAAATAGGCAGCCCACGGAATGCTTTCTATTTGAATCTTGATATCAGGATTTTCCTTCTCAAATTCTGCTGCCAGCTGTTTGACAGCTTCAATCCTAGCATCCGCAAAATGCTGCCAATAAACTACGGTAGTTTTTGCACTTGCCACTACACCTATGCTTAGAGCTAATACTATCGCTAGAAATAGAGCGAGTCCAATTTGTCCAACTTGAGTCTTACGCTCCCTAATCAATGGGGATTCTCCTTTCGTGTTGGCTAAGGTGATCATGACTCTTGACAATTTTAGAGACCTTTATCTGCTACCAGTTCGAATTGCCCTAACCATGCAGATACCTCCTCCCCCTTGTAATATAGTGCTACTCAAAGGGTACATATAGGATTGAGCGAATTTATGGTTATTCATGATACTGCCCTATAGATCGTCCTGGCGGTTTTGGAGCACTCTTGGGTCAGTCAGATCCATCCAAAAGGCGCGCTAGATTTCCTCCAAGTATCTTGGCCTTATCCTCTGCAGTAAGCTCCAGTTCTTGAATGACATCGATGGCCTCCTGGACTTCAGCCACACCGTTGTATGGAAAATCAAGGCCAAAGATCATATGGCTACTACCGATGAGGGAGGCCAATAATTCCATGCGCTCGGGACCTAAGTACCACAGCAAATTCTGATTTGTATTCAGCACACTGGTGATTCCCGCATAAATGTTGCCAGTTCTGAGATTGTTGGTGAGTACAGCTAGCGCATCGAGAAAGAAGCTAAGGCCGCCTACGTGTTCCATGGTGAACTTAAGATTGGGATAGAAATAGGCCAGCTCATCGCAGAGGAGGGGATGGTAATCCTTGATCCGGTGCCAGTGTACTCCTAGATGAAAACACAATATAAGACCTAGTCCTTCAGCGGCGGCATAGAAGTCCAGGAGCTTATCTGCCAATATGTTAAATCGTTGGTATGCTGGATGAAGCTTGACACCCTTAAAGCCTAGGTTAGCGATGGCTTCCGCTTGCCTAGCGGGATCGGATTTGCTTAGGTCGATGGTGCCGAAACCGCAAATGCTGTTGTGTTTTTCTAGCTCCCGGGCCAGCCACTCATTGGGATCGATACCCAGGTCGTGCACTTCGTCAATGAAAGGAGCAAAGGCGACTGCTCGTTTAATCTGGCATGCGTCCATTAGCTTTAGTAGAGCCTCTATACTCCCCTCGGGTCGGCATTCCCGAGGGAAAACATGGGCGTGATTTGCGAAGATATCCACCGTCATCCTCCCCTGCTGTGGTTGCTGCCCCACCCGAAGGCAGGGCAGCGATTGCTACTTATTCGTAAAGGGCACTGACCTTTTCTTGTAGTTCCTCCATACCTTCTGCCGGCGTCTTCTCTCCCAGCACTAGTACAGCCTCGAAAACACTGCTGGTGAGCTGAGAAGCTTCAGCATAACGGCGTAGAACCCATTGGGCATTGGTGTACTGAAGTAAGTCGGCAGCTTGGCCCGCTTGCGGGAACCGCTGGAAATAAGCTTGCATCTCGGGTAGCTCATATGCTGACTTTCGTACAGCAAAGTATCCGCTGGTCCGAGACCAACGGGCAGTGATTCCAGGGCTTGTAAGGTATTTCATGAACCGCCACGCAGCTGCTTCCTCCTCAGCGGAATGCCCCTTGAAGAGGTACAGCCCGCCTCCTCCATAGGGGAAGGAGTGGACAGTGTTCCGGGGCAGTGGCCCAACGCTCCAATCAAAGTAGGCGTTGTCCCGGACGAAGGCCATGGAGCCGGTGGAGTTGTACATTATGGCGGCGTCCCCGGAGAGAAAGTCCTCAGAAGCTTCGCCATAGCCGCGGATCTCCAGCAGTCTCCAGGTATGCACCATGTCGTAGAAGAACTGGACAGCCTCGATTACCTTAGGATCATTGAAGTTGGGTGTTACTAGATCCTTGACGTAGGCGCCCGAGTTAGACTCGACAAAACCTTGCAGCACCCTAGCATCACCAGGAGAGACAATGGCTAGACGGTTGGGTTCGTGTACGATTAGAGCCTCTGCACACTTCTTGGTCTCATCCCAAGTGGTGGGCGGATTATTAGGGTCAAGGCCTGTCTCGGCTAAGGCATCCCGATTATAGTAGGCTAATGGGATACTATGCTGGAACGGCAATCCGAGAATCTTACCTTCCAGCTGGAATCCTCGCCAGAATCCGTCGATGAAGTCGTCATAGAAGCCCGGCCCTTCAGCCTCAATATATGGTGTAAGGTCTACAACAGCATTAAGCTCATCTAGGGCTATTGCCTGTACCATTTCCGTAAGGGCGACGTGAGGCGGATTACCTGCTAGTGTGGTGGTGCGAATTCGATCATTTGTAGCGCCGTAGTTGCCGGTAAAAATGGCGTTAACGTGGATACCTGGGTTAACCTGGTTGAATCCATTCACTATCTCCTCCATGGCCACAGCCAGAGAACCAGCGGTCTGCACTGGAAAGAGAAAACGAATCTCTACAGGAGCTGCACTTGTCATAGGCGCTAGACTCAGTACCATTGCCAACATGACCAGAAATACGGTGAGTCTGAAACTCTTCATTTGATTTCCCCCTTTGGTTGAACTCCAACACAAACATATAGAGTGCCAAACTTTCCCCTCTCTTTTCCTAATCCCCCCTTTCGAAGTAGCTGATCACTTCAGACCGGATCTCAGGAAGCTGTTAATGAACTGTTTTTGGAAAATGGCGAACGTTATCAAAATGGGAGCAATAACTAGCAGAGTTGCAGCCATTGTCAGTCCCCACTCTGAACCGCTTTCTGCCCGCAGGCCGAATTGGGCCAAACCAACCGGGAGAGTTCTGGCCGCATTACTTTCTGTCACCAGCATTGGCCAGAAGAAGGCATTCCACTGGTACACAATACTAATGATGCTAAAGGTCAAAATAGATGGTTTGATCAACGGTACTCCGATCTGTTGGAGAAACCTTAGGTCACCACAGCCGTCTACTTGAGCACTTTCCTTTAACTCCTTAGGCAGCTGGAGGAAGGCCTGTCGGAATAAGAGGATAGCTTGGGCAGAGCCGACAAAGGGCAGTCCAACTGCAAGAAGGGTATCCATGATATTCAGTCTCATGATGGTCAGATAATTAGGCAGGACTACACTGTCGGGTGAGATCATTAACCTAAGCAACACCAAGATAAAGATGACATTCTTGCCCTTGAAATTGTAGAATGCGAAAGCGTAGGCTGCTAGCACTGACACCACCAGTTGAACAGCTAGTAAGCCGAATACTAATGCGATAGTGTTTCTAAAATACATAGTCCAAGGCGCTCGGCGCAGCACTTCTTGCATATTACTAGAGAACATCACTTCAGAGGGTAGGATTGCTAGGGGCCGGCGAAAGATATCTGCCTGGCTCTTAAGGCTAGTTACAACTATCCAAAAGAGAGGTGTTAAGATGACGATTGAAAAAAACGTAAGTACTATATAGTCAAAAACTCGCCCCAGATTTTTTCGCCAAAAGTTATCTTTCATAGTGCACCTTCTTTTCCATAGAAACGAGGTAGACTACTGTTAGGGCCAGCAGGATGGCGAACAATAGGAAACTTAGGGCGCTGCCATAGCCTAGGCGCCAGCTGGCAATCCCTTGTTGATATATATAGTGGATAATTACGTTTGTGCGGTTTGCCGGTCCGCCTTGGGTCATGATATACACTAGGTCCACCGACTGAAATGAACCAATGATGGCCAGCAGAAGTACGACAAAGGTTGTTGGGCTGAGCATCGGCCAGGTGATATAACGGAACTTGTGCCACCAGCTGTTAGTTTCTAGCTCAGCTGCTTCATAGAATTCCTTGGGGATGCCTTGCAGGCCTGACAGGAACAAGAGGAAGTTGAAACCAGTTCCTTTCCAGATAGCGACGATAATCAGTGCCGGCAAAGCATAGGTAGCGCTGCGGAGCCAATCGATTCTCAGGCCAAACAAGTTATTGATCAATCCTCTGCGTGGCTGAAACATCCACATCCATACCATGGCGGCTACTGCCCAAGGGAGCATATGGGGATAAAACAGTGATGTCCTAAAGAACGCATGCCCCTTGAGTCTCTCATTGTTGGCCAATAGGGCCAACAGAAGGCCCAGCACTACCGTCCCCACTACGGTGCAGGCGGAGTACAGCAAGGTGTTTCTCCATACTTGCCAGAAAACGGGCGAAGCCACCGCCTCTCGGTAGTTTTCTAAGCCGATAAACACAGGCTCAGGCGAAAGCACTCCCCATCTGAAGAAGCCGAGATAGAACGTGTGCAGAACTGGAAAGAGAGTAAAGGAACCTAGGAAAACAAAGGCCGGTGCAATAAAAAGATAGGGCTTAAGGATCATTGAGACCATCTTCGCTTTTCTCATAAGCCACCTCCGGTAGCAGGGTTCTGAGCTTAGTTTAAGAGAGCCTCGTCACCTCCCTTGTACCGAGGTTGTGTCTACTGGGTTAAGATACCGCTCGCGAAAGGTTGTTAAGATCAAGAGATGAAGGACGGCCAATTGTCCTTCTCTCACAGGCTGGACGATGAGGTCGAAATTTGAGCCTAGAGATTTCACTGACGTCTGCAGCACGGCGTCACATTCGCGGGCCAGGGGGTTTGTACTTGAATTGGTTATGCATATAGTTCTCCCGCCTCGTTGGTGGCATAGTTTCAGAGTCTGGACCACGTTGACCTCTTTCCCGCGGTGGGAGACGACGACTACTGCTGTGCCGTGGGTGACATGCTGGGCTGCTGCTTGCAGAGTGGATAGTTGGTCGAAGCTAGTTGCCAATCGTCCGAAGTGAACTAACATTTCCGCTGCCAGGTGACATACTTTGCCTGAACCTCCGCCACCGAACAAGACGACAGATGAAGCTTCACCCAGGATTCGGGATGCTTTCTCTAGCTCACCAAGATCGATGGTGCCATCGGTAGCCACAATCACATCAATCAGCTTACGGAAGAACGGATGCATGCTCGCTGTTGAAGCGCTCAGTAGTTGCTTTTGCCCCAATTCTTTGGCGAGGGCAACCCTGAGATCCCCAAACCCACCTACCCCAATCGTCCGGCAGAAGTTAATCACAGTACCTAGGCTCACTCCAGCTGCTTTAGCAAGCTCCCGGCTTGAGGAATTTACCACAGCCTCCGGATGATCAATAACATACTCGGCGACCTTCCCTTCGGAGGGAGTGAGATGGTCATACATATTTAGCAGTTCGCGAGTCAACGTGTTTAGAGGCAATTGATTCACCTATTTTGAACACTGTTCAATATGAGACAAAAATCTTATCCTGTGTTCATAGTAACAAGAATAACTAATTTTGTCAAGAAAAGCGATGGGTGGAGACGCGGAAAGGTGGTCTGGGGACATTCGGGATTGGAGCCTTAGCAACGAAGTATGGCTAAACCCGGAGAATATCCAGACTGACTTTTCTGATAGTCGGCACGT
>JAAZLW010000272.1 GCA_012799135.1 Bacillota bacterium | reverse complement strand
ACAATATCATCTTCTGCTGGGTCATGCATCAACAGGTGATCATGGATAACTTACTATCCAGGCTGGATACCCATGATACCAAGGTGTTCAGATTTTCCTTGACTTGCTCCGATGCAGCCTTGACGCAAAGGCTAGCCAACGATGTGGCAAGTGGTGTGCGAGAAGCGGATATTGTCGCCCGCAGCCTGGCGAGGCTCTCGCGGCCCTCTATCCTTCTCCTTTTCCCAAGGCAGGATATTTACTTCACCGCCGGTGCCAGCTCCTGCAAATAAGCTGCCCGTGCCAGCCAGAAATACACTGTCTGCAAGGTGAAGAAAATGCCCGCGGCGGCCACACCATACTTCCAGACTTCTACCGGCATCATAGATGTCACGGTGGAGTATGACCGTAGGGCGAACATCTGGTGCACAAAGGCTACAGCCCAGGGAGTGAAGAACATTATGGCCATTTCTCTCGTCACAACTCCCCGTACCTCTTTCCATGAAAGTCCAATCCGGCGGAGGGCAATGTACCTGGCCTGATCCTCCTGGATTTCTACGAAGAATCGAAAGTAGAGCATTGACCCTGCTGCCAGGAAAAAGAGGGTAGCCACAAACATAGAGATGAACATGAGCATGCGCACTTGAGCCGCAACCCGGGAGTACTCTTGCATCCGGGAGTCATATGCCACGGAATATCCCTCAGGAATCGCCTCCTTGGCAGTCCTCTCCGCTTTGGCAGTCTTCATCCAGTTTTCGATCTCGCAGCTGAACCAGGTTTTCCGATGCTCTAGAGGTAAAACTTGGTTAAGCTCAGCAAAATGGCTGTTGTCGGCTACTAAAGCAAAGGTCACATTTCCCATACCACTACCGAGCGGTGCGGCTATCGTTCCGCCAGACACGAGTGCCAAGTCTGTTTCGCCTGCATGAACATGGATAATCTGACCTTCTTCATCAGAGCGTGTACGGTTCCGCGAGGCAGGGACGATGCGCACCACATGGTCTTGCTGGGGATGGGCCTCAGCTGCCCCTACTTCCCGCGCCCAGTAGTTATAACTATCGGCCGGTATGATCAGCACAGCTGCCTGCGGGGATAGCCCGGGGAGGCTAACCTGTAGCGCCGACGTCATCACCATATCGTTAATCTCTACTCCATCCGCTGCCAACCGCCCTTGGAAGTCTTCGGCAATACGGACCGCTTCTTGTGTGCCTGGCAAGATGATGGAGATGGCTCTATCGTAGTACCTTGCATTCTCCATCGGGGCTACACCCAGAGTATAGATGACACCTGAAGCGGTGAGCACGACTGCACCAAAAATGGCCACCTGTGCTAGAATACGCGCGTTGTCTTTCATCTTGAATACCAAATCAGAGATAATCAGCAGGTTGATGTTCTTGTAGTACACTGATTTATTTTTCTGTAGGCGGCTAAGAAAGGCTACGCTTCCCTGTGTAAAGAGAATGTGCGTCCCAATGCAGACAATAGCCGTTACGGGTAGAAAAGCAAGAAGGACCTCACCCATCGTCACGATCGACGCCACAGTATAGCCTACTACCAAACAGATAATGCCCAAAGCTATCCTAGATCGTGAGTAAATCGGTGGGGTCTTTGGCTTGGCCGGAGCTTTGACCAATTGAATGATCTGGCTCATGTTTACTGAAACGCTATTGATGGCACTAATCACAGTGACCAATACCAGATAGACACGGGCCGTAGTGAGTACTGGTCCACCCTGCACCACGAAGGGAATTGGCTGGGGGTACATTAGAATTCTATCGATGATCATTACAAATAGCCTATCCAAGAGTCCCCCTAGGGCCAGCCCTATGGCTATGGCCGTCACCCCCACAAACATGCTTTCACCGAAAAGAAGCAAGCTAAGCTGCCGACGCTTAGCACCCAACAGAGCGAGGAGGCCCAGCTCCCGTTTGCGAGATTTCACAAAGGCGGAGTTGGAATAGAGCGTAAAGAAGATCGAGAAGGCAATGATTAGATACTGACAGACCCTGAAAGCTACGGCAACACCCTGTGCACCGTAGTAGCGACCATCAGCTATCGCTGGTAAGGCCCGAAACGCAGCGAAAAGATAGAACACCACCACAGCAAAGATACTGCTGGCGAGAAAACCGAAATAGGTGCGCCGATTTACCCGAACACTGTTACAAGCGAGACGTATTAGTGCCACCATACTCACCTCCCAACACACTTAAAGAGTCCAATACTTTCTGGAAGAAGGCTTGTCTACTACCATGGCCACGTCTTAGCTCGGAAAAGACCTTCCCATCCTTGATGAATATGATCCTCTTGCAGAAACTGGCCACGAAGGGATCATGGGTGACCACGAGAATAGTGGCTATATCATTGCTATTGAGATCAGCAAATGCCTGCATGACCTCCCGTGATGCCTTGGAATCCAGGTTCCCAGTGGGTTCATCAGCTAAAAGGATGGCAGGCCGATGGATGATGCCTCTAGCGATAGCAGCCCGCTGCTGTTCTCCACCGGATATCTCATATGTTCGTTTGTCTAGTATATGGGCGATGCCCAGCCGAGCCGCCACCTCTTTGGCCCGCCGGTGGATCTCTACGGCTTTGACGTTATCAAGTGCCAAAGGCAGTGCGATATTGTCCCGCACGGACAAAGTATTCAATAGGTTGAAATCCTGAAATACAAATCCAAGCTGCCGCCTCCGGAAAAGCGCTAGCTGATCCCCCCGCAGCTTAGCCGGGGACACCCCATTTATTTCCACATTGCCAGAGCTAGGTGTATCGATGGTAGCCAAAATATTGAGTAAGGTTGTCTTGCCGCTGCCTGAAGGGCCCATCACCCCCAGAAACTCGCCTTTTTCCACCTCCAGGCTAAGTCCAGACAGCGCTCGGGTAGCGGTAGCTCCTCCCGATGAGCTGTAAATCTTGGTTAAGCTTTGCGCAGTCAAAACCGGCATCTTCACATCCCCCAATTCAATTTCACAGGTATATGGCCCCTATACGTGCCTAGTTGTGAACCCAAATATACGTGCGTAACTGATACAAACTCAGATATGCACGGTAACTATCCCGTCGTCTTTGAGTATATAGCCTAAAGGTGGTATATAGCTACGGATTAACCTTACAGGGGAGGTGTAAAACCTTACACTATTGAAAGGAAGATCCTGTACGAAAGAAGACCTTATTGATGAGACCAAAGTACCATACGTTAGGGATGCGGTACTTCACTCTCTGTCATTCTCCGCTGCCCCTACTTGACTATCAAGCCTGATGTAATGGCTCCGGTGGAAAATACGACTGTGATGGCCGTTCCCTGCCCTGGCTCTGATCGAACGGTTAGGCCATGACCTAACTCTCGACAGGTTCTGTTTGCCAGGAAGAGCCCCATACCGGTAGATTCCGGAGCCAGGCGACCATTTTCACCGGTGAAGAAGGGTTCAAAGATGCGCGGAAGATCCTGCTTGGGTATACCCACTCCGTAATCTTCCACAGTGAGCTTAATGGTGTTCGCGTCGGTATGAATGTTAGCGTTGCCTTGGGCTTCAGCTTCCTCTTCTATGCGAATAAGCAGCTGCTTATCACCATCCAAGTGCGTAACCCTAGTGTACTTGATAGCATTAGATACTAGCTGGTCAATGACAAAGGCCATCCACTTCTGGTCAGTCTCCACCCACGTGCTCCCAGCCAAGACTTCCATGCGTGGGTAAATGGAATAACGGATGAATTCCTTCTTATGCTTGTTGATTACCTCACGAACAAGCTTCTCTAGATTAACCTGTTCCGGAAATAGGTCGACGGAGAATCTCTCTTGGCGGGCCATGCCCAGCATCATATCGAGACCATGGGCAATCCGCTCATTCTCCTCCTGAATACTCTCAAAGAGTGAACGCATGTCGTCCATAGATTCCGCATCCCTGGACTGCTGCAACACAAGGTCAATTACGGAAACTGGGGTCTTCAGAGCATGGGCCCATCTGTTGGTAAAATCGATATGGAGTTGTGAACGCTCGTCGCGGGTCATCACCTCGGAAGTATGCTGGCTGTAAGCCAAATGGGCGAACTCACCGACAAGGCGCTGCTCTGCTGTCTGCCCTTCGGGGAGCAGCGGCACCCGTTGCAGCGGATCGCGGGAATCCGCGATCTCCCGTATACGCCGATAAAAAGGCTTCTGTTTGAGATAGTCTACCGCCAGCCCATGATGAGCAAAACGCTATGTAGCACAAAGATATAGACAGACGAACCCCAGGTGAGGCCATCGCCTCCAGTCCGAAGTAGGTCCAGTTGGATTACGGCAATACACATCACGCCAGCTAAGAGGTGGGCAGCGATGAAGCCAATTCTGGTCGTAAGATACTCCAATAGCTTCACTGATCATTCCTCCCATGTGCATACCATACGGTATCCCTGCCCCCGCACTGTCTCAATGGCCGCTTCAATGCCTATCTCTTCGAGCTTGCGCCGCACTCGTGTAACGTTGACCGTCAGGGTATTGTCATCGACGAAATCTACATCATCCCAGAGCGCTTCCAAAAGCTCATGGCGGGAGACCACTTGCCGAGGATGGCGGGCCAAAATGCCCAAGAGCCGAAATTCCTTGGGTGTCAAATACACTTCTTTGCCGCGCCACTCAATACTACACCTGCTCTGGTTGAGATAAAGACCATCCAGTTCGTATATCTCAGGGCTGGTGTCAGCTTCTCCCACTGAATACTCACCATACGTACGCCTAAGCACGGCCTTAACTTTGGCAATCACTACATCAAGGGAAAAAGGCTTTGTAATATAATCATCGCCTCCGTGTTCTAAGGCAAGTACCTGATCCATCTCACCACAGCGAGCCGAAATGAAAATCACCGGAACCTTGGACACAGTCCTGATCTGTCGGCACCAGAAAAACCCGTCCATATAAGGAAGATTGATATCAAGGAAGACCAGATCAGGGGAAATAGCCAAAAACTCCGACTTCACGTCCTCAAAATTAGAAGAGCAGACCGCCCTATAGCCATACTTCTCCAGATAGTGGCAGAGTATCTCTGCGATTTTGGCATCATCCTCGACTACCATGATTTTGTACATCGCTCTAGTCTCCCCCTTTCTTCCCCTCTACTTTGTCATTCTCCACCAGATGATGTCAACCTCGGTCAGGTTTTAGGTCATCGCTGGTCTCCGGTAAGCAGCAACCTACGCAGTGCTTGATTGAATATACCGTTGACAGCAGTTGCTCAACCTGAGGAAGCGATGGGATAACAAGTGGCAGTCAAGAGCCTGGTCGATCTGATCGAGGGCCGCTGTAATGGCCATGGCCGGGAGAAAGGCAGAAAGGACTTTTCGGGCAAATAGAGTGAGAATATCTATAGGGAAGACGAGCCAGCTTTCTAGAGTCTTGCGCCCCTTTTCCCCTGCGAAGCTATGGGCCGTTATAGTGCTTGAGAGCATGAGAGGAGTCAGCAGAAAAAGGGGCACACAGAAGTAGTTTACTATCAAGTATACTGCCTGCCGATCGAGGGAATCAAGGGCGGTAATGGCCCCACCTAAAGATGTCGATAGGGATGCCGCTAGCTTCGGCCACATGGCCTGCCGAAAGATCATCCCCTTCCATCTCATACGCCAACGTTTCATGGGGGATCCCCAACTTCTCCAAGTAGCGGATGGCGTTGGTCTTACCGCCCTTTTTCAAGCGTGCTCACTCTCCCCAACTGTCCAAAATTGGCTCCTGCGCTGTCTTCCATCATATCCGACGCTACCTATCCCCACCTGGCACCAATTTCGCCAGGAACCTGTCAACCCCGATTACTTACAAAGATAGCGAGGTTCCTCCCGCAGTACGCCAACCAGCCACTCAATCATGGCCATGGATCGGATGAGCCTCAAATTGGCATTCCCGACTCTCGCCACCCGCATCAGCCCACGCCTTAGCAATTCATCATCGATCCGAACGAATTGCCTAGGGGTTCCCCAGTCGTGGAGAGTCAAACGCCTAATATGTCGGCGACCTTCATAGTCGATAATAACAGCATCGGTGGGCTGACTTTGTAGATGATAGGGAACCTCTGCTAGTTCCTCACAGGTATGAACGGTTGTGTTGGAATCCTGACCTATCCCAATTAGTAGAACATAGCCCCCCAATTCCGCCAATCGATAGTAGGGCGAATCCGGTCCACAGGGTGTAATACAATCCTCATGGCCTTCTGTCAAAGCCGCCGTCATGGGACCTATACCGGCAATTGAATGAGTTGGATGGAGACTACGTCTTGCCTCTTGGCGCTGCAAGAAGGTGCTCGGGATCCGTCCGGTCCAGCAGGGGCTGTGCCTGACATCAAATATCGGCGGCTGCTCTGGGCCATCATGCTCGGTGCCCGTCAGTGTCGGAACTAGAACGGTACCTGTTTTGCCCACTACTTCCAGTAACGCATCGATTACGGTATCAGCTCCACCGTGTACGTAACCAAGACTGCTTAGGGAGCTATGTACCAGTAGTCCATCTCCTTCATTCAGGCCTAGCTGGCGCAAGCCAAGAGCAATGTCGGTCTTGGCTACACTAGGTATTTGACTTGTTCTCATCGGTAGTGCCCCCCGCCCCAGTACTACCCTTAGATTCCCGCTAGAGCAATTCCCTTCCTGCTACCGATGCAACTGTAGCTTTAATATCCTCTGGCAATCCTGTCAACCTGTTGGTACGCCAAGCACAGTAACGAAAACTCTGCCTGCTAAGGAAGGATAGGCGTAGTGTTTGAGCTGAAGCTCATCGTGCGTAGAAGCCGCACAGGCAAGTCACCTACCCAGAGAAAGTCGAGAAGCAGAGGCGGCCCTCCAAGCTACGAGACTTGGCTTTCAAATAGCTGGTTCCGGTCAAAACGACTTCTAATGAACCTTAACAGGGCAACATCGATAGCGAAGACTACCAGCCCTCCCCACAAGAGCAGCCGAACATCGACCGCGATCGCTCCCAAAGCTTGACCTAGAACAAGGGCTATAACCGGTAATACCACAAGGCCACCCATCTGATATGCCTCTTGAAACCCCTTTACCCGTGCCGAAATAATCACATTGATGAAAATGCCAAACAGAGCAATGGACGGTATGGTCCACAATATGATAATCACCCAGTTTATGGTTGGGAAAATGAGTCTTTCAAACAATGGATACGCCAGCACATTAACGACGACACCGTATAGCACAAAACATAGCAGTGAAATAGCCATGGCCGGAAGAAAGGCAGAGAGGACTTTTCCGACAAATAGAGTGGGAATATCTACAGGGGAGAAGAGCAAGCTTTCTAGAGTCTTGCGCTCCTTTTCCGCTGCGAAGCTGTTGGCCGTTATGGTACTGGAGAGCATGAGCGGAATCAGCAGGAAAAGGGGCACGCAAAAGTAGTTTACTATCAAGTACACTACCTGCTGATCGAGGGAATCAAGGGCGGTGATGGCCGCACCTAAAGCATCAGTGGGCAAGGATTCCAGCATCTTGGCGAAATCGCCTGCACCGGAGTACCTCACACCCAGAATCAACCCAGCAGGCATGACCGCGCCCATGATCAAGGGAACAATGAGCATTGGCAACCAGACCTGGATGCTATTGCGAATGGCTCTGATGTCTTTGGCGGCAATTGCCCACATAGCTTGCTTATTCATAGGAGTCTCCTCCTCACGTTAAAGTACAGTGTTTCCAGATCTCGCTCTAGGATCTCCGCCGAATAGATAGGAGCATCCTGCAGCAACCTCCTAAGCAGCATAGGTATTTGCTCTTTAGTCTCCACGAGAAAGGTGAGAAACCCGGGTTCCATACGATCTAGTCTATATCCGTGGTAGTTGGATGTCTCCAGTATCAGATCAGTCTCTACTCTCACTTTGAAGCTTTGCATATACTTATCCGCTAGCTCCCGCAGTGTGCCCGTTTCAATTAGCCGGCCTTCATGCAGGAACAAGAACCGATGGCATAGATCCTGAACTTCCTTTAAGAGATGTGTAGCTAGTACGACAGTCACATTATCTTTCTTGTTTAGCTCCCTAATATAGCCCAGAAGATCCCTGGAAGCTTCTGGATCCAGACTTGTAGTGGGTTCATCTAGAAATAGCACTTCCGGCTGATGGATCAGTGCCTTAGCTATCCCCAACCGCTTTTTCATACCGGTACTAAAGGTCTCCACCTTTTGGTTCCTATGCTCTTCCAGTCCGAACTGTCGCAGTAGCTCATAAATGCGGCTTTCAGGCTTACTAACTCCGTAAATTCTAGCAAAGAAAGCCAAATTCTGCTCGGCAGTCATATCTCCATAAAGTCCAGCACTCTCGGTCAGCACTCCCGTTCGCGCTCGAACGTCAGTAGATTCATCCATCGGATCCTGCTCAAACACACGGATACTACCATTACTCGGAGCCAGCACACCATTGATTAACCGGACTGTGGTAGTTTTGCCGCTACCATTCGGGCCCAAGAGGCCAACTATCTCACCCCTACTGATGGAAAAGGATAGATCCCTGATCACAACTGTATCCTTAAAGGCTTTGGTTACCCCGTTTAACCGAATCACCGGCATCTTATCCATACGTTCTGCCTCCAATCAGGGCCTCACTAAGAGCCTACCGCTAGCAGTTGCTAGCATATGCTAATAGCCTAGGTCTATCCACAACTCTCGGTATCATCGTTCGATGTTTAGCTAATTATCTAATATGAGTATATGATCCTGGGCTGGCAGTGTCAATAGCAACTCACCTCAATATCATCAGAGCCGTTGCCTATGTCAACACTCAGTCCAGCCATTCTACCTAATTGCAGCTTTTTGCAGGTGTCCCCCTGTTTATCGGCTCCATTTCTGGCCGGATTACTGAGCGCCAGCTCTCTGAGCTTTTCTTCGATCAAGCATCTCTGGGGGCAAGTGGCTATACCTTAAGAGGGGATATTGACGCCCCTGATCTAGGGGAAGCAACCAAGAAAAGGCTTGCCTTTGGATCGTTAACGAACGTTTTCATCTTTCATCGCCCTATCAAGCGTCTGCTTGACTTGAATCGGTCTTCTTCCTCCGCATCGCCTCACTAATCGGTGCCCATAGCAACGAAACAACGGAAAGGAGCAATAACACCACCGTAATTGATCGAGTCACAAAAATCGATAAATCACCTTGCGACAGCGCCAAGCTACGTCGGAAATTCGATTCAGCAATAGGGCCAAGCAGTAATGCCAGGATAAAGGGGCCCAATGGAATATCAGCTTTTTTGAATACAAACCCGAGGATACCTGCCACAAACATGACACAGACATCAAACAGCGAGTTATTAATGGCAAAAGAACCAAGAATACAGAAGCCAACTATGACTATCCAAATGTATTCTTGTTTGATGCGAAGAATCACGGAGCTGGCCCTGGCCGACAGCATTCCCAATGCCAAGATCATTAGGTAGCCAACCCACATGAGGGCCATGACGCTGTAGACGAAGTCCGTCTGTTCAATAAACAACCGAGGGCCCGGTTGCATACCATACATCATTAGAGAGCCTATCAGTACAGCAGTAACGCCGTCTCCGGGAATTCCCAATGTCATCATTGTTGTCATTGCTCCACCGATTACCGCATTATTGGCTGCCGAAGTGACAGCAAGACCGGTATATGACCCCTCACCGAATTCATCGGGGTTCTTTGACATTTGCTTTGCTTGCTGCCAGCAAACAATAGAAGCAATATCTCCTCCCGTACCGGGAATTGCCCCGATGATAACACTAATCACCGAAGATATAGAGACGGCCAGACTAGATTCTTTGAGCTCCTCTCTGGTTGGAAGCAAGCGACCCATTCGTGCTAGAAGCTCACTAGACAGTTTTTCTTCACCAGTGCCATTCTTTTGAACTACCCGTTCGCTAATCTGATACAAAACCTCACCCACGCCAAACATACCAACCAGGGCTACTACGAAGGGAATACCGCTAAGCAAATTGACATTTCCAAAGGTAAATCGGGGAATGGCATGCATAGGATCTAACCCAATAGTAGACACTAGCAAACCCAAGGCACCTGCGAAAAGTCCGTTTACGATTTTCTTACCCGATACACTAATCATCATCGTCAGGCCAAACGCCGCCAAGGCAAACATTTCTGGCGGTCCAAACCTTAGCGCAAAACGGGCCACTGGGAACGCTGCAACAGTCAGCGCCAAAGTACCCATCAGGCCACCGATAACCGAATAAATCGTGTTTACATTCAGGGCCAGACCGATTTTGCCGTCTTTAACCATCTGGTATCCATCAAAGGTTTGTGCAATAGATGCCGGTGTACCGGGCGTATTAATCAAGACGGCCGAGACACCCCCCGCCCAAATTGCCGAGTTGTAGACACCTAGCAGCACTGCTAATCCCTGGGCGGGTTGCAGCCAAAAGGTCAATGGCGTCAGTATTGCAACTCCCATGGTAGCTGAGAGACCGGGCAATACTCCGATAATCATTCCGGCTAATACACCGAGCCAGCTATACAAAAAGAGGTTCGTTGTAAAGACTTCAGCTAAAGCTCCAAATAAACCCACGCCCATCACCCTTCTTATCTCTATCTAGCCAACAACATAACCTGTAGCGCTT
>JAAZLW010000271.1 GCA_012799135.1 Bacillota bacterium | reverse complement strand
CCCGGCTGACAGAGGGGCTGCAGGCCCCAATCACTTGATTCAAGTCGGTGCTAAGCTGATCAGAGGCGCTCAAGATGTCTTGGATGAGATGCAGTTCTCCCGTCAACTGTCACTACCTCTAGCGAAGCCGGAGGCCGGCAACATGCAGCAGTGTCATTCCAGCAGTGCCGAGCGTCTGCTGGAATGCCTGACGACTCCTCTGCATGTCGACGACTTAACAATGATCCTCGGTCTGCCAGTCAATGAGGTGAGTAGCTTACTACTTCAGCTGGAGTTGACCGGAGCAGTTGAAGAGCTGGCTGCAGGAGTATTTCAGCGGGTGGGCTAGACGTCAGTGGCTGCTTTTCTTGGGGATAATGTTTACAAGGTCTGTCCTAACTAATATAATAGAGACAAATGTCTTGAGAAGAGGGGGCAGGCCAATGCAGCGAGTCTTAGGTATCATTGAGAAGCTGATCGCAGAGGTTCTGGACACCGACAATGAAGC
This sequence comes from Bacillota bacterium, assembly GCA_012799135.1. Taxonomy (GTDB): domain Bacteria; phylum Bacillota; class Limnochordia; order DTU087; family DTU087; genus JAAZLW01. The sequence goes on along the minus strand of JAAZLW010000271.1, from coordinate 17,892 downwards.
TATTAGTGGTCCGGAGCTGGTTGCGATGCTAGTGGCAGAGGGATACGATTCTGATGAGATAGAGCAGGCCTTAGCTCTGGTCTTCTCCTTGCCCGATATCATCCAGACCGGAAGTGAGGAAGTGAGATATCCCGTCTGGGGCAACTCGATGCGGGTTTTTACAGCAGAAGAGCGGGTCAAGTTGGATTTGGAGGCTCAAGGGTATTTACTTGGTTTGGTTGGGGCTAACCTGCTTGATCATGTTGAGTTAGAGAACGTGTTGGGGGAAGCTGTGGCGTTGCAGGTTTCCGAAGTCGGTATCCCAGAGCTACAGTGGATCGTAGGACGGGTTGTTGACGATGATGTTAGGTCATTCTTGCTGTCAACAGCTCCTTTATCCTCATCGGATAAGAAGGCTAGCAACTGGTGGAATTGATGGGCGAGTCGGAGCGGTGGTGCAAGCCACCACCGGTTTATATGTCGTTTGGGGGGCTAACCTTCAAGTGGGGTTAGCCCTTATGATGGAGAATCTGTGGGAGGGCAGAAATGTGGCTAAGTCTTTGGTGATTGTGGAATCCCCGGCTAAGGCGAGAACAATCAGTAGGTTCCTAGGGAGGAACTATACTGTGAAAGCCTCAGTTGGTCATGTACGGGATCTCCCCAAGAGCCAGTTCGGAGTGGATATAGACAATGGATTTCAACCAAAATACATTACAATAAGGGGTAAGGGACCGGTCTTGAAGGAGCTCAGGGATGCGGCCAAAAAAGCTGATCGCATCCTCTTTGCCACTGACCCTGATCGAGAAGGGGAGGCAATCTCCTGGCATCTGGCTGAAGCACTCAAAGTGAATGGAGATGACGCTTGCCGGGTTGAGTTCCATGAGATTACGCAACAAGCAGTCAAGAAGGCGATCAAGGTGCCACGTCCCATCAATCAGGATTTGGTCGATGCCCAACAGGCACGACGGATTCTCGATCGGCTGGTGGGCTACAAGCTCAGCCCTTTGCTTTGGGCAAAGGTAAAGAGGGGTCTCAGTGCAGGTCGGGTGCAGTCAGTGGCTGTACGGCTGATTAGTGATCGAGAAACTGAGATCAATGCCTTCGAGCCCGAAGAATACTGGTCAGTTGTGGCGGATCTACAGTCCACAACCAAGTCAGAGCCAAAGCAAGGGATGTTTGCTGCCAAGCTTCATAGGATCGCCGGCAAGAAAGCAGATATAAAGAATCAGGCAGAGGCAGAAGCCATTGTCAAGTCCGCTGCCCAAGCAGATTTTATCGTTGAATCGGTAAAACGCAGAGAACGGCGTAGAAACCCTGCCCCTCCTTTTACAACTAGTAGTCTTCAACAAGAGGCTTCCCGAAAACTAAATTTTACAGCCAGGCGTACCATGCGGGTTGCTCAACAGCTCTATTAGGGACTGGATGTGGGTTCAGCGGGCACAGTAGGTTTGATAACCTATATGAGAACTGATGCCACAAGGGTAGCTCCTGAAGCCCAACAAGCAGCTCGGCAAACGATAGCCGAGCTTTACGGTAGTGAATATCTCCCCACCAAACCACCGGTATACAAGAGTCGGGCCGGGGCCCAGGCTGCTCACGAGGCCATCCGTCCTACATCCATGGAAAGGCTGCCGGAAGAGGTGAAACCGTTCTTGACCCAGGATCAACAGCGCCTGTATCGCCTGATCTGGGAGCGGTTTATCGCAAGTCAGATGGCACCGGCTATCCTCGATACAGTGACTGTGTCCATTAAGGCCGGAGAATACGCGTTTCGGGCCAGTGGCAGCGCCATCAAGTTCCCCGGTTTTATGGCTCTTTACATTGAGAACACGGACAATAATGAACAGGCTGATGGGGATGAAGGCATGTTGCCAGAGCTGGTAGAAGGAGAGATCTTGAAGCTATTGCAGATAACTCCCAACCAGCACTTCACCCAGCCTCCACCCAGGTACTCTGAAGCGATGTTGGTAAAGACTCTGGAGGAATTGGGCATCGGTCGGCCCAGCACCTATGCTCAGATTATTGACACTATCAGGAAGCGCGGATATGTGGTAGTCGAAGAGAAGCGGTTTGCGCCAACGGAGTTGGGTAATATTGTGGTGGAGCTTCTGAAGGAACATTTTCCCAATATAATTGATATAGAATTTACAGCCAATATGGAAGGTCGACTCGATCGAATCGAAGAGGGCCAAGAGGAATGGGTCCAGGTACTGGAAGAGTTCTGGGGGCCCTTCGAGGCCGAACTAAAGAAAGCGGAAACCCACATGGAGGAAGTCGAAATCGCTGAAGAAGAGACCGACGAGATCTGTGAAAAATGTGGCCGGAACATGGTGATCAGGCAAGGCCGATATGGCCGCTTTCTGGCGTGTCCCGGTTTTCCAGAGTGCCGCAATACCAAGCCACTACTCAAGAAGATTGGGGTAGCCTGTCCCGAGTGTGGAGGCGAAATAGTGGAACGTAGAACCAGGCGGGGAAGGACTTTTTATGGATGCGACAACTATCCTGATTGCGAATTTACCAGTTGGCAACGGCCAGTAGGCAAGAACTGTCCGGAATGTGGCAAGTTTCTGGTTCTCAAACAGCGACGCAATCAGCAACCGAAAGCTGTTTGCTCCAATAAGGAGTGTGGCTATCAGGTGGAGCTGGTCGAGGAAATTTGAGTTCTACCAGGGAGGGTAACACTTTTGGATATTCGGTCTACGACGATTATCGGTGTGTTGCGTGATGGCAAGGGTGCCTTGGCCGGAGATGGACAGGTAACCTTTGGTGAAAAAGTGATCATGAAACACGGAGCCAAGAAGGTCAGGCGACTTTACCACGGCCAGGTACTGGTGGGGTTTGCCGGCACAGCGGCCGATGCGTTTACGCTATTTGAGAGGTTTGAAGGCAAACTGGAGCAATTTCGGGGGCAGCTGACTCGTGCCGCTGTGGAGCTGGCCAAAGAATGGCGAACAGACAGAGTGTTGCGGCGCCTAGAGGCACTCATGATCGCAATGGATTCAACCAATATGCTAGTTATCTCCGGAAATGGCGATGTGATCGAACCAGATAGAGGGGTGGCGGCTATCGGGTCCGGTGGACCCTATGCCCAAGCAGCAGCCACTGCCCTTCTTCAGCATACTGACCTGCCGGCTGTCGAGATTGCCAAGAATGCCCTACTAATAGCCGCAGAAATCTGTGTCTTTACAAACCAGCAGATCACATTAGAGGAGATTGGCTGATCAATGGGAGGCTGCGAGCATGTCTGAGTTAACACCACGGGAGATAGTTGCTGAGTTGGATAGATACATCGTAGGCCAGGATGAAGCCAAGCGGGCAGTTGCTATCGCTTTGCGCAACCGGTATCGGCGCAGACGTCTGCCGGAAAAACTCCGAGAGGAATTGCTGCCCAAGAACATCCTGATGATTGGTCCTACAGGTGTGGGCAAGACGGAGATTGCCCGCCGCCTAGCAAGGCTTGCTGATGCCCCCTTTGTTAAGGTGGAAGCAACCAAATTTACGGAAGTTGGTTACGTAGGGCGAGATGTCGAATCCATGGTCCGTGAACTGGTGGAGACAAGTGTTCGCATGATTAAAGCTGTTCGCATGTCTGACGTAGAAGAACAGGCGGCTATAGGGGTAGAGGATCGACTTGTCGATATTCTGGTACCATTGCCCCGCAAAGAACACGGGTTCAATCCCCTGGAGGTGCTATTTGGAGGCCGTCGATCCTATGAGGATAGAGAGGCCACGGAAGCGCCGGACTGGGAACACATTCAGGAGCAAAGAGCGGCACTGCGCCGGCGCTTAAGGACTGGCGAACTGGAGGACAACATAATAGAGATCGAGGTGGAGGACAGTACTCCACCCATGCTGGAAGTATTTAGCGGTTCCGGTATGGAAGAGATGGGTATCAACCTTCAAGATATGTTTGGTAGCATGTTCCCCAAGCGGATGAAGAAACGCAAGGTAACCATTAGGGAAGCCAGGCGGCTGCTGCAGCAGGAAGAAGCTCAAAATCTAATCGATATGGATGAAGTACAGTCGGAGGCGCTGTCGCGGGCGGAGAATGATGGGATTGTTTTCCTTGATGAGATCGATAAGATTGTGGCCAAAGATGGGGGGCATGGCCCTGATGTCTCCCGGGAGGGAGTGCAACGGGATATTCTGCCCATAGTAGAGGGCTCTACGGTTGTGACCAAGTATGGTCCTGTGAAGACAGACCACATGCTCTTCATTGCTGCAGGAGCCTTTCATAGCAGCAAACCTTCTGATCTGATTCCTGAGCTCCAGGGGAGATTTCCCATCAGAGTAGAGCTGTCTAGTTTGAGTGAATCAGACTTTCGCCGGATCTTGACAGAACCCGAAAACGCTCTGATTAAGCAATATAAGGCCCTATTGGAGACTGAGGACATTACTCTGGAGTTTACTGACGATGCTATTGACCAACTAGCTGCCTTGGCGGTATTGGTCAATGAGAGAACTGAGAATATCGGAGCCCGTAGGCTGCACACCGTCTTGGAGCGGGTGTTAGAGGTGATCTCCTTTGAGGCGCCCGAGCGACCCGGTGCGAGGTTTGTAATTGATCAGAAGTATGTAACCAAGCGGCTGGAGGACATAGTGGAAGATCAGGATTTAAGTCGATTTATCTTGTAAGTTGGATCTCACCCCCTGATTTCCTAAATTCTGGGATATTTAGCGAGGTGGAAGCAGGAATTCATCTAGGGATGTGGAAAAGACTACCTGTAAGACTATTGCTAAGGGCAAATCCATCGAAAGGTGGAGACGCAAAGTCATGGGCCTAAGGTTGCAGAGCAGCTAAGGTAGCCAGACTGCCAATAGACCAAGGATGTGCTCCAGCCGGGGTTCGGGTCTAGTGGTGTTGGTATTTGACCTGGATCCCGTCTTTCTAGTAAGCAGAATCATTACTTCTGGGTGGGGGGGATGGTAGTGGCTGGACCGGATCTTCTAGGTAAGACAGGCAATTTGCTGCATAAAGCCTTAAGCGCCGAAAGCCTGAGGTTTCAGGTAAGGGCTCACAACTATGCCAATGCCAATACACCGGCCTACAAGAGGCAGGATGTAGAATTCGAGGCCTACTTAGCGAACGCACTAGACACAAGGAGTGGCTCCGTGGGGTTGCGCATGACCCATCCCCGTCACCTCGCCGATCAGGGAGGCGGCGCTACTCCTCGGATTATCCAAGACTATGCCTCTACAATGAGATATGATGGCAACAATGTGGATATCGAACGAGAGATGGTCGCCCTTACAGAGGTGGCTATCCGCTATCAAGTGTTGGCGGAACAGCTTACTAGGCAGATTCGCCAGTTGAGGACAGTAATTAGCGAACGAGTTGTTTGATCGGCTTCTGCTTGGGGAGGGATTAGATGAGCATTTTTCGGACTTTGCGAATCAGTGGCTCTGCATTGACTGCCGAGCGGCTCAGGATGGATACTATAGCCAATAACTTGGCCAATGTGAACACCACCCGTACTGAGGGTGGGGGCCCGTATCAACGCCAGGTACCAGTATTTGCCACGCGGACGGAAGAACGGCCTACACAGCAGGGTTTTAGAGGGGGCGGTGTGCGAGTTGTCGGAATTCATAGCGACTCATCACCTTCGAGACGTGTGCATGAGCCAGGGCACCCTGATGCTGATCTAGAAGGCTACGTGGAGTACCCCAATGTCAACGTTGTTACCGAGATGGTGGATATGATTAGTGCCACGCGGGCTTATGAGGCCAATATCACGATCATCAATTCCTCTAGAAATATGGCACTCAAAGCCCTGGATATTGGTCGCGGATAGCTAAGCACGATTAATATCAGTCGGATAATGTCGAGTCACGTCAGAGTGTGAAGGTGGTAAGCCATGAGAGTCTCAACCATGACAAGCCAGGTACCAGTTTTCTCACAAGGCTTTCGTTCTACCAAGGGGGATGAGTCATCGGGTTTTGCCCAGGTCCTGCAGAACGCCTTGCTTTCTGTAGACTCCGCGCAAAAGGATGCTGATCGGCTAACGGAAGCCTTTATCATGGGACAAGCCTCAGTGGAGATTCACGATGTGGTGCTGGCAGCAGAAAAAGCACGCCTGGCCCTGGATTTGACCGTTTCCATTCGCAATAAGCTGGTGGAAGCGTATCAAGAGATCATGCGGATGCAGATTTGACGCAGCTTGTCATTGTAGGCAGCCCCGGTAGGTAAAGACTGCTGGGATAGGGATGGTGGCGTGTGTGAACGAGTTTTTCTCCCGCTTACGGGAGCAGTCTCTTGGCATTTGGAGAGGAATGGATAAGCCTCGGCGCTGGCTGGTGTTAGGTATAACCAGTGGAGCCTTGCTGCTTCTCATCCTCGGAACCATGCGTTTTGCAGGTGATGACTATGTTCCGGTTTTCACCAAGATGCAGCCCGAGGATGCGGCAGAGGTCGTCGCCTTTTTGAAGGACCAGAATATCGCCTATCAGATAGGCCAGCAAGGGAGTGCTGTCCTAGTCCCCCAAGGAAAAGTGCATGAAGTGAGGATGCAGCTGGCTAGCCAGGGTTTGCCGCGAGGCGGTGTTGTCGGTCTGGAGCTATGGGATCACACCTCTTTGACCGAGACCGACTTTGATCGGCGTATCCGGCTCCTGCGGGCATTGCAGGGAGAGCTGACCCGCACACTGATGGGGCTGGAAGCCATAGAGAATGCCAGGGTGCATATAGTATTGCCAGAGAACAGTCTCTTTATCGAAGCTCAGAACCCGGCTACGGCCTCGGTCTTCCTGGTATTGAAGCAAGGACATGTATTGCAGGAAAACCAGATTCGGGGCATAGCTCATCTGATGGCCAGTAGTGTTGAGGGCTTGCTCCCCGAGAATGTGACCATTATTGATAACCGGGGGAATGTATTATCCGATCGGTTAGTCGCTAATTCAGGGGTTGTAAACAGCGGACAGGTACTGCAACAGCTGGAGATTGAACGCAGCTATGAAAGAGATGTGGAGCGCAGCATCCAGGCGATGCTAGAGCGCGTATTCGGCTTAGGCCGAGTGGTGGTGCGGGTAAACGCCAGTCTGGATTTCAACTATGAGGAACTGCGAGAAAAGCGAAGTGAACCCGTAGTAGGCAGTAAAGGCGTGGTCATTAGTGAAGAAACCCGCAGCGAGACCTATCGGGGGACCGGGGGAGGCGGGGTTCCAGGAGTAGCCTCCAATGTTCCAGGATATACGGCCCCGGCGGTGACCGGGGAATCGGAATACGAGAAAGAAGAGGTAACCCGCAATTACGAGATCAGTATTAGCGAGAAGTATCGGGTGAAAGCTCCGGGCGAGGTACAAAACTTATCAGTGGCTGTCTGGGTCGATGGTGAGCTGACCGAAGAACAAAGAGAACGAGTGGTGGCCATGGTCTCGTCTGCTGCCGGACTCCAGCCCGAACGGGGCGATGTTGTACAAGTTGACGGGATGGCCTTCGCAGCCGATTTGGCAGCCCCTGCCGGGGTTCCTGATGGGATAACTCCAGGGAGGACTTGGGATTGGCGGGTTCTTTTGTTACTGCCACTGGCCTTATTGCTGTTGCTGTTTGCTACCAGACGCCGAGGGGTGGAGCCGGTGCCAGCGGAGGAGTCAGTGCCAACTATAGATCTCTTGGCAGATGAAGAGGAAGAGATCATGGAAAGGCCACTTTCGCCGGAAGAGGAACGGCGTTTGCGGGTAAGACGGGAAATTGAGCGAATGTCAGACGAAGATCCCGAAGGGTTGGCACGGTTGATTCGGGCTTGGATGGCAGAAGAGTAGCGTTGAGTATGTGGGAGTATCAAGAAGGGGGAAAAGGGCAGGCCCCTCCCAGCCGTTTGGGGATTGGAGCCCAAAGCGATGTCGATGAGGTTTTCGGAACTAACGGGGAAGCAAAAGGCAGCCATATTACTCATTACTCTCGGCCCCGATGTATCTGCTAAGGTATTTCGGCATCTTCGAGAGGATGAGATCGAGGATCTAACGCTGGAGATAGCTGCTTTGCCCCGGGTAGAACCTGAATACAAAGATATGATCATGTCTGAATTTCATGAGCTATGCCTAGCTAGTGAGTACATATCCCAAGGTGGAATCGAATACGCCAAAGAGGTATTAGAGAAAGCACTGGGGGCAGACCGAGCCCACGAAGTCATTACCAAACTGACAGCTTCGCTGCAGGTACGCCCCTTTGATTTCGCCCGCAAAGCTGACCCGGGACAATTGCTGAATTTCATCCAAAACGAGCACCCACAAACCATAGCCCTGATCATGGCCTATCTCCAACCTGAGCAGGCAGGGATTATTCTCTCAGCATTGCCGGCAGAAAGACAGGCAGATGTGGCGCGGCGCTTGGCAACTCTGGATCGAACCAGCCCCGATGTGCTGAGGGAAATCGAGGGTACTTTGGAACGGAAGTTGTCCTCCTTCATGATTCAGGATTTTACCGCTGCTGGCGGCCTTGAGACGACGGTAGAGGTCCTGAACCGGGTAGATCGGGTCACAGAGAGAACCATTATGGATACCTTGGAGGAAGAGGATCCCGAGCTAGCGGATGAAATCCGTAAACGGATGTTCATGTTTGAAGATATAGTGAAACTTGATGACCGGGCTATTCAGCAGGTGATCAGGGAGGTAGATACCAGAGACTGGGCTTTGGCCTTAAAAACCGCCAGTGAAGATGTATCTGCTCGCATTTACAAGAATATGTCCAAACGCGCCGCTGACATGTTGAAGGAAGACATCGAGTACATGGGTCCCGTGCGGCTAAGAGATGTTGAAGAAGCCCAGCAAAGAATAGTCTCTACGATTCGGCGGCTAGAGGAAACGGGTGAGATCATCATATCCCGGGGCGGGGAGGATGAGATTATTGTCTAGGATTATTAAGGCCAACTTCCGGCCAATACTGACTGAAAATGGCTATAGGAAGAAGCCGAACAACCGCCCAGTACTAGGGGTTCCCGAGTCAAATGGTAGCACAGAAACCGATCCAGCGGCAGCCATTGTAGATGCAGCTGCGGTAATGCGAACTGCCCGCACTCGGGCTGCGGAGTTGCTGCGCGAGGCCGAAGAGCAGGTTGTGGAGTTAGTGACGGCTGCCGAGGAGCAGACAGTAAAGATACAGGAAGAGGCACGGAAAACCGGGTTTGAGGCGGGTCGTGGCGCTGGATACGACGACGGCTATGCCGCTGGGCAGGCCAAGGCTAAGGCGGCAGTACAGGCCGAAATGCAGAAGCAAATGGCCCTGATGGCACAGATTGCCCAGGACTGTCAGAAGGTGCGTAGTCGTACTATAGCCCAGGCGGAGAGAGATATCGTGGTCTTGAGTCTGGCCATTGCGGAGAAGATCATTCGACAGCAGATTCAGCAAGAGCCGGAACTGGCAGTTCAAATCATCCAAGATGTGGCCAGGGAGATGCAAGATGAAAACCAGGTAGTCTTCCGGGTACATCCTACGGTACTGAAGGCCCTAGAAGAGGTAGTAAGTAGAGGTGAGAACTCTGCTGAGGGTGCTAAAGTGGGCTGGACGCTTGTTGCGGATCCTACTGTAGAGCCTGGTGGGTGTTTGCTGGAGACCGAGTTTGGCCGAATAGATGCCAGGCTGGAAACCCGGTTTCTCAATGTGAGCAAATCATTGCTCCAATTACTGGAGGGTGAGGGTATTGAATAGTGGTTTCCCCCTCGGCCAGTACCTAGAACGCGTGAGGCTCGCCAAAGATGTGCGCGAATATGGAGAGGTAACTCAGATCATTGGGCTTACTATTGAAGCCAATGGACCGAGAGCTAACATAGGAGAGATCTGTCGGATTTTTGCCGGTTCCAGGCAGGGTATTCCCGCGGAAGTGGTGGGGTTTCAGGATCTGCGGCTTATTCTCATGCCTTTGGGGGACATTGCGGGAGTGGGTCCTGGTAGTATGGTTCAGGCTACGGGCCATCAACTCAAGGTCGAGGTGGGCCCCAGCCTGTTGGGGAGAATCCTGGATGGTTTGGGAAAACCCATGGATGGCAAAGGCCCTCTCCAAGGATCGACCACCTATTCCCTGGATAACCGGCCACCGGAGCCGTTGGAAAGGCAACGGATTAGAGAACCCCTATCCGTAGGGGTGAGGGCGATTGATGGCTTGCTCAGCTGTGGCAAGGGGCAGCGTATCGGGATTTTCTCTGGAAGCGGTGTAGGCAAGAGCACTTTACTGGGAATGATGGCTCGAAATACGTCTGCAGACATTAATGTGATTGCCCTAGTCGGTGAGCGGGGTCGGGAAGTGAGGGAATTCATTGAGCGAGATCTGGGAACGGAAGGCCTGGCCCGCTCAGTGGTGGTGGTGGCTACATCTGATCAGCCTGCTCTAATTCGACTGAAGGGAGCTTATACAGCTACAGCTATCGCTGAATACTTTCGTGATCAAGGTCATGATGTGCTGTTGATGATGGACTCGGTCACTCGTTTTGCTGTGGCTCAAAGAGAGGTTGGCTTAGCCGTAGGGGAGCCGCCGGCCACCAGGGGATATCCACCCTCGGTATTTGCCATACTGCCAAGACTTTTAGAGCGTACAGGCCCCGGCAAGAATGGGACGATCACAGCTTTCTACACCGTCTTGGTTGAGGGTGATGATATGAACGAACCAGTGGCCGATACGGTGCGAGGGATTCTGGATGGTCACATAGTGTTAACAAGAAAACTGGCAGATAGAGGACACTATCCAGCCATCGATATCTTGGCTAGCGTGAGCCGAGTCATGCCAGAGGTAGTCACTAGAGAGCACCAGCAAGTCGCAGGTCACGTGAAGGAAATGTTAGCCGCTTTCCAGGAAATGGAGGACTTGATCAACATTGGTGCGTATAGAAGTGGTAGTAACCCTCGGGTAGACCGGGCTATTGCCTCAATGGAACCGATTCGGAATTTCCTTCAACAGGACGTCTCAGAAGGAACCGCTTGGGATACAGCTCTTGCGGGGCTCTTAGAGCTAACCAGCATGTGAGGATACTCCAGCAGGAGGAAAAGCCTTGAGTCAGCATTTCGAATTTAACCTTCAAAAAGTACTAGAGCTTCGGTATCGACTGGAGCAGCAAGCCGCAGCCGAGTTGGGGCGTTTTCAGTCCCTGGAAAGTCAAGCGAGAGCGAAGCTTACTATACAGGAAAAGGAGAGGCAAGAGCAGCTAGCAGCCTGGCGAGAAAGGAATCATGGTCAGTTGGATATTGGGGAGCTGGAAGCCTACCAGCGTTGGTTGGAAGTCTTGGATCAGGTCATAGCTCAGCAAAAGGCCCTGGTTGAAGAGTTGCAGCTCTCAATTAGGGACCAGACAGACAAGTATTTGGCTGCTCGTCGCAAACGTGAGACCTTAGAGAAGCTACGCGAGAAGGCATATGCTGAGTTTCGCCAGGAGGTTTTAGGTAAGGAGCAACGGGAACTAGATGATATAGCGGCGACAAGATTTGTGCAGCGGGAGGCGCCCTTTTCATGAAAAGATGGGTTTTGGCAGTTGCATGCTTAATCATAGCTATCATTTTAGCTGCTATCATGCTACACTCCACGCAAGTGATCGATCTTAAGCCGATACTGGTTCAGCGTATTGAAGCCATGCCGGCCCTAGCCCCTCACCTGGAGACATATCGAGCTGGGCAGGTGGCCGAGACAATAATTGAAGAAACGAAGGCAGAGGTTGAGGTAGAAAAGGGAGAACTCATCCAGAAGCAGTTGGAGCTGGATACCAGGGCAGCAGCTCTGGCAACCAAGGAAAAGCAGTTGGCCAGAACTCAAAGCGAGCTCAAACAAGAAAGAGAGGAGCTTCTCGGACTGAAGGAAGAGATAGAGGCCGTCCGAGCCGGGCTCTTGGAGCTCGAACGACTGCGATCCATATATGCGGAGATGAAGGGGAAAGACGCTGCAGCGATTATGAGCCAGCTGCGCCCAGAGATGATTGCTTTCCTTCTGGCAGAGATGGATCCGGAAGTGGCGGGGAATATCCTTACCAACCTTGACCCTAAATTGGCCGCGGAAATTACCCGTATGGCTTTGACCAGTAAGAAATGATCAGGGCAACAAGGGCTGATCAACCCTTGATGTATAGATGATAGAAAAGGCCCCAGATAGCCATGGGCCGGGAAGGGAGGTGATGAAAAATGTTGACAGATTTGGCGATGCCTGCTTTGGGCTGCGGTCAAAAGGACCATTTGGTGCCCGAACCAACAGGACCTATGAGCCAGAGAGATCAGGGTGGCAGCGAGTCCTTTAGCACGAAGCTTGAGCAAACCAGACAATCAAAGGAGAGTAAGAAAGAGCCGGCCTTGGACAGAGAACACCTTGAAGAGCCGCTGGGTGAACAGCGTGCTGTGTCAGCGACCCACCAACTTTGCTATGGGCAGTTTGTGCCCCTGGGATTGGGCCCCGAACCAGATACCGAAGTGTGGGAGCCCACCGAAGACAGTACATTGTCTGCCATAGAAGGAATCGGTGTAGAGGCTTTGACCAACGAGGCATACCGGCTGGAGGCTATGGTACAAGTTCCACCTAAGGTAGGCGCGGAAACGATGGCAGAAAAGGGAGAGGCAGCTCTTCCTGTGGACGGTCACGCACAAGGAAGGCTGGAAGATGTCCGGTCATTGCCCACGGAGCCAGCGCCTGGGGACCTAACCCCGTTGCCTGTCCTGCCTGAAGGGGGAAGGGGGTACAGACCGGAAGGAAACGTGCAAGCGGCTGTTGGCGCGCCCAAGGTCATTGCCAGTGCTGGTGAAACCTTCACTGGTGAGGCTGGGTTTTCTGCTGATCGAGTGCAAAACTCCGTGGTAGAGGTGATGGAGTCTGGTAGATTGCTGGAGCTAGTTAAGGCAAGCCACCAAGCTCCACAGATAGGCATTGTCAGGGAAGCAACCAAGGGTAGTGATGGCAGACTGGTGGGCAGACGCCCATTAGCCTCACCGGGGGTACGTCCCCGAATTGAGATGGCTTGGCAGGGCAAGGACAGTGGTGAGACAGTTGCCAGCAAATCCCGGGTTTCTGCCCGTTTGCTTGAGCCGTACCATTTAGGGTCAACCACAGGTGGCATAGGCGAAGCTTCGCCTAACCTCGGGGAAGCGATACCGGCGATCGGTCCTTCCGAACAAGGGGTCCAGCCAGCTATTGATGAATCTGGCGTAGTGACCATGGAAGTGCAAGAATCCGAACTGAAGCTGTCCTGGTTAAATGTGACTCCCCAGTTGAAACCCATGCCTTCATTGGAGAGCGCTTCGTTTACACAGGTGGCAGTGGAAAACCCACCCCAATCCTCACCATTGGAGCGGGCTCTCTTTGAGGTAGGAACGGACTTGCCTCCCAGCGGAGATATCGAAGAACCGCAGAGTGTGGGCGACTCAGGCGACGCCGGCTTTTTGACGACGCCCCATGGTGATCGCAAGCTGCACGTCCTGGATCAATACGGCAGAGTACCGCCACAGCCCCTCGATGGCTCAGTGGGAGAAGCGAAGCATTTCCATCCAGCCTTGGATGCCTTGGCAGGTGCTAGTACCCCAGCCAAGGAGGGGGATAGGGACTGGAAGCCAGAGCCTGCTGTCCATCAGGCTTCAATGGCGCGAGTGACTCCTAGCAGGATGTCTATCCCAACTATTGGAGCAACCGATGGCTTGGATGATGAAAGGCATGACTTTCCCGATAGCCCCAGCCTTGACAGGGTGAAGCCTGATGCATTGCTTTCAAGCGATGGATGGACCGAGGTCGAGGCATCCATGGATATAGAGTCAGAGCAACCAGAAGAGATGCGTGACACCGCACTGGATGCCCAAGATTCGGTGCAAATAGAGGCAGCTGTGCATACTCGACCGGATCAATCTGCTTCTCTGGAGGGAGTCGAGCAGCACCCGATCCTCGGCAGTCCTGTTAGCGTCAGGCAGGTTGTAGAGCAGATTGTTCAGAAAGTCGAGCTGGAGATGAAGGGTGAGAATGGAGAGATTCGCCTGCAGTTGAAACCCGAACACTTGGGAGATCTAAAGATCAAGATCGCAACAGACAATGGGATTGTGTCAGCTACTTTCTTAGCTGAGAGCCATACAGTCAAGAGTCTGATTGAAGCGGGTTTACCGCAGCTAAAGCAACAGTTGATGCAGCAGGGCTTGAATGTACAGGATGTGTCTGTCCAAGTCGGCGGAGGCAGCTCCCATGGCAGCGAATCATATAGCGGAAATCCAAATCCCGGGCCACCCATGGGTTGGTTTGGGGGGAGCACCGGCACCACAGATAACGTGGGCGTAGCTGCCGGGACAGGGCGATACCTGTGGGGAAATACCATCGATTATATAGCATAGATGGGCAGGCAAGTGACCCACATCACGGAGGTGAGACAATGTACGTAGCGAAAACCGGTACCTCTGGGTATACCGGCAATGAGGTCAATATGACCGATCAAGGGAATCAGCTGGACAAGCATGATTTTCTGCGGCTCCTGACTACACAGCTGAAATACCAAGATCCGATGAACCCCATTAAGGACCAGGATTTCATCGCTCAACTGGCTCAATTCACTGCACTGGAGCAGACCCAGAACTTGGCTCACACCATGGAGAAATTCATGCAGGAGCAAGAGAGAATCGGGCTGATCGGTCAAGCCACTAGCCTTTTGGGCAAGGAAGTGGTAGTGGTTAATGCTGATACCGAAGAGATAGGTTCAGGTCCGGTAAGCGCCATTCGCATTGCCGACGGGGTACCACAGCTGGTCGTTAATGGACAGGCTTACTTCCTTTGGGAGGTACAGGCGATCACGACAGCGAACTAGATCAAGACCCATTGGTAAGCAAGAGGTGATGACCATGACAGACAAGGTACCAGGATTGCGCATACCAATATCACCACAGCCAGTTAGGGATCGGCAGGCGGCACGGCCCGCGCGTGAGCAGGTGAGAGAAGGAGCTTTCCAGGAGATTCTCCAGCAAGAGCTGGAAACGTCACAACTGAAATTCTCCGGCCATGCTCAAGCCAGGCTCAGGCTGCGCAATGTAGAACTGGGGCCCGAGGAGATAGCTAAGCTGGAGGCAGCTGTAGAGAAGGCAGCAGCCAAAGGTGCTCGGGAATCCTTAATAGTTATGGAAGGCAACGTATTTGTGGTAAGTGTAAAGAACCGCACAGTGATTACCGTGGTTGACCGAGCCTCAGCTAAGGAAAACGTGTTTACCCAAATCGACAGTGCGGTGCTGACCGACTAGACGTAAGGACTATGACTAAAGTATCCCGGGAAAGACGAAGGGGCTGGACCGGAGGGAGGCCTCGAGGAACCGTGGAGCGACAGAAGCGGTTCCTACCCGGGGATAAGAAGGAGTTGAAGCAACCATGATGCGATCCCTCTTTTCCGGTGTTTCGGCTTTGAAGAATCATCAGGTAAGGATGGATGTTATTGGCAACAACATAGCCAATGTGAATACTGTGGGGTTTAAGAGCAGCCGAGTCAGCTTCAGGGATATTCTGAGCCAAACACTACAAGCGGCCAGTAGCCCACAGGGGGGGCGGGGTGGTGTAAACCCCATGCAGATTGGGCTCGGAATGGCCCTAGGTGCAATTGAGACTGATCACACTCAGGGAAGCCCTGAGGTGACCGGAAGACAGACGGACATGTCTATTGAGGGGAATGGGTTTTTTATCCTATCTGATGGACCCCGTCGCTATTACACTAGAGCCGGCTTGTTTGGTGTTGATCGTGATGGGTCTCTGGCTAGCAGTGTCAATGGTATGAAAGTGATGGGTTGGAGTGCCACTGGTGGCGCTATCGATACCGACAAGGAGATCGGTACTCTGGAAATCCCCATGGGAAAGACGATCAACCCCATTGCTACGACTACAGTCAAGTTCGGAGGGAACTTGGATTCGAGGATAAAGGGGTTGTGGGAGTTAAGCAAATCGGAAATCATGGTGGGAACGGATAAATACACCGTAGACCTGACTGAAACGGGCGTATTTGGTGAATGGGCGCTAAAGATAGCGGGAACGTCGAGTGAGACAGTCAAGATCAGATATGGTGCTAACGGCCAACTTGAGTGTGTCGATACGAACGGTGATCCTCTATCGCAGGTGTCTGTGGATAGCAGTACGTTTGACCTGGCCCTATCGGGCAGCCAAGCTACAATCGGCGGACTGACCATCGAAGCGGAAGGAGATGTCAAAGCCTCTGGTACCCTACACCCACCGCAGGTAACTCAGACGGTAGACGTATTTGACTCCTTGGGCAATACCCATTCAGTCAATTTCATCTTCACAAAAACCGATGTGGCTGCCGATACCAGTACTTGGCGGTGGGAAGCCAAAGGCGGGGATGCACATACCGATGATGGAACAGTCACCTTTGATGCCAAAGGCAACATAATCAGCGTCTCGGGTACACCTTTGCAGTTCCAGCCTGCGGGAGCAAATCCCGTGGCGATCATGCCCGATCTTACGGCTGTAGTGCAAAATGCCTCTGAAGGGACCTTGGTCTTCAAGAGCCAGGATGGCTATCCGCAAGGGACCCTCATTGGCTATAGTGTTGATGAGTCCGGAACTATCATTGGGGAGTATTCCAATGGGCTTACGGAGAGTCTGGGGCAGATCGCTACTGCTGTATTCAGCAATCCCACAGGGTTGCTGCGAGCTGGAGATACGACCTTTGTCGTATCCGCTAACTCGGGAGAACCTGAGGTGGGACAACCTGGCAGAGGGGCAAATGGTAAGCTAACACCCGGCTCTTTGGAGATGAGCAATGTAGATCTATCACAGGAATTCACGGATATGATTATTACCCAAAGAGGGTTTCAGGCCAATTCCAGGATCATAACGACATCAGATGAAATGCTCCAGGAATTGGTTAATCTGAAACGCTAGAACTGTTAAGTCTGGACTGGATCAAGGGGGAGGGAAGCTTCTCTCCCCTTGGGTCATAGTGGTGGTAGGTGATATTTGTAACAATTGGCGGGGTGTGGGTCTGTAGGCCCCGCGTCAGGGAGGAGGCGTGGGCGGTGTCCAGATCCGTCCAAAGCTTATGGATCTAGCAACAGTAATTGGGATTGTCTCGGGAATAACGCTTCTAGGAGCTGCCATTGCTGTAGATGGGACCCTAAAGGGTTTTATGGATATGCCATCTCTTCTGGTAGTATTTGGGGGAACGATAGCCGCTACTTTGGTTAATCACTCACTTTCGGAAATTGCCAGAGTGTTTGGGATGGTGAGAGTAGCCTTTACTGATCGGAGTTATTCGGGGCGAGAGATCATTGATCAATTGGTGAGTCTGGCTGAGAAAGCCCGCCGAGAAGGCCTTTTGGCTATGGAAGAGGAAGCGGCACAGATTGAAGATAGCTTCCTGCGCAAAGGGATTCAATTGATTGTCGATGGCACCGACCCAGATCTAGTACGGAACGTCTTGGAGATTGAACTGGCCTTTCAGGAGGAACGCCACCGGGCAGGTCAGGCTATCTTCGAGGACATGGGGGCATACGCGCCGGCCTTTGGTATGATTGGAACTTTGATTGGGCTAATCAACATGCTTGCAGATATTGATGATGCTGAGAAGATCGCCCCAGGCATGGCTCTGGCCTTAATCACGACGCTATATGGATCGGTCCTAGCCAACTTGGTCTTTTTGCCTATAGCTGGGAAACTGCGCAGTCGTAGTGATGAAGAGGTATTATATCGGCAGATCATGTTGGAAGGTATTTTGTCAATTCAAGCCGGTGAAAACCCACGGCTGGTAGAAGAGAAGTTAACGGCGTTCTTACCACCACAACAACGGAACAGGGCCCCGGTCCCAGCAGAAGAGGAAGATAGGGCTGGTCGGGTAAGTGCACGGACGGTGAGGACCAATGTCTAGTTATCGACGTAAGCCAAGATCATCTAAGAGGGGTGCTCCTGCTTGGATGACAACCTATGCGGATATGGTAACCCTTTTGCTGACGTTTTTTGTGCTTTTGTATTCGTTTTCCACCGTGGATGT
>JAAZLW010000351.1 GCA_012799135.1 Bacillota bacterium | reverse complement strand
TATTCCTAAACCCTGGGTTGCTTAGTGAAGTCAAAAAGGAATTTTAGGGAATCTAAATTTATATTAACTTATCACTTTGATGATGTATCTTCTCTGTTTCTATCTCTAAAATCAACAGAGGCAACTGTGAGATACATTTTTAAGGCCAGCCATAGATTGAGCATAGTTTCGCCTGATGATAATTTTTTCCCTAATATGGATTCTATTTTGTTTATGCGGTATCTAAATGTATTCTCATGTATGAATAATCTTTTAGCACTTTCTATAATGTTCATATTGCATAAAAAGTAAGTATTAAGTGTTTCAATAAGGTTAATACCAGATTTTTTATCATATTCTACGATGGGCTTGATCCACTCTTCGTGAAATAGACGATACACTTCAGTATCTAGATCCTCGCAGACAATTTGAAATACTCCAAGTTCGTCAAAGTGGGTGATTCTACCGTGATTGAAAATCTTTTGACCCAAAGCCATCGCACGTATTGCTTGTTTATAGGCTTTATGAACGTTATGGGCACTGGATACCATATTGCTAATTCCTATTGATACGCTGGTAAGATTTAATCTACATTTAATCTCGCTATGAATCCGTTTGGCTAGTCTAATTGTACGGGTTCGCGCAAGTGAGGGTTCAATATCTTTATCGAAGGAAAGGAGCATGATAATATAATTATTTCTATCAACACCAACGAGTTTGCGGCAACCCGCATCAGCGTCAGAGATAGATTCTATTATTTGAATTGAGGTTTCTTGTTGTAAGTTAGATTTATCCTTAGCTAAATCTCGTTCTTTACAGTGTGCTTGGGTATCATTAATTTTAATGTTTAACACTACATGTGGGTTAAAAAGGTTCCAATTAAATGCTTTGGCTCGCCAATTCATAGTATAAATAGAATTGAAATCCTCAGATATCAGATGCAATACAAAATCGTTACGGAAGGAGCGTTGAGTTTCCTGGCTGGCTTTAATGCGAAGGATTTCCACAGCACATATGGTGCTTGCATCATCAATAATGGTTAAATTGAGAGTGTCTAATGTCTTGTCACACTTTGGAACAATGATATAAGCGTGAACTTCCTCTTTTACGATTACAGGGACAATTATTAAATTATTACTTATTTTTAAGTTAATAAATTCAGAATCAATTGGAATTGTCCCGTTATACCATGCTTGTTTTAAATATTCCTGGCTGAAAGAGGATAAATCCTTTGGATAAATATCAGTATGGTGAGATCCAGGGGACAATGCAATAGAGTTCCATCGTTGATCTGTGATCATTACTTGACAATCTATTAAGGATGATAATTCAGATGCAATTTCTGGAAAGCCACATCCATCTAGGACTAGGTTCATGAGCCTTTCATAGCTCTGTCTGGATTTTTTCATTATTGAGGCTTGGCGATGGAGGATTTCGGTCATTATCGGATTAATGATATCGATCCAGGCAATTTCATATGGTAGTTCAATCAAAGGTAAACTATATTTATTCGCGTGATCAATCATAGTTTGTGGCATGTTATTTACATATCTACCGAGTTTCATGGCTATAGCTGCAACATTAAGTTGAGCTAAATCGGGAATGATTTTATACTGTATTTCCGGCTCATTTTTAAGAAAATATGCAGCTGAAAGTACTAATTCGTTACCACGGATCCACTTGTATGGCCCAGGCGTATCGATTACAGTAACATGCTTGATCACCCGATCTAATCCTTTATGGCCGGCTATGATTTTAGCAGATGAAAGGTGTGATAGTCCAAGGATCTCGCGAACTTTGAATTTCCCTGGCTTAACAAAAGTCATAGAAATCAACTCCTGTTTAGCGTTCAATGCAAGAATTGTGCAATATTGGAATTAAGCGTTACTTTATAATGGAAGCCTTAAAGCATAATTTGTTATAAAGGGAGTGGTAAATTAAACGCTTTATTATTTTACTATTGTTGTTGTTCTTATTCTTTCAATTATAGTATATCCCT
>JAAZLW010000270.1 GCA_012799135.1 Bacillota bacterium | reverse complement strand
CGTCGGGGGGTCTGGAATCCAGACCCCCGAATCGCCTTTACAGCTCCTATCCTTACTTTTTGGGTTCGATGACATAGAGAATCTTGATACCGGCACGATGATGCTGTGGCGGTGCGGTAGGATTATCTGCCGTTGGGAACCCGGTCCAGTAGGTTTCATTGAACTCGTAGAACTCCCAGGGCCGATACTCCAAAACGATAATCGGGATGTCCTGCAAATAGATACGGTCAAGCTCCTCGTAGATCTCCTTCAGTTCCGCCTCATCACTGGTAAAAGCAGCTCTATCCAAAAGATCCGGTACCCGAGGATTGGAGTAGCGGTTGAAGTTCCGATATGCTGTCTGACCCATGGGTAGGACATCTCGGTCATCCATGACTTCCCGGAAACGAGTCCAGGGCAAGGCTGGGCCCTGACCTCCTGCCGGAGTGTTCATGATGATGTCAAAATCGCCATTCTGGAGGCGATCTGTCCACACCGGTGCATCAGGATATTCGGTCCGGATATCGATACCCACCGCTCGAGCACTGGTGGCGACAACCTCAAGACTGGTCATCCAATCTGTCCAACCATATGGACACTGGCAAGTCCATGGG
The DNA here is from genome assembly GCA_012799135.1 of Bacillota bacterium. GTDB lineage: Bacteria > Bacillota > Limnochordia > DTU087 > DTU087 > JAAZLW01. The sequence goes on along the minus strand of JAAZLW010000270.1, from coordinate 4,022 downwards.
CCGAGACGGGTACCGTCGGGTAGTACATAGATGCCGTCAGAGCCCTTCTTTGCTCCGAGTTCCTTTTCCAGGATCTCAACAGCTTTAGCGGGATTATACTCCCAACCATATTGCTTGGCGTTTTCCTCGCTGAAATACTGCTGTTCCGGTACACCGTAAGGAATGATTAGGCTCGAACGGGCCGGAATGGAGTAGCGGGACATGGCAGTCTCAGCGATTTTGGCATAGTCAATGGAATAGGCGATGGCCCGGCGTACCAGAGGATTCTCCAGACCTGGACGATGAAGGTTCAGGTAAATGGACGGAGTGGAAGCCGGCATGTAGTAGGGCTCTTCCTTGTACCAAGTGCCCACCGGCAATCCTTTATCCTCCCACATTTTCCAGATCTCAGGACAGAACTGCTGCGAGAGATCCACCTGGCCCCGCTCCAATGCCAGGTTACCGGCATCATTGCTCTTGAAAACCGGGTGAGCGACATACTTAGGAGCAGGTGTACCGAAGTGCTTGATGCCCCAGTAATTCTCATCTCGCTCTAGGGTAATCTGCTGTGGATTATAGTTAAAGATCTTATACGGCCCGGAACCGACCGGTTCCATATTCGATACTTCTTGGGGGGACTGACCTGCATCCTCGATGGGTTGCCAGATATGCTTGGGCAGTATGTAGATATTGCCCAAATCCTGTAGAACCAAGGTGCGATGGGGTTTCTCTGGATCGAGTACGATATCGATAGTCCGATCATCTACAGCTCTTACTTCACTAACATAGTTCCACCAGGCAGCATAGACAACCGGATATTCCTTGCCCAAATCAAGGGTATACTGAACGTCTTCTGCTGTTAGCGGCTCGCCATCCTGCCAACGAGTGTCTTCGAAGAGTGTGAGCCGCAAGACCATGTCGTCTTCTACCCACTCTTGCTTCTCTGCCAACACTGGCTCCAACTCACCCGTAAATAGGTTAAAACCATATAGTGTCTCATAGACGTATAAGGAGTTGTTACCTACCGGCCAAGCGATGGAGCCTTTGCCAATGGGATTGAAGCTGGTCGGTGGTCCCCACTGTTGACCTGCGATGTACAGGGTCTCTTCGCGAGCTATGACTGACTGACCCTATGCCTAAGAGGCCCACAAGGACCAGTGCCGCCACCAGAAACACCATTCTTCTCGATCTGCGCATTAGCAAACATCCTCCTTCAGATAACTTACACACCTTCACCAGAGACGCTTTTTGAAGTGTTCGACGCTTCACAGTACCACACTGTCTCCTAGTGGCTAGGTGGACAACCACCTCCTCCTTAACCGGAAGCGAGATGTGATGTATAGGAGATACAAGCTAAGTTTCTTGCACATCGATAGAGTAGTACTTCTGTTATTTGACTTGCGTGACATTAGGTTTATTCTCTCTTGGCGCGACTTCTCCTTCTATCCACGATCTTTCGGGAGCATTGGGATTATTCCTGCTTTATTATCAAAACCTTCATATCCATTGAAGCCCAAAGGAAATCGGCCCCAATTTCCCATAGAGGATTCTCCGATGCTAAATCGAAATGTCTTGCTAGTCGTATGAGTTAGGTTGAGAATTGGAGGGTATAACATGCTAGCAGCACGTTTTCTGGCCATCAATAACCTGCAATTAACAGAAGAGGATGTGCCAAAGCCAGGACCTGGTGAAGTCTTGATCAAAGTTAAGGCTGCAGGGATCTGTGGTACTGACGCCCATATTATTAAAGGAGAGTCGGCCTCTACGCCTCCTGTTATCCTGGGTCACGAATATGCTGGAGAAGTAATCGAGTTAGGTGAGGGAGTGACTACCCTCAGCTTAGAAGACCGAATCTCTATTGACCCGAATACCTTTTGTCAGACCTGCTATTATTGCCATTCCGCGAAAGAGCATCTGTGTTTGAATCTCACAGCTTTGGGTGTAGACATCGATGGAGGTTTTGCCGAGTATGCTGTAGTTCCGGAGGTGCAAGCTCACTTGCTGCCGCCTAGTGTAGACTTTACTGCCGGAGCGTTCATTGAACCGGTAGCCTGCTGCATCAGGGGCCTGCAACAGGCACGCATCCAACCCGGAGATGAGGTAGCAATTCTAGGGGGCGGCCCGATCGGCTTGATATTATTGCAGCTTGCTGTAGCTGCCGGAGGCCGGGTGACTGTCAGTGAACCTGCTCAAGGCAAATGGGGTCTGGCCAAAGAGCTGGGAGCACTACGAACAGTGCTACCTGAAGAGTTGCCATCAGATGCTTTCGATGTGGTGATTGAAGCGGCCGGTGTCAAAGCCACAGTAGAGCAATCCATCAAAGTAGCTAGAAGGGGGGCTTCTGTGGTCTGGTTTGGGGTCTCGCCCCAAGGTACCCAGGCTGCCATCGAACCCCATGAGGTATTTCGCAAAGAGCTACAGATCTCCGGTTCTTTCATAAACCCCCACACCCATGCCCGGGCTGTAAAGCTAGTCGGGACCGGAGCCGTCCAGGTGGAACCCTTGATTAGTCATCGTTTCCCTCTCGGCAAGATCCACGAGGCACTGGCAGTCCACGCCTCGGGGGATGCCAGCAAAGTGATGTTCATACCAAGTTAGGCTAGACTGAAATAGATCAGACGAGGGGCGTCTCACCTCTACCGGCAGGCGGGACACCCCTCAACTCATTCACATGCTGTCTTCGCCTTTAGTAGTTCTCCGGCATCTCCTGGTAGAAGGCCCTGGGATGCAAACAAGCCGGGCAGACCTCAGGTGGCTCAGTTCCTTCGTGGACATAGCCACAGTTGCGGCACTGCCAGCGAATAGCATCACTTCTCTTAAATACAGTGCCTCCCTGAACCCGCTTGAGGAGTGCGAGATACCGCTTTTCATGCTCTTCCTCAACTTCTGCTACTTCCCGGAAGAAGTCGGCAATATCAGTAAAGCCCTCTTCCCTGGCGACAATCTCGAAGTTCTTGTACATATCGGTCCACTCATAGTTCTCACCCTCGGCAGCTGCCTTCAGGTTCTCTTCGGTGTTGCCGATGAGGCCTAGAAAGCGAGCGATTCGCTTGGCATGCTCTTTCTCGTGGTCAGCCGTCTCCAGAAATATCGCGGCGATCTGCTCAAAACCGGATTTCTTGGCCTCTGAAGCGAAATACGTGTACTTATTGCGAGCCTGGGACTCTCCGGCAAAGGCAGTCATCAGATTCTGCTCTGTTTTGGATCCCTTTAGGTTCATGTTAAGCCCTCCTGCTTTTGATAATCATTATCCTTTAGTGCAATTCTAACCCAGCTACCTAGCTGTTGTCAACCTCTGCCTTTCTTACCATTCTGCCAATGTCCCATCTTCCCGTCTCCAGATGGGATTTTTCCAATCATGTCCTACTTTGGCGGCCTCCCTTACCTTTACTTCATCGATCTCGATCCTATTTGCCGTAACTGCCAGCATCTTGATACAAGCCATCCTAGGCTCTTATACCCGTTTCTTCCAATATTTAATCTTGTATGGCGAAATCCGTCTTGGATAAGCCCGAATATTGCTTCCCGATTCTTCTTGACGATTTCCGGGCATACTCGTCTTTAGCAAAGAGAAAGAGTAAGTAAAAGATAGGGGTAAGGGCCATGACTGACTCCGACCACGAAAAGCCCCATGAGGGAGAAGTAGAAGCATTGGGCCTATCACTTCCACTCCCACAAGAGCAGAGGCGATTTTGGGTTGAGAAAGGCGGTTCTAGGTATCGCCTGGCTATCTATAGCTTGATCGCGATTATCCTGGGACCACTTTCGCTCTGGCTGCTCAAGCGTTTCCTGACCGGTGATGCTGTCCTGCTGTCTTTAAGGGCAATCAAGCCTTGGCCTCTGATCGGGGCCTTGACGCTTCTAGCCATTAGCTGGGCTAGTCGCCTCATGCGAGTCTGGTACCTCTTCCGGCCCCTAGCCAAGCAGATCAGCTATGGAGATTTTGTGAAAAGCTACTTTGCCGGAGTCTTTGCTTCCCAAATCACACCTAGTGCTGTCGGTGGCTATCCTTTTTTCCTCTTTCTCCTGTATCGCCAAGGCAT
>JAAZLW010000030.1 GCA_012799135.1 Bacillota bacterium | reverse complement strand
GCAAAGCTACAATCTGGAACCGCTATTCAATGCGATATTATCAGTGAAGCGCCTGCTCCGTATTTTGGGATCCATACTGAAGATGGGTTGGTACTGGCTGACAAGATGTTGCGAAACCAGTTGAAAGAGCTATATCCGGAAGTATGGCAGCGGATAGTACGGAGAAGGACGGTCATGATTGAGCAGCTTGGATATGAATTGCATGAAGACGTATTACCACTATCGGATTTGCAGGGATTTGTGACACCTTATTTGCTCAATCCTAACTTGGCACTTTGCTACAGGGACTAGGCTCAAAAACCGGTGTCTCTAGCAAATAATATGCTGTACCGGGAGGTTCAAAGATGCACCCCAATGAGGTTGTGAAAAATGCGGAGGAGCTGTATCCCCAGTTTATCAAAGATCTCGAAGTATTGGTAAATACCGACAGTGGCAGTAGGGATCTGGTGGGTTTGCAGAAGGTAGTAGACTACCTAGTTCCTCGACTGGAAGCGCTAGGCTGCACTACATCGGTAGATTGGCATGATGAGTATGGTCCTTTCCTAACAGCCAGGAAGAAGGGCAAGGGTACGAGCAAGATACTCTTCTTGGCTCATCTAGATACTGTCTGGGAGCCGGGAACTGCGGCAGAGCGACCGTTTTCTATCAAAGGCGATTACGCATATGGCCCCGGAGTCAACGATTGTCGCTCTGGAATACTGTGTCAGTGTTATGTATTGAAGGTTTTGCATGAGTTGGGATTTGAGGATTATGGAGAGTTGATTTTGGTCTTTAACTCCGATGAAGAACTAGGATCAAAATGGTCTGGTGAGAAGATCGCCGAGTTATCCAAGGAAGCTGACGTTGCTCTAATTATGGAAGGGCCGACATTTCCCGACGAGTTTATTACGAGCAGAGCCGGCACGATGAATTATACCATCGATGTCACAGGTAGATCGATGCATTCCGGCGTTGCGCCGGAACAGGGGCGGAACGCGATTTTGGAGCTAGCCCATAAGCTGATTGAGGTTCAGAAGCTCGATGAAATCGATGGTGTCAGGGTTAACTTGGCTACGGTCTGTGGTGGCGAAAAGCAGGGGATAGTTGCCGGGCATGCATCTGCAGATATTGACTTTAGAATCAACGATTGGGATGCTGTGCAGGCAGTGAAAGACGCGCTTCCCCAAATCATGGACAAGTGTACTGTAGAAGGTACAGTAACCAAGTGGGAAGGTGATGTGGGACATCCACCGTTCCCGGAGCATCCCGAATCAGGTAAATTCACCGACCTGGTCAAGGAGTGTGGGAGCAGTATTGGCCTTACATTATCTGATCAATTCTGTGGTGGAGCATCTGACGCATCCTATACCGCCTTGGGTGGAGCGGTGACCATTGATGGCTTGCCACCCTGGGGCACACTCTATCACACTCCTAGGGAATATCTGGACCTAACCACGATTGTGCCCAGAGTCAGTTTGGTGAGTTGTATGGTTATCAAGATTTCTCAAGAGAAGAAGTACTGGGTAAGAAGTGGCAAGTAAACATGATCGGAACCGGCGCATTACCGGTAGACTGATAGATGCTTTCTGAATGGATGGTTGTCCAGTAGTTGTCGGAAGGAGGTGTGAGAGTAGGCTGAACGATTTGCCAGAAGAACGAAGTAGCACGAAGCGGCCGAATAGACCGGATCAAAAGGAGGAAACTAACTAATGAAGCTAACGGGAACAAAGCCAGTATTATTGGTTGTAGTCATTAGTCTAGTACTCAACGTTGGCTTGGCTCTAAATGCTGTAGCAGCAGAGACGTTGACTGTTTGGGCTTGGAGTACAGCGGCCAAGGGGTTATCAGAGATCGTCCCGGCTTTTGAGAAGGCTAATCCAGGTGTCAAAGTAAAAGTTCAAGAGATTGCCTGGGAGGAAATGCATAAGAAGCTCTTCACCGTGTTGGCAGCTGGTACCGGTGCTCCCGATGTCACCGGAATCGAAGGGAATCTAGCTCAGCAGTATGTGACCGGCTTGATGGATGTTACCGATCGGTTGGAACCGTATTACGATGTCATAAACACCTGTAAGCTGGGCGAGGCTCAGGTAGATGGTCGCATCTATGCGATACCATGGGATACCGGCCCGGTCGGGATCTATTATCGGACTGATATCTTCGAGGAAGCGGGAATCAAGGAATTCCCAGCGACCTGGGATGAATTTCGCGAATTAGGCAAGAAGCTTTCGACCTCAAGGCGAAAGATGATTGCGATCGATCCAGGTCTGGATGTGAACTCCGTCAACTTCTACCATATTCGCCCAATGCTTAATCAGATGGGGTCAGGCTATCTAGATGCAGATCAGAACATTACTCTGAACACACCTGAAATGGCACGGGTTCTGAAGATGCTTCATGACATGATGCATGCTGATGATATCGCCATCACGAATATTAAGATGCGCTCTCCGGCTTGGTATGCAGCCATGAAATCCGGTCGATTCTTGACAGTACCTGGTGCAGCTTGGTTTGCCGGTGTAATCGAAGGCCAGGCGCCGGAAATGGCCGGTAAATGGGGAGTCTTCCCAATGCCAGCTATGGAGCCCGGTGGTGCACAGGCAGCGGCCTTAGGTGGTTCTGTACTAGCTATCCCCAAACAGACAAAGAAGGCTGATTTGGCCTGGAAGTTTGTGGAGTTTGCAGTACTCAATAGGGATAGTCAGCTACACATGTTCAAGACGTATAACTTGTTCCCGTCACTAGAAACTACGTATGATGATGCGTATTTCGATGAGCCTGATGAGTACTTTAGCAATCAGCCGCTCAACCGGCTATTTGCGTCAATCGCTAAAGACATCCCAACCTATTATTACTCACCCTATTTTGGCGAGCTAGATGATATGGTACGGGATACTGCCTATCAATACCTGACCAAGCAGATTTCCCTTGAGGATGCTTTAGCAACTATGCAGTCTAAGGGTGAAGCCATTAAGGCCAGCTTCACTAAGTAGGTAGTTGTACTAACGAGCTAGGTGACATAGGGGTAAGTGGAAGGGTCCCCCATAAACCATTTGTCTGGTTACTTGGGGGACCCCAATGAATTCTATAGAGTGTTTGGAGGGATAGGATCCATGCAACAGGGACTCTTAGAAAGAATCTGGAAGAAAAAGCATGCCTATCTGTTTATTTCACCGTTCTTCATCTTATTTGCCGTTTTTATGCTATTTCCTTTTGTATACTCGTTTTGGATCAGCTTACACAATTGGGATGGCATATCCATACCTACATTTGTAGGTTTAGCCAATTATCGGGACCTTCTGAGGGACGAGCTCTTTTGGAAGTCTCTGTACAACACAGTATATATCTTGGTTCTGAACATTCCTTTGCAGCTGGGGTTGGCTCTTGTACTAGCTGTCGTGCTGAACTCAGAAGTTGTCCGCGGTAGAACTACGATGCAGCTCATTTACTTCATGCCCATTATCGTTTCGGTTGTGGTCGTGGCTATCGTATTCTCGCTTCTATATGACTCATATACCGGGCTGATTAACTACTTTCTGGAATGGTTAGGCCTGCAGGCTATTCCTTGGCTGTCCAGCGAAGCCTGGAGTAAGCTCTCTATTGTCCTATTGATCACTTGGCGTTGGACGGGTTACAACATGGTGATACTATTGGCGGGTCTTCAGGCTATTCCTCACGAACTGTACGAAGCAGGTCTCATTGATGGCACCAATGCGTGGAAAGCTTTTCGCCATATCACCTTGCCTTTAATCAAACCGGTGCTCTTGTTCTGCCTAATCATGTCCATCATTGGATTGTTCAAGATATTTACAGAGCCATATATTCTAACCTTTGGTGGTCCAAACAACTCGTCACAGACGATGGTCACTTATATCTATAACAATGCTTTTAGATATAGCAAGCTGGGTTATGGTTCTGCTCTTGCCTATGTCTTGTTCTTAATAGTTCTAGTTGCTTCAGTGATCAACCTCAAGGCTTTCGGTGGTAACCCAGCTGAATAAAGGCATGTATGTAGAGGGGGTTTCAAATGGTGTCTGCAATTGCATCTAAGGGAAACCGCAGATCGACGAATCTATCGATGGTAGCACTTTATCTCTTATTAGCCATAGGCATTATCATGGCATTGTTGCCCTTTTATTGGATGTTTACTTCATCTTTCAAAACATCAGGGGATATCTGGGTGTATCCACCGGAACTAATCCCAAAAGCCCCAACTTTACTCAACTATAGCAATCTATTCACTCAGAGTCTATTTCCGAGACACTTTCTCAATAGTACTGTGGTGGCAATTTGCTATACAGTCCTATCGCTGTTCTTTGCTTCCCTGGGGGGGTTTGCTTTTGCCAAATACTCGTTTCCGGGTAGGGATTTCCTCTTTATCGCCTTACTGGGAACAATGATGATTCCTACAGAAGTAACCTTGGTCCCGTTATTTGTGGTCATGTCGAGGATTGGATGGGTGGATTCATATGCTTCTTTGATCATCCCTTTCAGCGCTAATGCGTTCGGGATCTTCATGATGAGGCAGAACATGAGCAATGTTCCTTCCGAACTGCTGGACGCCGGGCGCATAGATGGCTGTAGGGAGTTCCAACTATACCATAAGCTGGCTCTTCCGGTGGTAAAACCAGGTCTAAGTGCATTAGCTATACTCAATTTCCTCAACTCATGGAATGATTTTTTATGGCCGCTCATTATTCTCCAAGACAAGAAAATGTTTACTGTCCCGCTGTCCATTGCATTAATGAAGGGCCTAGATTTTGCTGACTATGGCTTAATCATGGCCGCTTCATCTGTCGCAACACTACCGGTCATGGTCGTCTTTTGGCTTATGTCAGAGCATTTTATTGCTGGAGCTCTGAGTGGTGCACTTAAGGGTTGATCGTGTCAAGCACAGAGGAGTATAGAATCGTGGAGGGATCTGCTTGGAGATATTTGACTGCAACTGTAGTATTGGTAGTGGTCCCATACCGGCGTGGCGCTATGCTCGGAATGTAGCAGAACTAAGGGAAGAACTGGACTTTTGTGGCATTGACAGGGCGCTGGTTCATCATGCCAACATGCGATTTAGCTCGCCTCAGGCATGGAATGTGAGATTTTCCGAGCAAGTCCAACGGTATGCCTGGATTGAACCGGTTTGGGCCATCATGCCCTCTCAAACCGGGGAGCAACAGAAACCAGAGTTATTTATCAAAGCCATGAAAGGTGCCGGAGTTAGGACGCTTTGGGCGTTTCCGAAAGAGCACAAATATGCTTTAAATCGCTCTACGTTCGGAAGTCTATTCGATAGCTTATCTGAAAGAAACATACCGCTATTTGTGAAGGATGACCTGTTTAGCATAGGCAACCTCTTGGCAGAATTCCCCAGGCTAATCGTTGTCGCTGTCAACCAGGGTCCGGGAAGTCTTGAGCGTATGCTACGGCCACTTCTCGATGAGTATCCCAACCTTTATCTGGAGACCTCCACCTATATTATAGATGGGCTGATCGAGGAGTTTTGCGAACGTCATGGTTGTGAGCGTTTGCTGTTTGGCTCAGGGTTCCCGAACAATTGCAGTGGCTCAGCTTTACTTAGATTAACTCAGGCCGAAATTGATCCAGCGAGCAAGCAAGCGATTGCCGCTGGTAATTTGAAAAGACTTCTGGAGGGTGTGCAACTATGAGACCCGGTAACCCATCCGCTGTTGCACGTGAATATATAGAGCACGGCAAGTCCGAGACATGTCCAATAGTGGATATGCATGGACACTTTGGCCCTTTGCGGGCCGGTTATCTGCCATCACAGCCTGTAGAGAAACTTAGACGAAGACTGAAAAGATGTGGTGTCAAGCGGCTCGTCTGCTCTGCCCATGATGGCCTCTTTGGAGACCTAGAGGGTGCAAACGAAGCGCTTCAAGAAGCGATTTTGCAGTACCCCGATACATTTCTAGGATATTGGGTGGTTAATCCCCATTTTCATGAGTCCATAGCGAATGCCGGAGCAGCGTATGAGCAGAGTCAGGGATTTGTGGGGTTCAAGCTGGCTCCGGATTATCACAATTACCCGGTCGATGGTGAGCGATATGCACCCGTTCTCGAGTATGCAAATGCTCATGGCTTGCTTGTCTTGTCGCATACATGGGGGAAGAGTCCGTATAGCTCGCCTCAACAGATTGGGGAAGCAGCCAGTCGGTATCCCAAGGCGATTTTCCTGATGGGTCACTCGGGCTACGGAGATTGGGAGGCTTCTCTCGAAGTAGCTAGAGCATGCCCCAATGTATACCTGGAACTTACGGCCGTGTATGTATCCCATGATTTCAGCTTATCTCCTTCAGGGGCAGGTCAATCTCCTGCAGGATGGTTGCATGTCAATGGCATTATTGAGCACATGGTAGCCACCGTCTCTTCCGAGAGGATGCTTTTTGGAACTGATATGCCCTGGTATAGTCCTCACTATGCTGCAGGAGCGATCTTGTTCGCTCGGATTAGTGACGAGGCCCGTCACGATATTATGCACCGCAACGCTGAACGCTTACTGGCACGTTGGAGTATCTAGTCAGAGTAGGATTAGTCTGAAAGTGAATAGAATACCGGGCTACAGGAGCAGCTAAAGGAGGTTGGCGTACACCCATGCACATAGCAATTGGTGGTTTACAGCATGAGACCAATACGTTTACCGCGTTACAGACGTCACTGGATGATTTCCAGGTTGCGGAAGGGGATGAAATGCTCAGGATCCCTCCAGCAGTACAAGATACCTCTCTGCAGGGAATCATCGAGGTATGCCGGGAGGAAGGGATTGATATTGTCCCGACGCTTTTTGGCCATGCACTCCCCTCTGGCACGATTACCAAGGATGCCTACGAGAATCTTAAGGGGCGTTTATTAGCAGGAATCCGCAAGGCGGACAGACTTGATGCTGTGGTCCTGGGTATGCATGGTTCCATGTATGTAGAAGGTATCGGAGATGCCGATGGTGATCTGCTTGCTTCCTTGCGCGAGCTAGTCGGTCCGGTAGTACCTATTGTCTGTGCTCTGGATCTACACGCTACCATTACCGAGCAGATGATAGCCAACGCCAATGCCTTTGTGGGCTACAGGACGGCTCCACATGTCGATAAGGTGGCCACTGGTCGGAAGGCTTGCGAGTTGGCAATACGGGCTATGCAGGAATCGCTTGAACTATGTACTGAGTGGGTCAGTGTTCCTGTGATCATATCAGGCGAGCAGTCCGAAACCAGGCTGCCTCCAACATCGGAGATTATCAAAGAGTTAGTGCATATGCCCGAGGTGGGAGATGTTATTTCATCATCTATATTCCTCGGATTCCCTTGGGCAGATGTGCCATATAGCTGTGTCAGTGCTGTAGCCGTAACCAGTAAAGCGAATATGTCGGTGGGCAAACGAGAGGCGAAGCGCTTAGCCCAGCATATATGGGATAAGCGGGACGAGTTTGTGTTTACAACCGAGGCTTACGATCTGGATAAATGTCTGGACATAGCTGAGGGTGAGAAGTCCTCACCGGTAATAATTGCTGATTGTGGTGATAATCCCACGGCCGGTTCATCGGAGGACCTAAGCAACGTACTTGATGTGCTGATTCGACGTTCATTTAGAAACGCATTAGTGGCAGTGATTGTGGACAAAGGCTCATATGAAAAATGCCTGGAAGCTGGTGCCAACCGATATGTAGAACTGGAGCTAGGAAGAGTGAACCCTACAGAAGAAGAGCCGAGGGGACTTCCTATACGAGCCTATGTGGAGAGGATCGGTACCGGCAAGGGCATCCCATCCGCTGTTCTGAAGATAGATGATATTACAGCTATAGTGACTGCAGGGCGGACCGATGTCTATGATCCGCAGTTCCTTGAGGACCTAGGACTGGATCCTCTGGATTACAAAGTGATAATAGTCAAAAGCGGGTATTTGAGCCCGGAATACCAGGCACTGACCAAGCGGCCGATGTTGGCCCTCACACCCGGAGACACAAATCCGCTACTGGAGACTATCCCTTACAAAAAGGTCAAGCGCCCAATCTATCCTGTCGACAAGGATTTCGAGTGGACCATGGAAGCTTAAGAAATGCCTCGTGGGAGCCGCAACCCAGCATGTTGATAAATCTTCCAGGTATGGGTATCATTGATGGTAGTGTGTAAAGAGCGGTTAAGGTAGAGAATCGTTAGATTACGGAGAGGAGAGAAGGCGTGTCCTTCTCGCCCTAAGGGGTTAGTGGGACAGGGCCGTTAAGGGTGAACATCCTTGTTACCGGTGGGGCTGGGTATGTGGGTAGCCATGTGGTGGAAGAGCTGCTGAAGACAGGAGATCATAGGGTCGTAATCCTAGATAATCTCCAAAAAGGGCACCGGGAGTCCCTCTTGGGGGGTGAGTTCATCGAAGGCGACCTGGCGGATACCAGTCTCCTATATAGAATCTTCGCCCAGCATGATATTGAAGCAGTGGTACACATGGCTGCTGATAGCCTAGTGGGTGAATCCGTCCAACATCCGGACAAGTATTTCCATAATAATGTTACCAATGGGCTGAATCTGCTCAATGCCATGGTGCGCCACAGTGCTCGCTATATTGTTTTCTCCTCGACAGCAGCTGTCTATGGAGAACCAATTGCAACTCCTATCACGGAAGAGCATCCCCAGGCTCCCACCAATCCCTATGGAGAGAGCAAGCTGTTCTTTGAGAGAATAATGGCTCGATATGATCACGCCTATGGCCTGCGGCACATATCACTAAGGTATTTCAATGCTGCCGGGGCTTCCCCCAGTGGTAAGATTGGTGAAGACCACCGGCCTGAAACCCACCTGATTCCCATTATCCTTGAGGTGGCTTTAGGGCAAAGAGAGCATGTCACTATTTGCGGTACAGACTACGACACTCCGGATGGCACCTGTGTACGAGACTATATCCATGTTGCCGACTTGGCTGCAGCCCACCTGTTAGCTCTAGAGGCCCTGGCTGAGGGAGCAGCGTCTAGTGTCTACAACCTGGGTAATGGTGAAGGCTTTAGTGTGCGGGAAGTTATTGACATGGTGGAGAAGGTCGTAGGTAAGCCCATTGCCCGGGAGGAGGGGGAAAGACGGCCGGGAGACCCGGCGGTGCTGGTGGCCAGTTCCCAAAGGATTATTCAGGAGCTGGGGTGGCGGCCAAAGTATCATGATCTGGAGACCATCGTGGAGACTGCCTGGTTCTGGCATAAAGAGCATCCCCAGGGGTTTGGCAGCTGACGATCGCTGGCTAGCGATCTTTATGGTACAGTACGCAATTACAGTACTCAATGCTCAGTCTTGGCAGGCTGAACCTGGAATAGGTCAAAGCTATGCCTAGGGGAAAGAATCTGTGTTAGTCGCAGTTAGGCAAGGAGGAGAGGAGGCGCATACCGCCCGACATCGGCGGTATGACAACTGTATGGAAAAAGAGCGAATCACTAAAGACGATGGGCGTTACCTGATTTATTACCGATTCGGTGATGAGCAAGATGGCGCTGCAGATAGGACCAAAGGCACAAGGAAGCATGGCTGCCAGACAGACGGTTGTGACGGGACAAGCCCTGATGGCAGCAGTGCCGGAAAGGGGTGTGGGACGTGTCGGAACTAAGATGGCACCCTCTGAGACAGGAATGGGTGATCACGGCTACCCACCGAATGGATCGCACCTATAAACCGCCAAAGGATTTTTGCCCTCTGTGTCCTACTCGGCCTGGGGCATTTCCTACTGAGGTACCGGCAGAAGACTATGAGATTGTCGTATTTCAGAACAAGTTTCCTTCTTTGCAGCCACATCCGCCTGAGCCAGATGTGATTGGAACAGGTATCTCGCCTGTGGATTTAGCCAAAGGTGAGTGTGAGGTGGTTTTATACTCGCCTCGCCATGAAGGCACCTTAGTCGAGGAGTCGGTGGAACATATTCGCAATCTGATTCGGGTCTGGAAGGATCGTTACCAAGAACTGGGGAGTCGCGACGAGGTCCAGTATGTACTGATTTTCGAAAACAAGGGCGAAGCAGTAGGGGTTACGCTACACCATCCTCATGGCCAGATCTACGCCTTCCCCTTTATTCCGCCGGTACAAGAGAAAGAGTTACAGGCCTTGGCGAAGCACCGCCAAGCAACAGGACATTGCCTAATCTGTGATATTGTGGCTGAAGAGAAGCATGATGGTCGGCGGGTGATAGCAGAAAGCGAACATTTTCTTGCGGTGATCCCCTTTTACGCGCGCTATGCATACGAGGTGCATATCTTTGCTAAAGGGCATAAGGAATCACTGGCCGTTTTGGATAGTGAGTGGGAGTGGGATTTGGCCCGCATCCTCAAGCTGGTTATGGTGAAATATGACCACCTGTTCGGGTTTTCCCTGCCTTATCTGATGACAATACATCAGGCCCCTACCGGTGGTGAATTCCAAGGACAGGGGCATTTGAGAATCGAGTTCTACCCGCCCCATCGCAGTGCCAATAAACTGAAGTACCTGGCAGGGTGCGAGTCTGGTGCCGGTACGTTTATCAATGATTCCGCACCGGAAGCAAAGGCCGCTGAGCTAAGGGAAGCCGGTCCCAAGATCATTGAGGAAATCGATGATTAGTAGAACATGAGCGCACGTAAGGACTCAGTCACTTGTGTAGATCCATGATGGCTTCTGCTCGGTGAAGCTATGACCAATCGGGGAGGAAATGGTATGGCCAACATGCTGGAACGTGCTAAGCTAGTCCGGGACAAACTGTGGGAGGTTTTTGGTGACAGCGGACAACCGGTGGAGGTAGTTAAGGCCCCGGGTCGGGTGAATCTGATTGGGGAGCATACAGACTACAATGATGGTTTCGTGCTGCCAATGGCAGTGGACCGGGAAATTATTATGGCGGCTTCGCCCCGGGATGATCACCAGGTACATCTCTATGCTGTTGACGTAGACGGCAAGTCCAGTTTCTCCCTGGACAGGATTGAAAAGGATCCCCAGGCAGCCTGGAGCAATTACATCCGAGGCGTACTCTTGTTGCTGCAGGAGCGGGGTTTGCCGGTTCGAGGTATGAATTGCGCCTTCAGTGGCGATGTGCCCTTGGCAGCTGGGATGTCTTCATCGGCGGCTCTGGAGATGGCCAGTGGCTTGACCGCCAGATTAGTGGGGCAGTTTGAGATTGATATGGTGGACCTGATCAAGATCGCCCAGGCCGCGGAGAATACCTTTGTCGGTGTGAATTGTGGTATCATGGATCAGTTTATTTCCGGCTTAGGTAAAAAAGGTCATGCCCTTTTCTTGGATTGCCGCTCGCTTGGCTACGAACTGGTGCCACTACCACCTACAGATCAGTATAAAATAGTGATTGCCAACACAATGGTAAAACGGGGCTTGGTGGATTCTGCTTACAATGAGCGCCGTAGCCAGTGTGAAAAAGGAGTAGAAATCCTTCAACAGTATCTACCGCAAGTAAAAGCCCTTAGGGATGTTACGGTAGCGGATTTTGCCAAATATAAAGATAAGTTGCCTGGCATAGTGGCCAAGAGATGTGAGCATATAATTGCCGAGAACCAAAGGGTTTTGGATAGTGTCCAGGCCCTTAGAACCGGAGATATTGAGAGGTTTGGCCTGCTAATGAAAGCATCTCATGAGAGCCTGCGGGATCTGTATGAGGTAAGCTGTGAAGAACTGGATCTTATGGTGGAGGCGGCCAGGGAGCTAGAGGGTTCTTGTGGGGCCAGGATGACCGGGGCAGGGTTTGGCGGGTGTACTGTCAACTTGGTAAAGGCAGATGCTGTCGAGGCCTTTGTGGGTAGTCTTCGGGAGGCTTACGCGCGTAAAACCGGCATTAGTCCTGAGCTTTATGTATGTGAGGCAGAGGATGGAGCAAAAAGACTTGCATTATAGTACTGTACTAGAAGAACCGGGAGGTAGGGTATGGCTGGAATCATCTATTTTGATAACGCGGCTACCACCCGAGTGGATCCCCAGGTAGCCCGGGTGGTGCAGGGGGCGATGCTGGAGAATTTCGGCAATCCTTCCTCGCCACATACACTGGGCCTCGAGGCTGAGCGTTGGGTGCGGCAGGCCAGAGATGAGGTGGCGCAGGCTCTAGGCTGCGCCTCTGATGAAGTATACTTTACCTCTGGGGGTACCGAAGCAGATAATCTGGCTATTCGCGGTGTTCTGCAGGCAAGGTCCCGCAAGGGCAAGCATATAGTAGCTTCTGCCATAGAACATGCTGCGATTCTGGAGACGCTAAGACTGCTTAGGGAAGCAGAGCTTTGCGATTATACCTTGGTAAAGCCCGATGCCAAAGGTTACATATCTCCAGATGCCATAGTGAATGCACTGCGGGATGATACTGTCTTAGTTACGGTAATGGCAGTCAACAACGAGGTCGGGACCATACAGCCCATCACAGAGATGGTGCGATTAGTCAAAGCTCGGGATAAGGCCGTTTATTTTCATACTGATGCAGTCCAGGCCCTGGGGAAGATCCCTTGCCGGGTGGGTGATTTGGGCGTGGATCTACTTAGTGCCAGTGGTCATAAACTGGCGGGTCCCAAAGGTGTGGGCAGCCTTTATTGCCGGGACGGAGTGCTATTAGCCAGCCAAATCACCGGGGGTGGGCAAGAAGAGGGCCTTCGCTCCGGCACAGAGAATGTACCGGGTATCGCAGGCTTTGGCCGGGCGGTGGCCTTGGCCATGGGATATATGGCAGAGCGGGTGGATAGGTGGCGGCAAATGCAGGAACGCCTACTCGCACTTCTGGACGCAATCCCCGACTCTCACATCCACGGTGAACCTTTGGCCAATGCACCCCATATAATCAATATCGGGTTTCGCGGGGTCAGAGGCGAGGTATTAGTCCATGCTCTGGCCGGCGAAGGCCTATTTGTCTCTACCGGCTCTGCCTGTTCCTCCAAGCGGGCATCTCAGAGTCATGTGCTGGCAGCCATGGAGGTTGCACCAAAGATAGCAGAAGGCAGTATTCGGATCAGCTTCGGGCCGGAGAATACACTGGAAGAAGTGGAATTAGCCGCAGAGCTGATCAAAAAGACAGTGGCAGAGCTCAGGCGGTTTCAGCGGCAGTAGGTAGGAGGCAGCAATATGTATGATTTACTGCTTATCCGGTATGGTGAGATTGGCACCAAAGGTAAGAACAGGCATGTCTTTGAACAGCGCCTACAGGCCAATATCCAAGCAGCGCTCAAGAGCCTGGGCATCGAGGAAGTAGAGCGGGCCCATGCCCGGTTATATGTTCCCTTACAGGCCAATCTGGAAGATATGGTCAAACGCTTGGAAAGGGTCTTTGGCATCTCCTCTTTTAGCCCGGTGGTGCGGGTACCTTTGGATGTTCAGGCCATCGAAGCGGCGGCCCTAGAGGTGGTGGCAGCTAACCTACGGGAAAAGCAGCTTGATGGGAGCAAGCTGACCTTTAAGGTCAATACCCGCCGGGCCAATAAGGGGTTTCCGGTTACCTCTCCAATCATGAGCAGAGATCTCGGTGCTTTGCTGCTCCAAGAGTTTCCCCAGCTGTCGGTGGATGTGCATGAGCCTGAGCTGACCCTGGAGGTGGAGATCCGGGAGCATTACAGCTATGTATATACAGAGAAAATCCCCGGGCCGGGGGGGCTGCCGGTGGGGGTTAGTGGTAGAGGGGTATTGCTGCTCTCGGGGGGCATCGATAGTCCGGTGGCGGGATACCGGATGATGAAACGGGGTGTTGCACCCATAGCGGTGCATTTCCATAGCTATCCCTTCACGAGTGAAAGGTCTAAGGAAAAGGTCTTGGATCTAGCCCGAGTACTATCCACCTATGGAGGGCCCATTCCGGTGCATGTGGTGCATTTCACCGAGATTCAAAAAGCCATCAATGAATTCTGTCCGGGGAAATTGATGATCACTATTATGCGGCGGATGATGCTCAGGATCGCTGAAGCCATAGCCCGGCAGCAGGGGGCAGCGGCCCTGATTACCGGAGAGAGTCTCGGACAGGTGGCCAGTCAGACTATGGAGAGTATCATAGCCACTAATGCGGTAGTCCAGCTGCCGGTATTTCGTCCCTTAATCGGTGCAGACAAGATGGAGATCGTGGATCTGGCTGAGCGGATCGGAACATACAAACTGTCCATTCAGCCCTATGAAGATTGCTGTACCATCTTTGTGCCCAGGCATCCCGAAACTCATCCTAAGTTGCCCGAGGTGGAAAAGGCGGAAAGGAAACTGCCGGTCAAGGCCTTGATCGAGGAAGCCTTAGCAAGAACCGAAGTGATCTTGTGTGGCGAAGACCAGATATTCAGATGATTATGTCTTTCTTGCTCGAAAATCGGGGTAATTGAAAGGACAATCCCCGTATGCTACAATAGAGCTTGGTTGCGGTGAAGGAACATTAGACCGCCAAAGTGATAGATTGCCAGTGCCCGGCCAGATCTGATGCGGTTGAGTTAGCATACCGGGCAGGGCCGGCATATACCGGGAAGGAGGCTTGTAGTTTCTCGCTAGTAGGTGGGGGGAGAGACGTGTATCTAGAGGATTTCTCTAGGAAATTGGAATGGGGAGGAATGAAGTGTGGGTTATACGTGGCTGATTTTTCTATCCTCAGTGGCAGCACTATTAGTTGCCTGGATGCGTTCGGCCAAAATCAGTACTGTGTCAGCAGGCACTCCTCGCATGCAGGAGATTGCTTCCTATATTCATGAGGGAGCCATGGCCTTTTTGCAGCGGGAGTATCGCTCACTGGCGATATTCATCGTTGTCTTGTTTTTGGTCTTGTGTTTTGTGCCGGGACTGGGCATTAGAGTAGCGATTTGCTTCTTGATTGGTGCTCTTTTCTCGCTGGCTACCGGCTATGCCGGTATGCAGGTTGCCACTAAAGCTAATGTACGAACAGCCAATGCCGCCCGGGAAGGTAGCTTGAATGATGCTTTATCTGTAGCTTTCTCCGGCGGCTTAGTTATGGGGCTATCGGTGGTAGGTTTGGGTCTTCTGGGTATCGGCGTGCTTTATCGTATCTATGGTGACCCTGCGATTATTACCGGTTTTGGCCTAGGGGCATCATCCATAGCCTTATTCGCTCGTGTAGGTGGTGGCATTTATACTAAGGCCGCGGATGTAGGTGCGGACTTGGTCGGTAAAGTAGAAGCCGGTATTCCCGAGGATGATCCTCGCAACCCTGCAGTTATCGCCGATAACGTGGGAGATAACGTCGGGGACGTGGCCGGTATGGGAGCTGACTTGTTCGAGTCCTATGTGGGCTCCATTATCTCCGCTATTACCCTAGGTATAATCGCCTACGGGTCTGAAGGTGCGCTTTTCCCCTTGGCACTCTCCGCTTTGGGAATTATTGCATCCATCATCGGCGCTCAGTTTGCCAAATCAGAGGGTAATCGTGATCCGCAAGCCGCATTGAGTCGGGCCACTTATGTGAGTGGCGTCTTGCTTATCATTGCAGCTTTCTTCCTGAGCAAGTCACTACTGGGATCCCTAAGCCCCTTTGTGGCAGTTTTGGTAGGTCTTTTGGTCGGTATAGCTATCGGGCGGGCAGCAGAGTATTATACGTCTGACGCGCATCCGCCGGTACAGAGGATTGCTCAGCAGTCCGAAACCGGTGCGGCTACCACGATTATTAGCGGGTTGGCCGTGGGAATGTATTCTGTAGCGATTCCTGTATTCTTGATTGCCATCGGCATTGTTGTTGCGTTCTTTGCCGCCAGTGGGGGTAGCAATGTCTCCAACGGTCTCTATGGTATAGCCTTGGCGGCGGTTGGTATGTTGAGTACTGCCGGGATCACCATTGCCGTGGATGCCTATGGGCCTATCGCGGATAATGCCGGTGGGATTGCGGAAATGGCTGAGCTCCCAGATGAAGTAAGGGAAATCACCGATACCCTGGACTCGGTCGGTAATACCACCGCAGCCATTGGTAAAGGTTTTGCCATTGGCTCAGCTGCCTTGACGGCTCTGGCGTTATTTGCCTCCTACTCACAGGTGGTAGGCCTTACGAGTATCGACATCCTCAATCCAATGGTAACTGCGGGTCTCTTCATCGGTAGCTTGCTGCCTTATCTCTTCTCAGCCATGACCATGGAAGCAGTGGGTAAAGCTGCCAATGAGATGATCGAGGAAGTTCGGCGTCAGTTCAAGACTATCGCTGGGATCATGGAAGGTAAAGCAAAGCCAGACTATGCTCGCTGTGTGGACATTTCCACTCAGGCAGCTTTGAAGGAAATGGTTGTTCCTGGCCTAATCGCGGTCATAGCGCCGATTGCTGTGGGCCTTATCCTCGGATCGGCCGCCTTGGGTGGGATGTTAGCCGGCGCCTTGGTAGTGGGTGTGGCTATGGCTATTCAGATGGCCAACTCCGGTGGTGCCTGGGACAATGCTAAGAAGTATATCGAAGGAGGCGCCCATGGCGGCAAGGGCAGCGATGCCCATAAGGCTGCAGTCGTAGGTGATACGGTTGGCGATCCCTTCAAGGATACTTCTGGTCCGTCTTTGAATATTCTCATCAAATTGATGACCATCGTCGCCTTGGTATTTGCTCCGCTGTTTATGCGCTAAGAGTGCATTGACAAGGGATCACACTTTAGGTTGAGGCGAGTGGGAGCAGCGAAGGGTCTGGCAGCTGCAGCAACTGAGCGCCAGGCCCTTGCGCCCCTTTTTCCTGCCATTGACTTTCATTTTGGAGAATGATACCATAAGCTCGGACATAGAACTAGGTATGTCTAAGGAACTATATAGTTTTGCTGCTCATCAAGAGAGGTGGAGGGACTGGCCCGATGAAGCCCGGCAACCGGCGACCAGATGCGGAGCGTGGTGCCAATTCCTGCAGGATGTGGACCATTCTGGGAGATGAGTAGGCTGCTAGCCGGTAGCCTCTTCCCCCAAATGGGAAGAGTTTTTTATTGCAAAAGGAGGTGCTCGGCATGTCGAGTAAACGTTACCTATTTACATCAGAGTCGGTGACCGAAGGACACCCTGATAAAGTCTGTGATCAGGTCTCTGATGCCATACTCGATGCCATATTGATGCAGGACCGAGAGGCGCGAGTGGCCTGTGAGACTGCAGTTTCTACAGGTTTAGTACTGGTGATGGGGGAGATTAGCACCCATTGCTATGTGGACATCCCTAAGATTGTCCGGGACACCGTGAGAGACATCGGTTACACTAGGGCTAAGTTTGGATTTGATGCAGATACTTGTGCGGTACTGACAGCCATCAATGAGCAAAGTCCCGATATCGCTTTAGGAGTGAATCTAGCCTGGGAAGCTCGGCAAGGAGATACTGACGGGGTATCCTCATTGGGTGCCGGAGATCAGGGACTCATGTTCGGATATGCTACTGATGAGACACCGGAGATGATGCCCTTACCCATTGCTCTAGCCCATAAACTAGCCAGGCGTTTGGCCGAAGCTCGCAAGACCGAAATCATCCCCTATCTACGGCCCGATGGTAAGACACAAGTAACTGTGGAATATGAAAATGGGCGTCCCCTGCGGGTGGATACTGTTGTAGTTTCAGCCCAGCACCATCCCGAGATTCAGCAAGAACAGCTGCATGATGATATCGTACGGGAGATAGTCACCGCTGTTATACCTCCGGAGTTTCTCGATACCGAGACCAAGTATTATATAAACCCCACCGGTCGATTTGTGGTGGGAGGTCCGGCTGGTGATTCTGGTTTGACCGGTCGTAAGATCATTGTGGATACCTATGGCGGTATGGGCCGTCACGGTGGTGGAGCATTATCCGGCAAGGATCCGACCAAAGTCGATCGTTCTGCCGCATATGCTGCCCGTTATGTGGCGAAGAATATTGTCGCAGCTAAGCTGGCCCGGCGTTGTGAAGTGCAACTGGCATATGCGATTGGTGTTGCCCGGCCGGTATCCTTGATGGTTGATACCTTTGGTACCGGTCTGTATCCCGATGAGTTGATTAGCACCTGGGTAAGCGGTGTCTTCGATCTGCGCCCCGCGGCTATTATTCGGGAGATGGACCTTTGCCGTCCTATCTATCGGCAGGTGGCTTCCTATGGTCACTTCGGTAGGGATGATCTGGATTTACCCTGGGAAAAAACGGATAAGGTCGATGCCCTGCTGGCCGAGGCCGCCTCGGGAGTGAAGCGATAGATAGTCAAAGCTAGCTTGGATAGATTTCTGCCCCCAATCCTGGTAAAAGGGAGAGGGGGTTTTTTTATACTCGATGCGGGGTCGACATGAATCGACAAGGGGCAAGAGCTCTGTAGAGTACAATATAAATAAACCAACGGGCCAGTAGAAATTGACCAAGGTACGGTGAGACTGGACAAAGCTCCATTCCAATTCAAAGAAAGAAGGTGTGTGGTTGCGGTACAGATTCAGTTTATTGGTGGTGGTAATCTGTGTAGCGCACCTAGGCTGCGGAAGGGTGCAGGCTGGGCCGGAAGAAAGCAATAGCACTACAGTCGCGGTGAGCATCGCACCAAGCATTGCGGTGGTGGCATGGCCGGATAGTTTTCTCGCTATGGCCAGTGACGTAGTCCCCGGAAAGGAAGTCACATCCTCAGCCTTGGCAGTATCTGTGAAGGCCAATAGCCCTTGGGGTATTGAGATCAGCTGTGACTTACCTGATGGGAGAATGAAGGAATTTGATCGGGGAGTGGGAGCTTATGTATCAAATGCCGCGCTGCTTACTCATCCGCTGCAGTGGTCGCTAAGCCCTTCAGGACCATGGCAGGCTGTGTCCTCTATCCCTAGCTCAATCGTTCCCAGCCAGCCACCTACGGACAACAACGGTGAGAGTGTTGAGTTTTATCTGCGTTTGGTAGCTGACTATGGTGATCGGCCATTAGAGGAGGGGCGGGATTATCGAATCCTTCTGCGATACACCGCAGGACTGACCTATTAGGCAATGATAGGTGATTGGTTCTTGGCTTTTGAAGGCCACCAGGGGCCGGTCTAGAGGCAGGTCAAAGCCCGCCGTTTGTCGATGGTTAAAGAAGGTGCAATCTAGAAAGGAGTAACCTAGAGAGGAGCAGAGATCGTGAGAACTCCAAGAGCGATGCTGATCATGTCTTTGGGAATTATGCTACTGGCATTTGGTGCCAAGGCTCAAGGCAGTGATGGTATGAATCGAGGTGTGGTCGTCAGCCCCGCTCGTCTGGTGGCTACGGTGGAGACAGGGGATCGACTACCTCCGGTACGGGTAAGAAACGCTACTGATTACCAGATGGAAGTAGTGGTCTATGTGGGGAGAGGGGAACATCGATGGAATGGTTCACCGATCTACTTTGATTCGCCGCCAGAGAGAGAGTGGGGGGCGACATATCTAAAACTAGACAAAACCAGCTTGCAGCTGGAGCCGGGTGAAGCAGAAACGGTTATAGCGACTGTGGGGGATCTCACCGGGGTGCAGGGCGGGTTATATCCCGTAATCTTTTTCGAAATCAGCCCCTCAAGCAGACAGGAGGGAGCAGCAGCTGTATCCAGACTGGCGGTGTTGACTTTGCTGCAGGTAGCCGGTAGCAGACCTTCAGATCTTGCTGTCTCCAGCTTGGATATTCAGCAGGCAAGTCCAGGCGAAGCCATCGGGGTCTTCCCGGTAATCACCAACCGGGGTAAAGTACATACCAGTTGCTCGGGATATATAGAAATTGCGGGTAGTACAGGTGATGTAAACACTCGGCTACCAGTACAGCCGGTGACTGTGTTGCCCGGTTGCCAGCGACAGCTTGCGCTTTGGTGGCAGCCGCAGGAGCTAGCGGTGGGGACATATTACGTGAACGCTTACCTATCTGGTGGGGGATGTTCCATAGAGGCAGATCAGTGGGCCTTTCGGATCATCCAGCCCTACGCGTTGGCCACCCGTCAAGGGGATTTGGTGAGCTGGTATCCGGACCGTGTGTATGCGGCCCAGGCTACTCCTTTTAGGCTGGTGGTTCATAATAGTGGGACTGATGCTTGGCGGGCTTGGGGCGAGCTATTGGTGATGGATCCAGCCGGTGGCGTAAAGGCCCAGGTATCGGTAGATTCTGAGGAAGTCGAACCAGGAGGTAGTGGCCAAATCACCGGTTTGCTGCCACCGTTAGCTCCGGGTCATTATACTATGCGGGTTAGCCTATCTAGTGAAGGTGTTCCTCTTTTGGAGACTGAGCGCACTCTAGATGTGATGGCTGTTGATGCCATCGCCCAAAGATAAGGGCACGACAGATGAAAGTCAATCGGGAAGGAGGTTGCCTTTCCTTGTGGTTCTAGTCTTCCCTAAGGCAAAACAGGGCGTGCCGGAGCATGGAGCGAAACAATATAGCCTACTACTGTATGTAGCGATATCCATCGTGGTATTCGGGCTGGGCCTTTCCCTGGTTGAGGAGGTAGAGGCTAATGGCTCGATCGGGATTAGTGGTGGGAACCCTCTCATCGAGTTCGGCAAGATTGACCCGTCACAGCCTCCGGTAGTAATCGCTGGTGGCACTCAGCTTTTGATCATAGCTCCACGAGATACGTGGACTCTAGCCATCGAAGCTAAAGGTGATTTGGTGAATACCGACCGACCGGAGACCCAGATTCCCGCCAGTCGGCTGGCCTGGGCGATGCATGATGGCAACCCACCCCAGTGGACCCCTTTTCAGGCCAATACACCTCAGATAGTCTACGGTCCCGCTGACCCTACCGAGGAAACGGGTACAGTTATCTGCATTGATTACCGCTTTTCCCCTAGCTGGGAGGACCCACCTTTGCCAGGGCAATATACTACAGATCTGTATTTTACTCTTAGCCCCAATCTCGATCCTATACAATCTTGGGCCTATCCGACACCCTTTTGCCCGGACGGAGAAAGAGTCCTGACCATCGGGTACTGGTTGCCGGGGAGTGGACCAGAGCAGGTGGAGGTGATCATCACTGACGCGGAGGGTAAAATGGTCACATCCCTCTCGGATGGGGAGACGGCCGGTGCTTGGGCAACAGTATCTTGGAATGGCCTAAATAGCCGCGGTGAGATCGTGCCTTCTGGCATTTATTACTATCGAGTGGTGCTTTTATCAGGGCAGGAGCCTATCGCAGCTGGTATGATAGAAATCATCGGTCGCCAATATGCCGGACAGAGTACGCTTTATGGCAACGTAACTAGGGCCGATACCGGTGGAGGCCTAGCCGGTGCACAGGTGGCTTTATACACCAGAGGCCGGCGGCAAGTAGCCACGGCTACCACCGATAGGGATGGTGCCTATCGGTTGACGTATCTTCCTGCCGGTGAGTATTATCTGGAAGCTAGCATGCCGGGATATGTGGCAACCGTTAGTGACTTATTTCATTTAGATGGGTATGAGGCCCGGGAGATTCAGTTAGAGCTGCTTCCTAACCGGGCCTTGGATGTCGATTTGCAGCTTTCGAGCAAGAATGTTGCAGTTGGTGATCTTCTGCGGGTTACCTTGCGAATTACCAATTCGGGTACTAGGGAACTGCTGGATGCTATCGGTGAGATCAAACTACCGGCAGGCTTTGGCTATATGAAAGGCCAAGGAACAACCGGCCGGCTCTATGCAAGTCAAGAGGGCAAAGAACGGGAGACCAAGATCCGCTGGGAGGTCGGGCCCCTAGCAGAAGGTGCATTCAGTGAGGCCGAGATCTGGTTCTTGGTGGGATTGGATGCCTGTGGACAGAGTGGGTGGATTGAGGCTCGAGCGATTGGCTATGGGCGTTTAGAGGCAACAAAGACAGAGGCGGTATCCAGGATGGTGGAGGTGACGGCTGGGCCCTTTGTTGCCACTTCACCTCGCAGTGGGCTGGATAGCCATCTTGTGGTACCATTAGGTTTCGATGTATCAATGGAAGTAAAACTGGAACCCGATCCCGTCATGGCCAGGCCGGGCTTTCCCTTTCAGACTCTACAGCTAGAGAAGCACCTGGAGCGTAACCCCTTGGTTCCACTTGCAGAACCTTTCTTGCTGAGCTTGGGCGAGCTTCCTACCCATGGGCTGAGGCTGCGCTTGGAGGGGAGGGAGTGGGCCATGGAGGGTGGTAACTGGAGACACTCTCTACCCCAAAGCCAAGTGGCAGATCAAGAGATCCCGATTACGGGAGTTCTGGGAGCAGCTCGCTTTGGTAAAATCGTACTTAGGGGCTTCTACGGAGCTCCTCAATCGTGGCCTACCTTTGATCTGTATCCGGCAGACAATACCTCGGGACCATTTGCCCTATCTAGGGTCCGTCCCCAACAGGGCTCAGTAGAGGTCGCCATCCTCAGCTGGGATCCTTTACGTAGACTCTGGCACGAAGAGGCACCGGTACTTCACCGAGTGGATTATGCCAGGGGGCTTGTTACTTTGGGTCGTGCGGTCAGTACCCATAATGCTCAAGGGCTAAATCAGTATATCTTAGTGACCTATGCTGGGGGTAGTAGCATCGAGGACATCGCCTGGAAAGAGATAGAGCTGGCCATTGACCAACCTAGATGGGGAATGGTCGCCAGCTATCTGGAAACCGGGATAGGAGGGCAGCTGAAGTTAACCGGTCTGCGGGGCCGGATCGGTGGTGAGAAGTTGCGACTGGAGGGTGGCATCCAGACAAACTTGAGAAGTAAGTCCAGCCCCTGGTCTTACTCATCTGAAGCTTTGCCGTTAGGCTCCGATGGGGCAAGTTCTCCAGGCTCAGCGAGTAGCGATCGATCGGCCTGGCAGTTGGTAGCAGCCCTGGAGATCTACCCTGGAGTGCGATTTGGTGGTGGCTGGGGGCATAGGGGTTCAAGGTATGGCGGGTTTCGGGGAATAACAGCCGCAAATGCCGACAAGATACCGAGTCTGGCCCGTGATTCACTGGATAAGCTGGTGCAGCAAGTAAGAGAGCGCCTAGAGAAAGCATCATCTAAAGACAAACAACAGCTAGTCCCTATCGGAGTGGCGGAAGAATCTCAATCCCAGGCCATCGCTCTTGAGGTAGACCTGGCCGGCGGGTGGACCACATCCTTGGTCATGAAGCAAGAGAGAGTATTGATGGTGGAGGATGTAGTGGCATCGCCCAGATCGGATGGAATCATGGAGAGTACGGGAGGCTGGGAGCAAAGGTTAAACTACCAGGGGGTAGGACTTCCTCAATGGAGCCTAGGGTATGGACGCCAAACGACTCACTCGTCCTCCCAGGAAGGCGAGAGCCATTATGGATTATTAGAGGTTCAGGGAAAGATACGGGATCTGGAGTGGAATGCCGAGCTATCCCTAAGGCAAAACCTTGGTGACATGGCTACCACAACAGGTAATCCAATACAAGCAGTGGCAGAGATCGGTGCTAAGTATGGGAAAGGCAACATCCAGCCCTATATCCAGGGCCGCCAAGGGGTATCATTGGGCGGTGAAGATTACCAACCCCAGGGAGGCTTTGAAGAATGGGCCCTTGGCCTGGCTGGTGACTTAACTGAGAACCTGAAGCTAAACCTTGTCCATACCAATAAGCAGGCATCAGGGCAGGCCAACAGTGGCTCTGGCATGAGCCAGGGAAGTAATTGTGATACCCTGTGTAGTTCCGAAGGAATATCCCTCTCAGCCCGTTATGCTCCCTGGGAGAATTGGGCAGTTAAGGGGTGCGGGAAGTGGGTGGTTCCGGACCCGAAAAGCTCAAGCAGCCCCCACTGGCAAGGGAGTCTGGAACTGGAGGGTAAGCTTGGTAGAGAGATCTTGTTCGATCTAGGCTGGGCAAGAGCACCGGCGTCAGTCAAAACCCAGGCCGGAACATGGATAGATCAGCTGAGCTTGGGTGTTAGCCAAAGAAAGACCAGTGGCTCTCATTGCCAAAGAAAGCTGCATCTCGGTACGAGCCTGGTGGAGGGAACTATGGCGATGTGGGAGGTAGCAGGAGAAGCCTTATTTGAGCCCAACGATCTATGGCAGATCTGGGTGCACGGTGCGGCAAAAATGGCCCAAAGCGATTTTACCGGCAATCTTTCCACACGCCAAGGGATCATCCGCCTTTCCCGGCGGCTAAGGCCTAAGCTTGCCGGTTTCGTGCAAATAGGTGGGTGGCAACAAGTGCAAAAGAAGGAGCTGGGTTCCAGCCTGGGGCTAAGCTACGAATTTGCTTCCGGGCTGAACTTGACCATGGGATATACCTGGCCGGTATTCCAGGAAAGTCAGGTCGGGTTGCTCTCGGTAAGACCAGGACTGTTTCTACAGCTATTTGCCCACTAACCAATGCCGAACATGGTATAATCAGGTAAATGCTAAAGAACATGGGAGGTGCCTTTGTTGACTGAATGGATTGATGTAACTTGGATCCTTCATTCTGATTTGCCGGTCTGGCCCGGTGAGGTACGGCCTGTCTTGGACCGGGTCTCAACAGTAGAGGCCGATGGAGTGCAAAGCACTCACCTAAATCTAGGTGCCCATACCGGTACCCATATCGATGCACCGCGGCACTTCATCGCCGGTGGTGCTACCATCGAAGAGATCCCTCTAGAGATTCTTACCGGTCCTTGTTTGCTGGTTGATTGTCAGGGAGATGGCCCCTTGATCGAAGTATCGGATCTGGAAGGGGTATCATGGGAAGATGTTGAGCGGGTTGTTTTCCGAACGAGAAGTGCGTTTTTTCCCATGGAGGGAGACTTTCGCCCCGATTTTGTTGCGCTTAGTCTGTCCGCTGCCGAATTTCTTGTAGCTAAGGGTATCCGACTGGTGGGAATTGATTACCTTTCTGTAGAGAGATTTGAGGCAAACTCTAAGTTCCCTGTACATAAGGCCCTTCTGGGAGCAGGAGTTGTGGTGATCGAGGGATTGAAACTAAGGGATCTAAAACCTGGTCTTTACGAACTCGTGGCCTTACCTCTGCTTCTGGAAGGCAGTGAAGGGAGTCCCGCCCGGGTGCTAATGCGGCCACTCGAGTAGAAAAGCCAAGGGCTGCCGGCTTTCGCTAGGCAGCCCGGGATATACAGGGTTGAATCGTGTAAGCCCAATCAAAACTGACCAGGCATCGGTAGCGTCCAAGGCTCGGTTGTGATGTCACCTTTGAGTTCCTCCGGCCAGTCTGTGGCGATCTTCTCCAGGAACATGATCAGTATCTGCCAGGCCGTGTCCGGGTTAGGAGATAGTGCCCAGATAGTAAAGATCTCATTGCGCTCTGGATGGGGAATACCGTAGATAGAACCGTTCACTCGGTACTCATCTGGTCCCTCAGGAAAGAATTCCTCTATAAGTTCAGGCTCGGCCTCCAAATATGGAGTGAGATCTAAAAGCCCTTCATGCTCGGCAAACATTTCATAGCGTGTCTCCAGAAGAGAAAAGATATCTGGAGCATCTCGGGCTCCCAGAAGCACAACAAGCTTCTGGTCATAGGCGATAGATGGTGTTATCGCCAGGGAAAGATACAGATCAGATTGGGCGTTGTTGAACTGATCAACAAAAGGCTCAAAGTAGTTGGTTTCATGAATCCCACCGGGTACCATGATGCTTACCTTAATGCGCCCTGCTGCGGGATCCGGTCCTGGCCGCATAGCAAAGCCAACAACCCCGAGAACCAGGACTATACAAACGACCATAAGAGCAGTTTGCTTGGGGCTGCGCTTGAGCAGGTGGGCATCTCCAGGAGGCCTTCTTTCTTCAGCCTTGATGGTGATGGCTACTTGTGGACACCCATGCTTCCGACATCCAGCAGATTGCCGCCAGCAATCAGCATGATGGGCTGATTTACACCGGGGACACATCACTACCTCGTCACCGGCCTTGAGTTCTTCGTGGCAGGCGATACATTGACTGCCCACCAGATCATGCTCA
This sequence comes from Bacillota bacterium, assembly GCA_012799135.1. Classification (GTDB taxonomy): domain Bacteria; phylum Bacillota; class Limnochordia; order DTU087; family DTU087; genus JAAZLW01. The sequence continues at coordinate 730 of JAAZLW010000030.1, read as the reverse complement.
GCGGGTAAAACAAGCAGTTTTTCTGTTCTAGCCATACAATCATTGCCCCCCTTGCAACCTTCCATGTACCTGTATCCCTGTATCAGCATACCACATTTGGCTGTGAAATTCTATGCAAGTGAGCGCCCAGCAGTCGATTGCCCATAGCCAAGGTAGCATTGCGTTGTATCGTATGTGTTGAAGCTGAAAAGGGTATTCTGTTGCTAGGTATAGGTACTCGATACGGTTGCCAACTAGACTGTCAAAGGAAGCATCTCTGGAGGTAAATTATATGGTTCTAAGTGTTCTGGGCATATTGCTGAGTAATCGTCGGGAGCAAGCGCCGCAGGTACAGGAGGTGCTCACCAAATACGGGGACCTAATTCTGTGTCGAAGCGGAGTACATGATCCCGCCAAGGCCAGGGGCCTCGTTACCTTAACTATAGAAGCGGATGAAACAGAGCTCAATGCTCTAGCGGCCGAACTGCGGGATGTATCCGGAGTGAATGTAGGTATGGCCCTACTGCCAGAGCACTAGGCGGTGTATTTACGGTTCTCCCCAGCGGTTGATGAGCTGATAAGTGCATACAATACCTTGCTTTCTGCCACTCGCCGTTTTTGCCCCTTCCCCCGTGGTTGACACTCCTAGGGTGAAATAGTAGGATAGAGAAGGTGTTATATGTTTGTTTTGGGGGAGGTGGGAAATAATGGCCTATAAGATCAATGATGAGTGTATTTCCTGTGGAGCATG